>NZ_JAMYTF010000035.1:0-59801 GCF_040322295.1 Mesorhizobium sp. M0159
CATCATCGCTTACGTCCGCGATGACAGTTTGCAGCCTTGGCGGTAATCGCGCGCTCTTCCCTTCTCCCCCTGTGGGAGAAGGTGGCTCGGCGCGGAGCGCCGAGACGGTTGAGGGGTGTTGGACGGAGCGCCGCCGGTGCCAAGCTGGAGCACCCCTCATCCGACCGAGCTTCGCTCGGCCACCTTCTCCCACAAGGGGAGAAGGGAGGGCGCGACCTCAGCTCCTCAGCTACACCCGCTCGTGGCCCCGCAAGTATCGCACTTCTCGCAAGTCCCGTTCCGCACCATCGTGAAGTTATGGCATTCCGAGCATTCGTTGCCGGTGTAGCCCTGCATCAGCGATTGCTGGCGCCGGTTGGCGGCGAGCGCTTTGGCTTCGGCTGCTTCTTTCGCGGCCTCGTCGGTGAACAGCTCCGTCGGGTCGGAGGCTTCCGCGTAGACGATGTCCTCGACCAGTTCCCTGGCGCGCTCCTCGTAGTCGCGCTTGTAGGCGACGGCTTCGTCGCTTGCCGGTTTTAGCGTCAGCACGTTGGAGCCGGAGAAAGCGGTCGGGGCGGTACGGGCTGGAGTTCCGGAACCGGAACCCGCAAAGCCTTTCGGCTCGGCGCCCATGCCCGACACCAGCTTGACCGGCGAGGCGCCGCGGGTCAGGCCCTTGGAGAAGGGCGTCGCCTTGCCTTCATTGATGCCGCGTCCGAGTGCCGTCTTGTCGAAATCCGACTGGTCGACATGGGCGAGATCGTGGCGGCCGAGATAGGAGACAGCCAGTTCGCGGAACACGTAGTCGAGGATCGACGTGGCGTTCTTGATGGCGTCGTTGCCCTGCACCATGCCGGCCGGCTCGAACTTGGTGAAGGTGAAGGCCTCGACATATTCGTCGAGCGGCACGCCATATTGCAGGCCGAGCGAGATGGCGATAGCGAAGTTGTTCATCATCGCCCGGAAGGCCGCACCTTCCTTGTGCATGTCGATGAAGATCTCGCCGATACGGCCGTCATCAAACTCGCCAGTGCGCAGATAGACCTTGTGGCCGCCGACGACCGCCTTCTGGGTATAGCCCTTGCGGCGGTTCGGCAGTTTCTCGCGGTCGCGGTAGAGACGCTCGACGACGCGCTCGACGATCTTCTCGGTCACCTGCACGGCGCGCTGTGCGGCCGGCGCCGCGATCAGCTGCTCGATGGCTTCGTCCTCGTCGTCTTCGACGTCGGCAAGCAACGAGGCGTTGAGCGGCTGCGACAGCTTCGAGCCGTCGCGATAGAGCGCGTTGGCCTTCAGCGCCAGCTTCCACGACAGCATGTAGGCGCCCTTGGCGTCTTCCACCGTCGCGTCGTTCGGCATGTTGATGGTCTTGGAGATGGCGCCGGAGATGAAGGGCTGCGCCGCCGCCATCATCATGATGTGGCTGTTGATCGACAGCGAACGCTTGCCGATCTTGCCGCACGGGCTGGCGCAGTCGAACACCGGCAGGTGTTCGGCCTTCAGGAACGGCGCGCCTTCCAGCGTCATCGCCCCGCAGACATGGATGTTGGCGGCCTCGATGTCCTTCTTCGAAAAGCCCAGCGCCGGCAGCATCTCGAACGAGAAATCATTGAGCTGCTCGTCGGTGAAGCCGAACGTCTCCTTCACCCAGTCGGCGCCCAGCGTCCACTGGTTGAAGACGAACTTGATGTCGAAGGCCGACTTCAGCGCCGCATTGAGCGCTGCGATCTTTTCGTCGGTAAAGCCTTTTGCCTTGAGCGAGCCGGGATTGATGCCCGGCGCCTGGTTGAGATTGCCGTGGCCGACGGCATAGGCCTCGATCTCGGCGATCTGGCTCTCGGAATAGCCGAGCGTGCGCAGCGCTTCCGGAACGGCGCGGTTGATGATCTTGAAATAGCCGCCGCCGGCCAGCTTCTTGAATTTTACCAGCGCGAAGTCGGGCTCGATGCCGGTGGTGTCGCAATCCATCACCAGGCCGATCGTGCCGGTCGGTGCGATCACCGTTGCCTGTGCGTTGCGGTAGCCATGCTCCTCGCCGAGCTCGATGGCGCGGTCCCAGGCGGCCTTGGCATGGTCGGCAAGCTCCTGCTGCCTGAGATCCGAGGCGACCAGCGGCACCGGGTTGACGGCTAGCTTCTCGTAGCCGTCCCTTTCGCCATAGGCCGCGCGGCGGTGGTTGCGCATGACGCGCAGCATGTTCTGCGCGTTGCGGTCGTAGTCGGGGAACGCGCCGAGCTCGGCGGCCATTTCGGCCGAAGTTGCATAGGCCGTGCCGGTCATGATCGCGGTGAGGGCGGCACAGATGGCGCGGCCCTCGTCGGAATCATAGGGAATGCCCGAGGTCATCAGCAGGCCGCCGATATTGGCGTAGCCGAGGCCGAGCGTGCGGTACTCGTAGGAAAGCTTGGCGATCTCCTTCGACGGGAACTGCGCCATCATGACGGAGATTTCCAGCACCATGGTCCACAGCCGCACTGTGTGCTCGTAGGCAGCGATGTCGATGGTGCCGTCGGCGTTGCGATAGGGCAGAAGGTTGATCGAGGCCAGGTTGCAGGCGGTGTCGTCGAGGAACATGTATTCCGAGCACGGGTTGGACGCCCGGATCGCACCGGCCGAGGCGCAGGTGTGCCAGTCGTTCATCGTCGTGTTGAAATGCAGGCCCGGATCGGCCGATGCCCAGGCGGCATAGCCGATCTTTTCCCAGAGATCGCGCGCCTTCAGCGTCTTCAGCACCTTGCCGTCCTTGCGGGCGGTGAGATGCCAGTCGCCGTCCTGCTCGACGGCGCGCAGGAAATCGTCCTTCAGCGACACCGAATTGTTGGAATTCTGGCCGGAAACCGTGAGATAGGCGTCCGAATCCCAGTCGGTGTCGTAGGTCTTGAACGACATCGAGGTGTAGCCCTGCTTTGCAAACTGGATGACGCGGTAGATGTAGTTCTCCGGCACCGCGTCCTTCTTGGCCGCCTTGATCTCGCGCTTCAGTGCGGTGTTGACCGCCGGGTCGAAGCAATCGTCGCCATTGCCTTCGCAGTTGATGCAGGCCTTCATGATCGCTTCGAGACGCTTCTTGACGATCTTCGAGCCGGTGACCAGCGAGGCGACCTTCTGCTCCTCATTGACCTTCCAGTCGATGAATTCCTCGATATCGGGATGATCGGCGTCGACGATGACCATTTTCGCGGCGCGGCGTGTCGTGCCCCCCGACTTGATGGCGCCCGCGGCGCGGTCGCCGATCTTGAGGAAGCTCATCAGCCCCGACGAACGACCGCCGCCCGACAGCTTTTCGCCTTCGCCGCGCAGGAACGAGAAGTTGGAGCCGGTGCCGGAGCCGTATTTGAACAGCCGCGCCTCACGCACCCACAGGTCCATGATGCCGCCCTCGTTGACGAGGTCGTCCTGCACGCCCTGGATGAAGCAGGCATGCGGCTGCGGATGCTCGTAGGAAGACTTCGACTTGGTCAGCTTGCCGGTGAACGGGTCGACATAGAAATGGCCCTGGCTCGGACCGTCGATGCCATAGGCCCAGTGCAGGCCGGTGTTGAACCATTGCGGCGAGTTCGGCGCGACGCGCTGGGTGGCCAGCATATAGGCGAGCTCGTCGCGGAAGGCGCTCGCGTCTTCCTCCGACTTGAAGTAGCCGCCCTTCCAGCCCCAATAGGTCCAGGTACCGGCAAGCCGGTCGAAGACCTGGCGGGCGTCGATCTCGGAACCGTAGCGCTCGGCTTCCGGCAGCTTGGCCAGTTCAGCCTCGTCGGCGACGGAGCGCCACAGGAAGGAGGGGACTTGCGTCTCTTCGACCTTCTTCAGCCGTGCGGGAACACCCGCCTTGCGGAAATATTTCTGCGCCAGGATATCGGCGGCAACCTGGGAGAACTGCGCCGGCACGTCGATGTTGTCCAAGCGGAACACCACCGAGCCATCCGGATTCTTGATCTCGGAAAGCGCCTTGCGGAATTCGATCTCCGCGTAAGCTGATTGCCCTGGCTTGGTGAAACGACGCTCGATGCGCATTGGTCCGGTCCCTTTTGTCTACATATAGCGCTTTTCCCAGAGGATTTCTGCCCTCTTGACGAAACGCGCATGTCCGCCGTCTGCCGGCGTTCGAAACCCGCCGGCTCTCATCTTCACAGTCTCCGCCGCCCTGCCGGTCAAACCTCTCGCGAGGCCGCTGTCCAACGCGCTCACGGACCCTGTGGATCCCTCAAAACTGAAAACTTTTTGTAACGCCCTCGATCGAGGGAAATTTACATTATCTAGCGTCGAACCTACCTGCAAACACTAAATATAGTATTAACAGACAATTTATTCAAGTCCGACAATCCTCCCCTTTCGCCACCCAAGGCTTCAAAATCCCACGCCTTCGCCGGCCTCGTAAACAGGCGGGAATGCGGCTCAAAACGCACATATTCCGGGAAAAAGACCGGCCTCGAAACTTTTCCGGTCACACTCTCAACAGGAGCGCATGGCCTATAAAAGGCGACTCGTTTTGCGGCGTCAAGGATTCGTTTGCGTAGCTTTTATGACCCCCACATCTTGTGTGTCACGCATGTGGATAACGGGGATAGAAGCGGAGCGCAAGGAAGGGTCGGCTCTGGGTGGAGGCGCTTCGGCAACGACGTTCCACAGCACCTCAGCGATAGGCTATGCGCGACTGAGACTCAGGAGAACCGATGCGGATCCGCGCAGAAATGGGCGATGATCTGGCTGAGGTCGGGTTCGTTGACCATGCGCACAGCCTCGGCGGCGCTGACCCATTTGCGGCTGCGTGCCCGCTTTTCCTTCCACCGGTCGGCGACCTTGTCGACCTGCAGCGGGAACACCAGGACCTCGCACGGCACTTCCTCGCCGGTAGCCAGCAGCTTGGCATAGAAATAGCGGCCGGCCTCGTGATGCGAGATTGTGCCGCTCAGGCCGGCCTCCTCGCCGGCTTCGCGTGCCGCCGCTTCGCAAAGCGGCTCCTTCGCTTCCGGCCAGCCCTTGGGAAGCACCCAGCGGCCGGTATCGCGGCTGGTGATCAGCATGATTTCGACGCCGTCGCCGCTATCGCGCCAGGGCAGGGCTGCAACCTGCAGGCGGGACGGCACCGCGCCGAAGAGTCGCCGGACCCTTTCGGCCTTATGGTTGTGCGTCGTTGGCCTCGTCAACATCGGAGAAGCTTGCCCCAGCTTCCAGAATTATTTGCCGTCTCACGAATCTTACGGCTAATTATAAGCAATGAAAGTAAAAAATGTTTCACGGATCGGCCAGATTCCGTCAATCTGCGCCGATCTCAGCCCAATGGCGCGACTGCAGCAGCGTCGCGCCACGCCTTTATCGGTGTGCGGAGGTCCCCTGGGCGGACTCGGTGCATCAAGCGGCGTTGCCGCGAATCAGCCGGCGTGGTCGTCGGCGATCGGCTTCTGGTAGGTGAAGCCCATGTCCCAGGGGAAATAGATCCAGGTGTCCTGGCTGACCTCGGTGACGAAAGTGTCGACCATCGGCCTGCCTTTCGGCTTGGCATAGACGGTGGCGAAATGCGCCTTGGGCATCATCGCGCGCACTATGCCCGCCGTCTTGCCGGTGTCGGTGAGGTCGTCGATGATCAGCACGCCGGCCCCGTCATCGGCGAGCAGCGCCGGCGTGACCTCCTTCAGCACCTGCAATTGCCCCTGGCTGGTATAATCGTGGTAGGAGGCGACGCAGACCGTCTCGATGATGCGGATGCCAAGCTCGCGCGAAATGATGGCGGCCGGAACCAGGCCGCCGCGCGTGATGCAGACGATCGCCTTCCATTGCCCCTTGTTGGCGCCGGCAAGCCGCCAGGCGAGCGCGCGCGCATCGCGGTGGAACTGGTCCCAGGAGACCGGGAAGGCTTTTTCGGGCAGGGACATCTTTCGCGCACTCCGCAAAGCGCGCATCGCGCGCAGACACTATGGAATGCGCGCGGAATTAACTGGAAAGGCTTGGCTTTGGCAAGGGCGCGGCAAAGCTATTGTCCTGCCAGCTATCCCTGTGAACCTACCGCGACAGAAAGGCCGCCACGGGTGCGGTGCGCAGCACCGTTCGCGTCACCCCGCCGAACAGCAGCTGGCGCAGCCAGGAATGGCTGTAGGCGCCGAGCACGAGCAGGTCCGCACCCGACTCGGCGACCCTGGTCTGGATGATGTCGTCGACCGAGGCGCCGCCGGACCTCAGCACCGAGACACTGACGGTCGCGCCATGCCTGGACAGCGAGGCGGCGATCTCGGCGCCGGCTGTTTCCGGCGCCTCGTCGAGCGTATCGGGCGGGTCGATGACGACGATGTCCGTCTTTTCGGCCTCGATAATGAAGGGCAGGGCATCGAAGGCCGCGCGCGCGGCTTCCTTGCTGCCGTTCCAGGCGAGCAGCACGTGCTTGAAGCTGGTGACGAGCGGACCCGAATGCGGCACCACCAGCACCGGCCGGCCGGCATCGTAGACCAGCGTGTCGACGTCGGCGCTCGGGTCGCTGCCCGATTCGCGCTGGGCGGCGATGATCAGGTCCGCGGTGCGAACGGTCGAGATGCCGGTCAGCGCACTGTCGCCGGAAAAACTCTCGAGGCTGCGCCACTCGAACGACAGGCCGGAATTCTCGATGCGCTTGTGAAAGGCGGCCTGCAACTTCTCGGCGCGCTCCCGGTTCATATCGGCGGAAACCTGCAGGAACTCGGTGTCCGGAAAGCCGGTGGCAGAGGTGTAGGGCACGGGCAGCGCCTCGGCATGGATGCCGATCAGATGGCTCTGGAATCGGCTGGCCAGCGGGATCGCGCAGTCGAGGACGCGCTCGGCATCCTGTTCATTCTGCAATATGGCGACGATGGTCTTGAAGCGCATGGCAGTCCCTCACTTCTTGCGGCGATCCCACTCGTGACAAACGTCACTGCGCGATGCTGGTTCCGTCAGGCCGGCCGATCAGCCCACTCGGCTTGCCTTGATCAAGCCCGCCACCATAGCCTCTACGTCGGCGCGTGCGGAGTCCAGCGCCTGCTGGCTGCGGGCGCGCACCACCAGTTCCGTCCAGAATTTGCCATCGCCATATTTCGGGTAGGAGCCGATGATCGTGTCCGGATGCGCCTTCTGGATGTCGCCCAGCGGCCCGCCGATCAGGCCTTCGCCGAACGGGCATTCCACGGTTGCCGACAGCATTTTGGTGCCGGCCCGCAATGTCGGCACGACATTGTCGAGCATCGCCTGGAAAATCGCCGGCACGCCGGCCATGACATGGACGTTGCCAATGCGAAAGCCCGGCGCAACCGACACTGGATTATCGATGTGGTCTGCCCCGCGCGGCATCCGCGCCATGCGCTTGCGCGCTTCGGTGTATTCGATGCCGCGGGCGGCGTAGCTTGCCTCCAGCAGGGCGTAGGCCTTGGCGTCGTATTCGCATGGCACGCCAAAGGCCTTGGCAACCGAATCGGCGGTGATGTCGTCATGCGTCGGGCCGATGCCGCCGGTGGTGAAGACATAAGTATAGCGGGTGCGCAGCGCATTCACCGCAGCGACGATCTCGTCTTCCTCGTCCGCAACGATGCGCATTTCCTTCAGGTCGATGCCGATCGCCGTCATGATGTCGGCGAGGTGGCCGATGTTCTTGTCCTTGGTGCGGCTGGACAGAATCTCGTCGCCGATGACGAGCATGGCGGCGGTGACGATTTCGGTCATGACTGGCTCCGGCAAACGGGTCGCCTGAGATAGCGCGGCAAACGGCCGGCGGCAATGCCGCCAAACGACGGATGTACCTGCGCCACCTCCCTTGCAGTGCACCCGTCGGCGGGTGATGCTGCGTGCCGGTTTGGAGCCCTGAGCAAGACATGCCGGCATCGATTCTGCTATGGCTACCCGGCGCGCTGTTTCTGCTGGCGCTCGTCGTGGCAGCCTATCCGATGCTGGCGACGCTGCGGATCGCGGCGGAGGCCGAAAGGCTGGTGCCGGCCAGTGGCAAATTCATCGAGATCGACGGCAACCGCATCCATTATGTCGAGACGGGCGAGGGGCGGCCGATCGTCTTCCTGCACGGCCTCGGCGCGCAGCTTCATCAATTCGGCCACACGCTGTTCGGACGGTTCGGCCCGAACTATCGGCTGATCGCGCTCGACCGTCCGGGCTCCGGCTATTCGGTGCGGGCCAGGGCCGCCAGCGGACGGCTGCCCGAGCAGGCCGAGATCGTGCGGCATTTTATCGACGCGCTTGGGCTGGAAAAGCCTCTGGTCGTCGGTCATTCGCTGGGTGGCGCCATCGCGCTGACGCTGGCTATCGAGCATCCAGAGGCGATTTCCGGCATCGCCTTGCTGGCACCGCTGACCCATCTGGAGCCGGACGCGCGCGAGAAGTTCGGCCCGCTGTACATTAAGTCGCCGCTGCGGCGCCGGATCATGGCTCATGCGGTGGCGATCCCGGCGGCTCTCAAATATGCCGAAGCGACGCTTGCCTTCATTTTCGCGCCGCAGACGGCGCCGGCCGACTATATGGTCGAGGGCGGCGGCTGGTGCGGGCTGAGGCCAAGCCATTTCTATGCAACGTCGACCGATGTCGTGGCCATCGAGCACGACCTTGGCCGCATCGAGCAACGCTATCGCGAGATCACCATGCCGGCCGGCATTCTGTTTGGTGCTTCCGACCGCGTGCTGGGCATCGATATCCATGGCTGGCCGGTGATGGAAAAGATCAGGGGGCTGCATTTCGAGCCTGTCGAGGGGCTTGGCCACATGCCGCAATTCGTCGAGCCGGAACGGGTCGTCGCTTTCATCGAACGCATTGCCGACCGCGCATTTGCGCCGAAGTCCGACACCAGCAGCTGACACCCTCCCGGAACGCGGTCTCGGCCGGCAGGGTGCCTACCCCAGGCATTCCTGGCCGCCGGGAATACCTCCGAACCCAATCGCGATGCTGGCTATTCCTTCACGGCTCCGGTCATCGAGGAAACATAGTGCTCGACAAAGAACGAATAGAGCACCACGACCGGCAGCGAGCCGATCAGCGCTCCCGCCATCAGCGCCCCCCATTCATAGACGTCCGAGCGCACCAGCTCGGTGAGCACGCCGACCGGCACAGTCTTGTTTTCGGACGACTGGATGAAGGTCAAGGCGTAGATGAACTCGTTCCATGACAGCGTGAATGCGAAGATGCCGGCGGAAATCAGGCCCGGCACCGATAGCGGCAGCACGATCTTGGTGAGGATCTGCCAACGGCTCGCCCCGTCGATCAGCGCGCATTCCTCCAGCTCGAACGGGATCGAGCGGAAATAACCCATCAGCAGCCATGTGCAGAACGGGATCAGGAAGGTCGGATAGGTGAGGATGAGCGCGAATGGCGTGTCGTAAAGTCCAAGGTTGAACACCATCACAGACAGCGGAATGAACAGGATCGAGGGCGGCACGAGATAGGCGAGGAACACCGCGAGGCCGACCTGCCGCGCCCCGGAGAACCTCAAGCGTTCGATCGCATAGGCAGCGAACACCGCAGCCAGCAGCGACAGGAACGTGGCGGCGGTCGAGATGATGATCGTGTTGAGCAGCCAGCCCGGATAGGATGTCTCGAAGAGCAGGTAGCGGATATGCTCGAGCGTCGGATGCACCACCCAGAACGGATTGAAATTGGCGTAGTCGGTCATCTCGAGGTTGGGCTTAACCGCCGTGATCGTCATCCAGTAGAACGGAAACAACAGCACGATGACGAAGATCAGCAACGGCAGGTAGACCGTCACCACGCGGCGCGGCAAACTCTGCAGGTAGCCCATGCCGCCTTCGTCGAGTTCCGGGCGTTTGCTCGTTTCGATCGCGGTCATGTCAATCTCCGCCGCCCTGCTGCCATTTGCGACGCTGCAGGCCAAAATAGCTGAACAGGATCGCCGCCAGCAGGAACGGGATCATGGCAACTGCGATCGCGGCGCCTTCGCCAAGCTGGCCTCCGGAAATGCCGCGCTGGAACGACAGCGTCGCCATCAGATGCGTGGCGTTCACCGGCCCGCCGCGCGTCAGCACATAGATCAGCTGGAAATCGGTGAAGGTGAACAGCACCGAAAACGTCATGGTGATGGCGATGATCGGCGTCAGCAGCGGCAGCGTCACATAGCGGAACAATTGCCAGCGGCTGGCGCCGTCGAGCGTGGCGGCCTCGTAGAGCGACTGCGGAATCGTCTGCAGGCCGGCAAGCAGCGTGATCGCCACGAAAGGAATGCCGCGCCAGACATTGGCGGCGATGACCGAAGCCCGCGCATTCTCGGGATCGCCGAGGAAGTTGATGCGGTGGTCGATCAGGCCCATTTCCATAAGCGCCCAGGACAGGATCGAGAATTGCGAATCGTAGATCCACCAGAAGGCGATCGCCGACAGCACCGTCGGCACCACCCAGGGCAGCAGGACGATCGCGCGGAAGAACGACTTGAACGGCAGGTTCTGGTTGAGGATAAGCGCCAGCCACAGGCCGAGCGCAAACTTCAGGATCGAGGCGCTGATCGTGTAGAGCAAGGTGTTGAAGACGGAGAGCCAGAAGACCGCGTCATCCCACAGATATTCATAGTTCTCGAAGCCGATGAAGATGCCGGGGCGGCCGATGCGGGCATCGGTGAAGCCGAGCCAGACGCCGAGCCCGAGCGGATAGGTCAGGAAGACCAGCAGCAGCGCCGCCGCCGGCAGCATGAAGCCGAAGCCCAGCGCGTTATGACTTTCGGACACGAACGCTAGAATGCGCGACAGCGTCGACCGGCGTGGCTGGGCGGCAGCGGAGGTCACGGCCATGGGTCGGCTCCTCTAAGGTCTCATTGATCGGCGGGCGGCCGCGACGCAGTCCAAAGCCAGCCGGGCAGCATGGCTGCCCGGCTGAATCCGGCTCAAACGCGATAGTAGCGGTTTGCGCGCTTCTCGGCTTCTTCCATCGCTTCTTGCGGCGTCGCCTGGCCGGTCACCGCCTTGGCGAACATGTCGACCAGCACATAGTCGGCCATGGTCGCTGCCGAGGCATAGCCAAGCGGGCCGGCATAGCCGTTGGGCCGCAGCGTCGCCGAGGCCTTGGCGTAGGCGGCATTGTTCGGATCGGCCGTCCATACCGGGTTGTTGTCGAAGGCTTTGAGCGTCTGGCAGCAATAGCCTGCCGACGACGTGATCCACTGCGACATTTGCGGATCCTCGAACATGAACTGCAGGTAGGCCTTGGCGGCGTTGGGGTAGGGCGTGTAGTCGAAGATCACGGCCGTGGTCACCTGGAACAGCTCGACGGATTTTCCGACCGGGCCGATCGGCAGGTTGGTGGTGCGGATGTCCTTGACCATCTCGGCCAGTTTCGGATCCTTGTCCTTGTTGATCTTGGCGGTGTTGTAGGCCGAAATGCCGTTGGCGATGACGCTCAATTCCCCGGCCAGGAAGGCGCGGTTGTTGTTGACGTCGAGCCAGCTTTCGGTACCCGGAATGAAAGTCTTGTAGAGTTGCTGCGCGTATTCGATCGCCTTGAGCGTCTCGGGGCTATTGATCGTCACCTTGCCGCTCTCGTCGACCATCTGGCCGCCATGGCTCCACAGCAGCCAGTGGGCGTAGTTGTTGCCGTCGCCTACGCCGTGGCCATGCGTGAAGCCGGCCGGGTGCCCCTTTGCCTGCAATGCCTTGCAAAGCTCGAGCAAGCCTGCCGTGTCCTTCGGAAATTCGGAGAAGCCGGCCTCCTTCACCCAGCTTTCGCGATAGACGATGGCATTGCCGATTGTCGCCAGCGGCAGGCCGAGGAATTTGCCTTGCCGTGTCGCATATTGGTGCGGTCCATCGTGCCAGCCGCCATATTTCGAGCCGAGATATTCGCCCAGTTCCGTCACGTCGTGCAGCTTGTCGGGATATTGGTGCGGGTCGTCGAACCAGACGAACATCAGGTCCGGACCGGAGCCGACATTGGCGGCGACCGCCGCCTTGGGGCGGATGTCCTCCCAGCTTTCCTTGTCGACGCGGACCTCGACACCGGTCGCTTCGGTAAAGCGCTTGGTGTTGGCCAGCCATTGATCCTCGTCGCCCTGCACGAAAGGCGACCAGCGCAACAGCCTGAGCTTGGCGCCGTCCTCGGGCTTGTATTTCAACCCCTCCTGGGCAAAGGCGGGAGAGCCGATGAGCCGGCTTCCCAAGGCTCCCGCCGCAACGCCGGCGGTGGTGCGGATCACGTCACGTCTGGTGAATTTCATGCTCGCTTCCTCCTGCTTATTGTCCTTGCCGTCCTACTGCCCGATGGGTGTTTCGAACCGCTGTCCGGTTTTGCCGTGAAAGAGATGGATGAGGCCAGGCTCGGCCGTAAGCCGGATGGTTTCGCCCGGCGTGAAGGAATGGCGTTCCCGGAAGTTTGCGACGATCTCCTCGCCGCCGGCGGTGCGGCCGATGAGCTGCACTTCGGACCCTGTCGGCTCGACCACCACGACGGTGACCGGGATGCCCTGATGGTCGGACAGCCGTAAATGCTCGGGCCGTATCCCCAGCACGACCGGCTCACCATTGCCGATGGAAAGTGCCGAGGCCAACGGGACCGAAATCCCTCCGGCGCCGCGAAACGACGGCGAGCCGTCGCTTACGATCTCGCCCCTGAGCATATTCATGGCGGGCGAGCCGATAAAGCTGGCGACAAAGAGGTTGTTCGGCCGGTCGTAGAGTTCGAGCGGCGGCCCGATCTGTTCGACGATGCCGTCATGCATGACGACGATCTTGTCGGCCATGGTCATCGCCTCGATCTGGTCGTGGGTGACGTAGACCGTCGTCGTCTTCAGGCGCTGGTGCAGTTCCTTGATCTCGGCGCGCATCTGCACCCGGAGCTTGGCATCGAGATTGGATAGCGGCTCGTCGAACAGGAAAACCTGCGGATCGCGCACGATCGCCCGGCCCATGGCAACGCGCTGGCGCTGCCCGCCGGAAAGCTGGCGCGGATAGCGGTCGAGCAGCGGCACCAGTCCCAGGATTTCGGCCGCGCGCCGCACGCCGGCATCGCTCTCTGTCTTGGGAACGCCCTTGAGCATCAGCGAGAACGCCATGTTCTCGGCGACCGTCATATGTGGGTAGAGCGCATAGTTCTGGAAGACCATGGCGACGTCGCGCTCCTTTGGCGCAACGTTGTTGACGACACGTTTGCCGATCGCGATCTGGCCGCGCGAGATCTTTTCCAGGCCGGCGATCATCCTGAGCAGGGTCGACTTTCCGCAACCCGAAGGACCGACCAGCGTGACGAACTCGCCGTCGTTTATATCGACGCTGACCCCGTGCAGGACCTCGACGGTCCCAAATGATTTGTAGACATCGCCGATTGCGACAGACGCCATCGATCTCCTCCCGATTGATTCCTGCACCGACTTCGAAGGAAACCGCTTTCCTGCCTGGCCCGCGACAGCGCCCAGGCTCCTCCCCGGTCACGCGCGATGTGAGACGGTAGCGCTACCAAACCGACCTGTAAAGCACGCCGGCATCACTGGGATATCGGCACACCCTAATCCGAAACCTCGGTCTGCGGCCGGTCGCGGCCGTCGGCGAGTTCGTCGTGCCATTTGCCGTCGGCGTCCTCGTACTGGATGCCGTCGGTATTGCCGGCGACCTGCTGTTCGGCCGAAGCGATCTCGGCGGCGCGCAACGCGTCCTGATGGGTGGGGAACGTTTCGGAGAATGTCGAGCCGACCTTGTAGGCCCAGCCTCCGTCATGCTCGACGATCTTGTAGGTCAGTTTCGCCATGAAACCCTCCGGTTGAAAGCCCGTTGCCTCAATGCAGCCTATCGTCGGCCAGTCTGTCGTCTGGCAGCCTGTCGTCTGTGACCAGCACATCCGATTCCCTGGCGGCTTCGATCAGTGCCCGGCGCGCATCCGCCGTCGAACGATAACCTTCCAGCACTTTTAGGCAAGTGTCGAGGGCATCACGATGACGCGGCCCGCGATTGAGTGGCCAGACCGTCATCAGGCACTCCGCCGCCTCCTGGGCGCTGCGGATCTGCCGATATTTGCCGACATGGCCGAGTTCGACCACGACCGGCTTTTCAAATGGCTTGCTGTCCATCATCGCCGCCAACGCGGAGCGGCCGATTTGGTTGCAACTGCTATTTTAGCTCAGGCGAAAATAGCTCAATAGCCGCAGTCGTTGCGCAGCCAGCGTGCATTCGCCCAGCCGGTGCGGCCGCCGAAATCGACCTTGTACCAGCTTCCTCGGCGGTCGAAGATCTCGGTTTGGTCGCCGTTGAATAATTGCCCGATCATGCGCGACGACGAGTTCGGTCGGGCTCGAACGGCGAGAAAGCCGCTTCCCGTCGCCAGATTGTAGTGCCTGGAAAGGCCGTGCACCGTGCCTTCGCAATATTGCGCCTCGGCCGGCGTCGGTGCGGCGAACGACAGCCCGGCCAACACCGCGGCAGCAGCCGCAATGGAATTCCCCCTGAACGGCATGTCTCTGCTCCCCCAACCCGCCGCGCCCAGCCGCGGCCCCGGCCACTCTACACCGGCAGTGGATCAATGCGAAGCTGTGATACCTGCCCAGTGAGGTGAGAACCCGCCCCTTCAGTTCGCCGCTTTCATCCAATGCTGCATCGTCGTCACCGAGCGGGCAAGCTGCGGCGCCGGGTGGATTTTTTCGCCGAAGGTGGCCGCGGCGCGCCAGCCCCAGCGCGGATCGGCGAGGAAGGCGCGCGCCAGCGCCACCATGTCGGCGCGGCCGTCGGCGACGATCGCCTCGGCCTGTTTCGGATCGTCGATCAGGCCGACGGCCCGCGTCGGGATGCCGACGGCCTTGCGCACCGCTTCGGCCAGATGTACCTGGTAGCCGGGCCCGGAGGGCAGCTTCTGCAACAGTGAATTGCCGCCGCTCGAGCAGCAGAGATAGGCGACGCCGGCTTCCTTCAGCGCTTTTGCCACTTCGATCGCATCCTCGATCTCGAAGCCGCCATCGACCCATTCCTTGATCGACAGGCGCGCCCCGAGCATCAGTCTCGGCACCGCCTTCTTCACCGCCTTGGCGATCTCGACGGCGAAACGCATGCGGTTTTCCAGCGAGCCGCCCCAGCGGTCGGTGCGCCGGTTGGAGAGCGGCGACAGGAACTGGAAGATCAGATAGCCATGCGCGGCATGCAGCTCGATGAAGTCGAAGCCGGCGCGCTCGGCCCGCCGTGCCGCTTCGGCGAAGCGTTCGATGATTTGCAGGATCTCGTCGTCCTCCAGGGCCCGCGGCACCTGCCAGCCGGTGTCGTAGGCGATCGCCGAGGCCGACACGATCGGCCACGGATCCTGATCGGCATGCAGCGGGCCGCCGCCCTCCCAGGGTTTCCGATTCGAGGCCTTGCGGCCGGCATGGGCAAGCTGCGTGCCGAATTTCGTGCCCGGTGCCGCGACACGCTTGGCTGCATCCAGCGTGCGTCGCGCGGCCGCCTCGTTGTCCTCGGAATAGAGGCCGAGACAGCCATGCGAGATGCGGCCGCGCCGTTCGACATCGGTCATCTCGACGGTGACCATGCCGGCGCCCGACATCGCTAGGTTCATCCAGTGATAGAGATGCCAATCGCTGGCCGAGCCGTCCTCGGCCGAATACTGGCACATCGGCGCGACCGCGATGCGATTGGGGAAGGTCAGGCCGTCGAGGGTGATCGGCTGGAAAAGCGATGAGGTCATAAAAAACTCCGGAAAGGGTTGCCGCTATTTATGCAGCCGATTGTGCCAGCGCCAGACACGAGACGGTGAACCGGTGCTCTGGACCAATTGGTGGCCCGATTGCACGAACCGCCGTTCGCGGCTACGCCTTGCCGCGGCAGCAGGGAGTCCACCATGGAAGATCGCATTCGCATCCGCTCTGAGGAAGTCCTTTCCGACGAGTGGGCGGTTTTGAAAAAGACCGTCTTCGACTACCGCCGGCGCGACGGCAAATGGGAAACGCACACCCGCCAGACCTACGATCGCGGCGACGGCGCGGTGATCCTGCCTTTCGATCCCGACCGCTCGACGGTGCTTCTGGTGCGGCAGTTCCGCTACCCGGCCTATGTCACCGGCCACCGCGAGCCGCTGATCGAGGCCTGCGCCGGCCTGCTCGACGAAGACGATCCCGAAACCTGCATCCGCAAGGAGGCCGAGGAGGAACTCGGCTATCGGCTGAAGGACGTGCAGCGGCTGTTTTCGCCCTATATGAGCCCCGGCAGCGTGACCGAGCGGCTCTGGTTCTTCGTCGCCCGCTATTCGCCCGCCGACCGCATTTCCGACGGCGGCGGCGCCCACGACGAAGGCGAGGACATCGAAGTTCTGGAAATGCCGCTCGACGAGGCGCTGGCCGGCATCCACGACGGTCGCATCATCGATGCCAAGACGATTATTTTAATCCAGCATTTAAAGCTGAACCCGATTGGGAAGTGAGGGGATCTCACAACACCCGTTCGTCTGAGTCGCCCCGCAGGGCGGATTTCCGAGGCTATAACGGTCGTCCCGTGAAAGAAATGCGCGAATTTTACGGATGGATTGCCAAGTCGATCTCTTTCTAGCTTCAGACAGGCGCCGTGCTGTCCGGATATTCGTCCACACGCAGCCGCGTCTCGATGGCTTTGCCTGGAAGGAAATAGCCTAGTTCCTGCCGCAACTTCTCGGCTTTCTTGACGGCCTCCGGAGGCCAGTCTTTGGTATCGATTAAGACGAAGTCCTCGGACGATCCTTTTACCCCGCGTGCATCTAGGCCGATGCCAATGATGTAACGTTTCTCCGGTTTAAGCGCCTTGGCCGCAATGCACCGGGCTTGCAGGTGTGACGCGCGATCCGCTCGATAGGCAGCATGATCATTTCCCCCATCTCCGCGCCCGATATAGAGGACATAGTTGACGTCGGGCTGGCCGGATTCCAGAAGACTTCCTATTGCGTGCGTCCGGGCCGCCTCTGCGCGTTCGAGAATATTGTTTGTGAGAACTCTACGGAAGAACCTTGTCTCGCCGGCCATTATCCTGACCAACAGCTCGTGGTCCGCCATCTTCATCTCGTTGCCAAACTCAAGCGTCTCTTCAAGATAATGTCGGGTGATATACTCAATCAGGTTATCCCAGAAGTAGCTGACCTGGTTCTCTAAGCGCCCGCGAAGGAAAGAAGGATCGGCTTCGACTTTGGACCAGAGGTTCGGATCGAGTCTGAAAGGCCGATCCGTGGGCGGAAACACTCGACCGTTCCAAAGATAGTACGCCATAAGATCGAGTTCGGACTCGGCTAGGATGAGTTGGCTGCGGTCGAAGAGCGCCGTTTTGCTATTGAGATAGTGAACAAAATCAGAGATCGTTGACAATTCGCGAAGCACAATTGCGAGGCTCTCCTCATTGAACACGTGAACCCAGCCGCGAGCTCTGTCAGTCTTTCCCACCGTGAACGGCACTGCATCGTTCTGAACCGATGGGTTTACGGTCAGCCCACGTTTCCCTGTGTCAATCCGTACCCGTTCGCCAGCACCGAGGGCAACGCAGATGCGATGAACACGCGTATCGGCACAGGACGGCAGTGTGATTGGAAGCGGTGTCGTGCATTTAGCGTCGAGGTAGACGCGGTCCGGATAACTACGCAGCTAGCGCTCGGCCTGGTCAATCTGATGCGCTGAATCGGAAATGGATTTCCGATACCAGCGTGACCAATCTAATGTCGGGTTGCCGGTGTCGGGGTATCCGCAGGATTTGTCGGAGAAAAGCAGTATGTCGCTTCCGAACACCACCAGCAGATCTGTCAGTTCTTTGGCAGGCTTCTTGAAAAGGTTAGGATAGGTCCACAGCTTTAGAAAAGAGTGATCGCACAGCTCTGCCAGAACCTTCTCAGATTGAGTAAGTCCTTCGGAGCGTCTGAATCGCATAGAATAAAAACTCCCATATTCTCGTCCCGAAGACGTGCCACATGCTGTGCAAATCTGGTGCGGACGACGGGAATCGAACCCGTACGATCAGAGATCGAGGGATTTTAAGTCCCTTGCGTCTACCAATTCCGCCACGTCCGCAGGCCAGCCCTTTTCAGCCGCCAGCCAAAGGCCGTCAAGCCGTCTTCTGCCGTCGACAAATCTGGCACTGGAAGCTAGCGAGGCCGATCACCTACAGTGATACAAACAAAATCGTTTCACCTGGAAATGTTTTTACCGGCAACTTCCGCGGCTACCGCGAATGCGCGTCCCCCGTTCGCAGGATGCGTTCGGGCGCTCTGCCCTGATAGACTCCAATTGGCAAGTGGATCGGCGCGCCGATACTCGACGCCGTCCTCTACAGACATTGGGAGATTGTCATGCTCAAGCTTGCCTCTGCCCTGGCACTGCTGCTTGTTGGGACGGCGCCTCTGTTTGCCGATGAGATGCCGATGAACGCCAAAGACATCAAATGGGGTCCTGCTCCTGCTGTCATTCCCGCTGGCGCGGAAATGGCTGTTGTCGCTGGAGATCCCTCAAAGGACGGCGCCTATGTGCTGCGGTTGAAGACACCCGCCGGCTACAAAATTGCCGCACATAATCATCCCACCACGGAATACGTAACGGTGCTTTCCGGCAACTTCCATATTGGAATGGGCGATAAGCTCGACGAGGCGAAAGGTGTCGAACTGACTGCTGGCGGCTTCGGCGTCGCGCCGGCCGGAATGAATCACTTCGCCTGGACGACAAGCGATACGATTATCCAGGTTCATGGCGAGGGGCCATTCAAGATCACCTACGTCAACCCGGCGGACGATCCAAGCAAAAAGTGACAGTTCGGGATCGAATTGAGTGAACCGGCCGAAGGCTCGAACGATGGAGTGCGTCAAACTCCGCGACCGTCGATTCAGAAGGATCCTCCAACGACACGAAAGCTGATTGGCCGCAACGGAATCGTATTCCGCCTGGGCCATTTGCCACGAATGGCGCAATAACAAAAAAACCCGCCTCGGGAGGACGGGTCGTTGGAGCCAATTGGCACCATACCCAAATTAATAGCATAGCTGCCGGCACAAAGCAAGAACAAAGTTGCTGCGGCCGGCACAAAAGCATATTTGTCCTGCCTTCCCGGCCTTGGCGATTGGCGAAAGCCGTGGTGGCATCAATCTCCCTCCTTGAGGGGGAGATGGCCGGCAGGCCAGAGGGGGACGTCTCGCGTCGAGCGCCAGCCTGTTTTGTTCGCGGTAAAGGCCAGCCTGTTTTGTTCGCGGTAAAGGTTCGCGTCAGGACGTCCCGACCCCCTCTGTCGCCTTCGGCGACATCTCCCCCTCGAGGGGGGAGATCTGCAACTTCGCCGTCCGCGCTTACTTCCTCGCTGGTCAAAATCCTCGCGGCTTGGCACAGTCGGGCAAAGAGGAGCCTGTTGATGCCGAAGACCGCCAATGCGACGAAACCAAAACCCTGGGCCGAGATGGCGACGCATCTGGTCGATGTCGCTATGGGCCGCAAACCCGCCGATCTCGTCATCCGCAACGGGCGCTGGGTCAACGTCCATTCGGGCGAGATCATCGCCGGCACCGACATCGCCATTGCCGGCGGCCGCTTCGCTTATTGCGGGCCGAACGCCGGCCATGCCATCGGCCAGGGCACCAAGGTGGTCGATGCCGGCGGCCGCTATCTGGTGCCGGGGCTTTGCGACGCGCATATGCATGTCGAGAGCGGCATGGTGACGGTGACGGAATTCTGCCGCGCGGTGATCCCGCATGGCACAACTTCGATGTTCATCGATCCGCATGAGATCGCCAACGTGCTCGGCCTGCCGGGCGTGCGGCTGATGCATGACGAGGCCATCGCCATGCCGGTCAACGTGCTCGTGCAGATGCCGTCCTGCGTGCCCTCCGCCCCGGGGCTCGAGCATGCCGGCGCCGAGCTGACCGTCGCCGACGTTGCCGAGGCGATGACCTGGGAGAACATCATCGGGCTCGGCGAGGTGATGAATTTTCCGGGCGTCGCCGCCAATGATCCGGTGATGTCGGGCGAGATCGCGGCGACGGTGAGGGCCGGCAAGACCGTCGGCGGGCATTATGCCTCGCGCGATCTCGGCCTGCCGTTTCACGGCTACGTCGCCGGCGGCCCGGAGGATGACCACGAAGGCACGCGCGCCGAGGACGCCATCGCGCGCGTCCGCCAGGGCATGAAGGCGATGCTGCGGCTGGGCTCAGCCTGGTACGACGTGGCCTCGCAGATCAAGGCGGTGACCGAGAGCGGCCTCGACCCGCGCAACTTCATCCTGTGCACCGACGACAGCCATTCCGGTACGCTGGTGCACGAAGGCCATATGGACCGGGTCGTGCGCCACGCCATCAGCCAAGGGCTGACGCCGGTGACGGCGATCCAGATGGCGACGCTCAACACCGCCCAGCATTTCCGGCTGGAGCGCGAGATCGGCTCGATCGCGCCGGGACGGCTCGCCGATCTGCTGATCATCTCCGACCTGGCCGAAATGACCATCGACGAGGTCTATGGCCGCGGCGTCAGGCTGGCCAAGGGCGGCAAGCTCGAAATTGACATTCCGGCCTACAATTATCCGCGGACGGCGAAGAACACCGTCAAGCTCGGCAGGAAGCTCAAGGCAGGCGATTTCGACATCGCGGCACCCATGGGCGCCAACGAGGTGCGGGTGCGCGTCATCGGCGTCATCGAAAACCAGGCGCCGACGCGGGCGCTGGAGGCCGATCTTGCCGTCGAGGACGGGCTGGTCGCCATGGATCGCCGCAACGATGTCTGCCAGATCGCGCTGGTCGAGCGCCACAAGGGCACCGGCGGCGTCACCAACGCCTTCGTCTCCGGCTTCGGCTATATCGGCGACTGCGCCATGGCGTCGAGCGTGGCCCACGATGCCCACCACATCATCGTCGTCGGCACCAACAAGCAGGACATGGCTCTGGCCGTGAACCGGCTGGGCGAGGTCGGCGGCGGCGTCGTGCTGTTCTCCAGGGGCAAGGAACTGGCGCTGGTCGAAATGCCGATCGCCGGGCTGATGTCCAACGAGCGGGCGGAAATCGTCGCCGCCAAGGCGGACCAACTCAGCGACGCCATGCGCCAGATGGGCTGCTCGCTCAACAACGCCTACATGCAGCACTCGCTGCTGGCGCTGGTCGTCATCCCGGAGTTGAGGATTTCCGACGTCGGCCTGATCGACGTGACGACTTTTCAGAAGGTTGATTTGTTCGTTTGAAGAACCACTGAACCCTGGAGGAACAGCGCCCCCCTCTGTCCTGCCGGACATCTCCCCCTCAAGGGGGAAGATTGGCGGTTTCGTTGACAGCGCCTTGTTCGTCAAAGATGGAGATTGGCGAAAGCCGAAAGTGGCGGCCAATCTCCCCACTAGAGGGGGAGATGTCCGGCAGGACAGAGGGGGGCGCGAAGGATCGCTACAGGGCGTTTTTGTTGACAGCTGCCAATCACCGGCGTGATTGGCAGCAGAGGTCGGCTCACCCGCCGGTGGCGATGGTCAGCACTTTGAACGGCGTGGTGATGACGATTTCGGCGACCGAACCGACGGCCTTGCCGAGGCCCTGGCCGAGATTGTCGAGCTGGGCCGGCGCGGTCTCTTCGGAGGCCAGGCCCGCCGGGGCGCGCAGGCGGTCGCCGAGCAGCTGCACCAGGAACGGGTTGTCGGCGAATTTGGCGTGGTTCAGCCGGTCGCCGCCCTTGGTCTTGGTCAGGTCGACCACCGAGACGCCATAGCTGGCGAGGTCGGCCGCGTCGCCATAGTCGCCGACGCGTGGCTTGTCGCCAGAGATCAGGGTCGACAGCCTGAGCGCCCGGTCGTCGCCCGAAAGCAGCACGGCGAACGGCTTGTCGGGCTTGCCGTAGCGGATCATCTGCTTCTTGAACACGTCGACGTCGATGTCGGGTGAAGCCAGGATGACATAGCCGAGCTTGCCGCCGAGGTCGCGGTCGCCGGTGATGGCAAGCTGGCGCAGCGCCTCCATGGTCACCCAGGTCCCCATCGAATGGGCAATGATGTCGATGCTCTTGGCGCGGCTCTTGGCGAGCATGCGCAGCGTCGCTTCGAGATCGTCGCGCGCCGCATTGGCGCTTTCCTTGTCGTAGATGTAGCCGGTCGTCTTGCCGCTCGACGCCCACGAAAACAGCACCGGCGTTCCCGGGTATTTCGTGTCATGCGCGATCTGCGTCAGCCGGTAGATACCGTCGTCGAAGCCGTTGTTGAAGCCGTGCACGAAAACCAGCGCGCGGTCGCCGCGCATCGCGATATCGGCGCCGACCGCCTTGGCGAATTGCGGCGCGCCTTCGTAGAAGGTGACGCCGGTCGCCGTGAAATCCTTCGCCGGATTGCTGTTGGCCGAGCCCTTGACCCGCTCGATGGCGCCGAGCTGGTGAATTTTGGGCACCGTCACCTCGACGCTGGCAAAGCTGGTGGTCGGCGAACGGTCGCCGTCGAACACCTGCCGGGGCGCTTTCATTGCCTTTTGCCGGGTTGTGGCGACGAAGATTTGATGCGTCGCCGCGATATCGGCAGCAGGCACCGTGATCGTCGTCTTGTTGAGCAAATCATGGGTGTTCTGGCCGGCGCAGCTTGCCAGCGCGAGCGCGAACGCAACGACGAGAAAGATCTTCGAAGGCACGGTCACGCGGGCTCCCGCAAAGGCGACGTCGAGCCGGAGACGTCTTGGCCTATTCGATAGAGGCAGAGCCCGGCACGGTCCAGTTCAAACTGTTCCGATGGTGCGGCAATGGTCAACAATCACTGCCGCGCAATGCAGCTATTGTCCGACCGAGGCGATCCGGTCGGTCACCTCGCGGTCGCTGGCAAACCCGTCATCCTCGCGCAGCTTCTGGCCGATCAACTGCACCAATTCCGGATTGTCGGCGAATTTGGTGTGGTTGAAGCGGTCGGCTCCCTTGACGCTGGAGAGATCGACGACCGACACGCCATAGCTGGCGAGGTCGGCGGCGTCCTTGTAGTCGCCGACGCGCGGCCGCGCACCGGCGATCAGACCGGAGAGCCGCAGCGCCCGGTCGTCGTCGGAGAGCAGCAGGATGAACGGCTTGTCCGGCTTGCCGTAGCGGCGCATCTGGCTCTTGAACACGTCGACGTCGATGTCGGGCGAGGCCAGCACGACGTCGCCGAGCTTGCCGCCGAGATCGCGGTCGCCGGTGATGGCGAGCTGGCGCAGCGCCTCCATGGTAACCCAGGTCCCCAGCGAATGGGCGACGATGTCGATGCGCCGTGCGCCGGTCTGCGCCAGCATTCTCAGCGTCACTTCGAGCTGGTCGCGGGCAACGCTGGCGCTTTCCTTGTCGTAGACGTAGTCGGTGGTTTTGGCGCCCGACGCCCAGGAAAACAGCACCGGGGTGCCCGGATAGCCGGAATCATGGGTGATCTGGGTGACGCGGTAGACGGCGTCGTCGAAGCCGGTGTTGTAGCCGTGGACGAAGACCATGACACGGCCACCGCGCGCCGCGATGTCGGCGCTGAGCGCGCTGGAGAATTTCGGCTGGGTGTCGTAGCCGACGACCTCGGAAGCCATGAAGTATTTGGCCGGATCGTCCGACTTGCCGCGCGAGCGCCGCTCGATCTGGCCTGTCTTGTGGATGCCGGGGACGGTGACGTTGACGCGGGCATAGTTCAGCGTCGCCGAGCGCTCGCCGTCGAAGACCTTGTCGGGATCGTCGGAGCGCTTGCGCGTGGTTGCGATGAAGATCGAGTGGTTGCCGGCGATTTCCGTCACCGGCACCGCCATCATGGCGCTGCCGAGCAGTTCCTCGGTTTGACGCCCGCCGCAGCCGGCGAGCAGCGCGGCAATGAGAATGATGCAAATCGTCTTCAAGGGCACTTAAGCAATTCCACTCCGGCCTGACCAAAGGCCCATCCACCTCCGCCGCACCTCCCGGACAGGCCAAGTGCGGCGGAAGTAAGTCGCAGGCGCCGAAATGCGCTCAGCGCCTCGCGACTGCCATCGCACTGTTGCGCGAAAGCCAGAACGGCGGCAGGAACGCCGGAATGTTGGAAAACGGCAGTACTTCCGGCTTCAGCCTTATGCCGAGCACGTCGGTCATGAAGGCGCGGCGCGCCTCGATGCGGCGCCAGGCTTCGGGATAGCGCGCGGCGATCTCTTCGCGCAGCGCCTCGTCGGCCAGCGCGATGCCGTCCTCGATGTTTGTGGTGAAATAATCGGTGCCGGTCGCCGGGATGATGTCGACCTGCAAGGCCATGCCCGACTTCAATCTGATGTCGGAGCCGGAAAATGACGGCGAATGCATCCATTCGTCGATATGGATGAGATGGCCGGGATTGAGCGACACGCCGAAGAACGGATCGCCGATGCGGTCGTGCACCGCTTGCCACAGCGCGCCGCCGGGAACGCCGATGCCGACCGTCTCGTACCAGTCGACGACGGCGCAGAAACAGGGCGCGACCAGCTTCTCGACATAGTCCTGGATGCCCCTCGGAAGCTCGGCCGCGTCCTCGACCAGAAAACCGGCGCGGGCGTTGAGCGAGCCCTGGATGCCATAGGCCATGGTGATCGGGTCGCCGCGCTTGATGATTTCGAGCCGCGGGCTCGGCAGGCCATAGGCCGCACGCTTGCCGGCCGACAGCATCGGGTGACAGCATTGCGGCAGGCCGTTGATGCCCATCAGCCGCGCCGCCTGCAATTCGGTCATGCCGGGTTCGATGGCTTGCAGGACGTTGCGCAGGCCTTGCGAGGAATAGGTCGCGGCGAATTCGAACGCCGCCAGTTGGTCGGCCTCATTGATGGCGCGCAGGCCGTCGGCAGGGTTCATCAAAAGGTTCGCCGCATTGATGATCACGCCCCTATCGCCGGCAAGGCTGCGCAGCGTGTCGGCGATGAAGGACGGCAGGTCGAGCGTCGTTTCGCCAAAACCCGCATCGCCGGGGCCGAACGGCTTCCAGCCGATGGCGCCGATGCGCTGGCCGGCTTTCAGGCCGCAATCGACGAGGATGTCGGCCAGCGCTTGCGAGCGGTCGCGCGGCTGCGCCGGCAGCGAAAACGTCTGGTAGAGCACGCGCTCGTACGGCCCATCGCAGATCTCGGCATAGCCCCAGCCCTCATTGCCGACCAGCAGTTTCGGCGGCTTGCCGGGAACGATGACCAACAGCGTCTCCTCGAAGCGCGGATCGTAGCCGCAGAGGTAGGCGACATTGGCCGCATGTTCGCGGTCGCCATAGACGACGAAGGCATCGAACCCGCCAAGTGCGACCAGCGCCGCGATACGGGCCTCATAGGTGGCGCGGGGAACCAGCGGCATCACCGTCGGCTCGCCGAACTCCGGCAGCGACACGGTTTTCCGGGCAACCGATGCGACAGGCATGAGCAAACGCCCCCAAATGCTTACGTTGATTCCGGAAATGCCCCTTCGGGGCGGCCGGACAATGGCTTCACGAGGCCGGATATGCAATAGCGGGACCGAACTCGCGTAGCCTGTGGGGTACTCCTGCCATGACCAGTTTCTCCTCTCGCGTCGCTGCCGCCGCTGCGGCGATCCGCGAGATTTTTCCGGAGACGCCGCTGCAGGAAAACGACTATCTGTCGAAGAAGACCGGCGCGCGGGTGCTGCTGAAGCGCGAGGACCTGACGCCGGTGCGCTCCTACAAGATCCGCGGCGCCTTCAACTTCTTCCGCAAGACGCTCGCCGCCGGCAACGCTGCCGAGCTGTTCGTCTGCGCTTCGGCCGGCAATCACGCGCAGGGCTTTGCCTTCGTCTGCCGCCATTTCGGCAAGAAGGGCGTCGTCTTCATGCCGGTGACGACGCCGCAGCAGAAGATCGACAAGACGCGGCTGTTCGGCGGCGAATTCGTCGAGATCAGGCTGGTCGGCGATTTCTTCGACGACTGCTACCGCGCCGCACTCGAATACACCGAAACTGCCGGCGCACACATGGTGCCGCCGTTCGACCATAAGGACATCATCGAAGGGCAGGCGACCGTCGCCTATGAGATATCAGGCCAGATGCCCGGCGCGCGCATGCCCGACATTGTCATGCTGCCGGTCGGCGGCGGCGGCCTGGCCGCCGGCGTCACCCATTATTTCGCCGACCAGCACCGCGAAACGCGCTTCGTCTTTTGCGAGCCGGCCGGCGCCCCGAGTCTGAGCGAGAGCCTTGCCGCCGGAAAGCGGATCAAGCTCGCCAAGGTCGACAATTTCGTCGACGGCGCAGCAGTGGCCGAGATCGGCCGCGAGCCGTTGCGGCACCTCAAGGAGTTTGCCGCCGACACCGTGCGGCTGATCCCGGAAAACCGGCTCTGCGCGACCATGATCGAAATGCTCAATGTCGAAGGCGTCGTGCTGGAGCCGGCCGGCGCGCTGGCGATCGATGCGCTCAAGGATTTTTCCAGGAAGGAAATCAGGGGCAAGACCATCGTCGCCGTGGTGTCGGGCGGCAATTTCGATTTCGAGCGGCTGCCGGATGTGAAGGAACGGGCGCTGCGCTTCGAGGGCTTGAAGAAATACTTCATCATCCGCTTTCCGCAACGGCCCGGCGCGCTGCGCGATTTCCTCGAATTGCTGGGTCCCGACGACGACATCGCCCGCTTCGAATATCTGAAGAAATCGGCGCGCAATTTCGGTTCGGTGCTGATCGGCATCGAAACCAAGGACCGCCGCAATTTCGACCTGCTCAAGGCGAATTTCGACGCCGAGAGCGTCCATTACCAGGACATCACAGACAACGAGACGCTCGCAGGGTTCATCATATGAGCAGCAACGATCTTCCGAACGCTCCGGCGAACGTTCTTATCGCGCTGTTTTCCGGCATCAATGTCGGCGGCAACCGCATCGTCAAGATGGCGGAACTCAGGTCATTTTTCGAGCAGCTCGGCTTCTCCGATGTCGCCACCTATGTGCAGAGCGGCAACGCCGTGTTCCGGTCGCCAGATGGCGATGCGGCGACGCTGACCAGGCGGTTGGAAGCGGAATTCGAGAAGAAATGGGGGTTCCATTCACGCATCATGGTGCGCGATCTCGGCTGGCTCGAGCGGCTGGCGGCGGACAATCCCTATCCGGAAGTGGCCGGCGAGCCGACCAAGCTGCACGCCTATGCGCTGGAGCGCCGGCCGACCGCCGAAGAGGTCGCTCGGCTGACAGAGAAATGCACCGGTCCCGAACGCTTCGAGATCAAGGGCGACGTGCTCTACCTGCATGCGCCTGACGGGCTCGGCAAATCGGTGTTTGCCAATCTCATTCCGCGCGTTCTGAAGGTGCCGGGCACGGCGCGCAATTGGCGCACCGTGCTGATGCTGCTGGACATGGCCAAGGCCGGCGGTTGACAGGTCGTCTACGCGGCCGGAGCGCGTTTCCAGTCGAATGCCAGCTCTTCACGGAAGGCGAAGCGCTTGATGTGCTCGGCGACGACCGTTTCCAGGCGCTCGAGCGAGCCGGCTTCATCGGTCGTCACCGCAATGTGCAGCGCAGCCGGGTCGGCATCGAGAACCGTGCGGCCGAGCGTCAGATCGATGGTGCCGTGGTTCGGGTCGAACTCGACCGGAAATTTATGTGCCCAATGCTTGCACAGCTGCTGCAGATAGCGGCTGGCGAGTTCGGTGGCGACGTCGACATGGCTGGCCGGCATGAATGAATTCTCCTTGGGAATGCGGACGCGAAAACCGAACCAGGGCCCCCTGCGTTCGTTCAAGATGGCGTGATCGGTTACCAGCTGCCGGTGTTCGGCATCGACGCCCACGGCTCGGCCTTCGGCTTGGCCGGACCTTTCTGCAACAGCTCGATCGAGATGCCGTCCGGCGATTTGACGAACGCCATGTTGCCGTCGCGCGGCGGCCGGTTGATGGTAACGCCATTGTCCATCAGCCGCTGACAGGTGGCGTAGATGTCGTCGACCTCATAGGCGAGATGGCCGAAATTGCGGCCGCCCTTGTAGTCTTCCGGGTCCCAATTGTAGGTCAGCTCGACCAGCGGCGCTTTCTCGCTGATGCCGCTTTGCTCGTCTTCGGGGGCGGCGAGGAAGATCAGCGTGTAGCGGCCTTGCTCGTTTTCATGGCGGCGCACTTCCTTGAGGCCAAGCTTGTTGCAGTAGAAATCGAGCGAAGCATCGATGTCGGCGACGCGGACCATGGTGTGCAGATAGCGCATGATTTCCTCCTTATGTTGCGTTGCGGCGCAACATAGGGGCGGCCCGGCCAAAGGGCAATTGGCCACGCTTGCCGGCGCCGGCAAACGGCAAATCCGCTATTCCTGTACGGAACCGTGAAAAAAGGCACGTCAGGTCTTGCACACACCGGAAGCCGCGGTGTTAATCTGATACCAAGAATCAGTTGCGGTGTTTGTTGAAAAAAGGGGGCGTTCTTATGGGGGAAAAGGCCTCTTTCATGGGGCGGGACGGGGCCGGTAACGATGCGTTGAAGCGGGATGAGAGCGCCGATACGGCCGATCTCGTCGAAATCGCCGGCGCCATCAAATGGTTCGACGTGGCCAAGGGCTACGGTTTCATCCTTCCCGATGATGGTTCTTCGGGCGATATCCTCCTCCATGTGACATGCCTTCGAAAGGACGGTTTTCAGACCGCCCTGGAAGGCGCCCGTGTCGTCTGCCTGGTCAAGCAAAGCGAGCGCGGGCTGCAGGCCTTCCGCGTGCTCTCGATGGATGTCACCACGGCGGTGCATCCGGCGGAGATGCAGGAGCAGCGCACCCATGTCGCGGTGACGCCGGAAAGCGGCCTCGAACGGGCGCTGGTCAAATGGTTCAACCGCACCAAGGGGTTCGGCTTTCTGACCCGGGGCGAGGGCACCGAGGACATTTTCGTCCACATGGAGACGCTGCGCCGCTACGGCATCACCGAACTCCGGCCGGGCCAGGTGGTGCTGGTCCGCTTCGGGCGCGGCGACAAAGGCCTTATGGCTGCCGAAATTCACCCCGATATGGGTACCTTGCCGGTCTCGCATTAGTTCCGGCCGAGGATTTCATATGGCTCACAGGAACCGGCTGACGGCGGGCGCGCTCTGCGCCGGGATTTTCCTCATCGTCGCCGCAAGTGCGTTCTTCTATTTTCAGCAACCGAGTTCCGCCGACGGCAAGGCGATGATCCTTCCCGTCGACCCAGCGCCGCTGGTCGCGGTGACGAAGGCCGGCGAGCGTTCTTTTTCGGTCGAAATCGCCGACACGCCCGCCGAGCGCGAAGCCGGCCTGATGTTCCGCCGCCACATGGCCGACAATCACGGCATGCTGTTCGTGTTCGGTGCGCCGCAGGATGTGAGTTTCTGGATGAAGAACACGCCGATGCCGCTCGACCTGATCTTCGTCGGCCAGGACGGCCGGATCCGGGCGATCGAGCAAGGCGAGCCGCAGTCGGAGGCGATCATCTCGCCGGACGAACCTGTGCGCTTCGTGCTCGAGCTCAAGGCGGGCACCGCCGCCAAAAAGGGCCTTGAGGACGGCGACCTGCTGCGCCATCCGGCCATCGGCACGGCGCCGGGCGCGGCCATGCCGCCGCCCGACAAGGGCGATGCGCCGAGTGTCGATTCCGACTGAACGGGCAGGATCTTCGGCCGATGCAGTTTTTCTCCCATGACGGTTTCGACCTTGCTTTCCTTGACCGCCAGCCGGCATCGGGGCAGGGCGATCCGGTGCTGATGATCCACGGCTTTGCCTCGAGCCATTACGTCAACTGGGTGTCGCCCGGCTGGTTCAAGACGCTGAACGACGCCGGCTATCGTGCCATCGCCTTCGACAATCGCGGCCATGGGTCGTCGTCGAAGAGCTATGACGAAGCCGACTACACGCCGGCAAAAATGGCGTCGGACGCGGCAGCGCTTTTGAACCATCTCGGCATCGAACGCGCTCATGTCATGGGTTATTCGATGGGCGCGCGCATATCGGCCTTCCTGGCGCTCTCCGACCCGGAGAAGGTGGCGACGCTGGTCTTCGGCGGTCTCGGCATCGGCATGGTCGACGGCGTCGGCGACTGGGATCCGATAGCCGACGCCCTTCTGGCCGACGATCCGGCAGGCACCAGCGATCCGCGCGGCCGCTCGTTCCGCGCCTTCGCCGATCAGACCCGCAGCGATCGCCGGGCGCTCGCCGCCTGCATCGCCACCTCGCGCGAATTGCTGAGCGAGGCCGACCTTGCCCGCATTGCCCAGCCGACGCTGATCGCCGTCGGCACCAAGGACGACATCGGTGGTTCGCCGGATGAACTCGCCGCCCTGATGCCCAACGCCAGGGCTTTTCATATCGAAGGCCGCGACCATATGCTGGCGGTCGGCGACAAGACCTTCAAGCAGCGCGTGCTGGAGTTTTATGCCGAGCATCCGCTTTGATGGATGGTTCCCAAAAGCGGCCATAGGGCCTGAAGCTGGGATTCTTAGCGGTTTTGCAACGATACAGGAATTAATAATAGCGACGTGTGGATCGGTTCAAACCCGCCGCGCGCTGAACTGAAGGCAGGGGATACGATGGCACAATGGGGAAGAAGCGACGCCGCTTTGCAGGGCGTCATTGCGAAAAGCAGGTTCGGCGAATGGTCCGTTGATATAGCGCTGGCCGCATTGGCGACAGGGGCGATTGCGATCACCGCGTTGATAGCAATGCCGAGCGACGCCTCCCCACTGCTCCAGAACAGTGCGACGGGCTTCTTCGCTGCGGTATTTTTCCTGGCCGGGCCTTTGGCACATCTTACCGGCGCGGTCTTCGGGCTGATGGCGCTTGGGCGCCCAAACGACAATCGTTTGCTCGGCCTGGCTGGCATCGTGGTCAACGGCGCGTCGCTGGCGGCCGGGGTGTTCATGCTATGGGCAATGGCATCGACTTTTGGCGCATTCACCTGATTTCGGGCAAATCTTCCGGACGCAAGTGGCCGACGCGTCGGGCTACGATCCGCGCGGGCCGTGCCCCAGCGCCCTGAGCGACCGCGCCATGTTATGCCGGGCCTGGGTTTCGAAGCGCCGGCGGAACTCCTTGCTATGGAAGACATGCGGGCGGGCGAGGAAGCCATTCAGGACTGCGGCACGTCCGGCCCGCCACATCGGCCAATCGACCCACTGATATTCGCGGCGGACCGCCTGTTCATAAGCGTCGAACGCCTCGGGCGCAGCACCCAGGATCGCCAGGTCCATGTCGAGGAACAGCGCCGCGTCGCGAACCGAATGCTGGTCGCCAAGGGGCGGCAATTCGTGGCCGGCGGTGGCAGTGATCATCGCCGCGATGTGGCCGAGGCGTTGTGCATCGGCGCGACCGGCGAGCTTTTCCTCGGCAAGTGCGGCACTCCTCGCCTCATTGTCCTTGGCGCGGCTGTCGTAGATCGCGTCGTGAAACCAGATCGCTGCCTCGACTGCTTCAGGATCATGCAACAACGCCTTGTAATCATTGGCCAGCGCCAGCATCGCCTCGATGTGGCCAAGGTCGTGGTAGTGGCGATCTTCGGCCTCATAGAGCGCGGAAAGCTCGCGCTTCAGGGTCTCGTCCATCAAGGTTGCGTTTTCCATGGCTGCTTGAAATTCCGCCAACCAAATCCATTTGACGAAGCACTAAGGAAAATTGAGTTCACCCGTGCTATGATCTGGCTTATAGGTGCGGCCGGAGAATAGGCAAGCCGCCAACCGAGACATTGGATGGCCGAGACATTGGATGGCCGGAGACATCAGATGAACAGCGTTACGATTTCCCGTCCCACCAGGGTGCAGCCGGTAGATCCGATCTGGCGTTCGATCCGCGACGAAGCGATGGAAGCGGTCAACCGCGACCCGCTGCTGGCGGCGTTCCTCTATTCGACCATCCTCAATCAGGAAAACCTGGAAGAAGCGGTCATTCACCGGCTGGCCGAGCGCCTCGCCCATCAGGACATCGGCTCCGACCTCATCCGCCAGACGTTCAAGGCGATGGCGGCCGACGACAAGGACTGGTCGACGACGGTGCGCGTCGATATCCAGGCCTATTACGACCGTGATCCGGCATGCGACCGCTTCATCATGCCGGTGCTCTACTTCAAGGGTTTTCACGCCATCCAGACGCACCGGCTGGCGCATTGGCTGTGGAACCAGGGCCGCCAGGACTTCGCGCTGTATTTGCAGAGCCGGTCGTCCTCGGTGTTCCAGACCGACATTAATCCGGCTGCCCGCATCGGCAAGGGCATCTTCCTCGACCACGCCACCGGCCTCGTCGTCGGCCAGACGGCGGTGATCGAGGACGACGTGTCGATCCTGCACGGCGTGACGCTGGGCGGCACCGGCAAAGCCGGCGGCGACCGCCATCCCAAGATCCGCTACGGCGTGCTGATCGGCGCCGGCGCCAAGATCCTCGGCAACATCGAGATCGGCCATTGCTCGAAGATCGCGGCCGGCTCGGTGGTGCTGTCGCCGGTACCGCACAACAAGACGGTTGCCGGCGTGCCGGCCCGCGTCGTCGGCGAGACCGGCTGCGACCAGCCTTCGCGGCAGATGGACCAGCTGTTGCCATCGCAGACGATGGACCACGTCGTCAGCTTCGACATCTGAGTGCTCGGGCAGGGGCTGAATTCCTGCCCCCCATGCCGGCTTGCCTTTACATGGCCATTGTCGACGTGCCAGAAGCGCGCTCACCAATGCATGTCGCCCAAAGTGCCCAGCGGTTTTTGGGATAGCGACATGCATGAAGCAAGATTTAAAGCGCGTCGCATCGTCTCTTCAGACGCGACGCACTTTAGCAAGCGACGATCGGAGAAGACTGTTGAAGCCGGACGAAATCAGAAAGCTGGACGCCTATTTCAAGCGCACCTTCCAGAACCCTAAACTCGAAGTGAAGGCGCGGCCGCGCAAGGAAGATTCGGCCGAGGTCTATGTCGGCGACGAGTTCCTTGGCATCGTCTTCAAGGACGAGGACGACGGCGATTATAATTTCTCGATGGCGATCCTCGACATCGATCTGGCCTGAGTTGGGAGTTTAGCTGGCCGCTACGCCTCAAGCGCTGCGGCGGTACGGAACCTTGCAGGACGGCGGCGGGACAGCGCCCTCCTCTGGCCTGCCGGCCATCTCCCCACGAGGGGGGAGATTGGCAGCCTCGGCGCTGCACTCTTCCTGCAACATTGGAGATTGGCGAAAGCCAAGATGACGGCCGATCTCCCCCCTCGTGGGGGAGATGTCCGGTAGGACAGAGAGGGGCGCGAAGGATCGCTACGGAACGGCTCGTTTCGTTGCTTACCGCCCGGTCTTCAGCACACGCGCTGCTTCGGCAGAAATCGCCGCGTCGAGCCCCTGCCAGTCGCCAAGGAATTCCCGGGGGAAGCGGTAGGTAAGGCTGAGATTATCGCCGACCAGGATGTCGCGTTCGCAGGGCGCCAGCGATTCGTCCGAGCTCGGGCCGCTCAGGCAGCGTGCGACGAACGGATCCTTTCCGGGGCGATCGGCGACCGCCAGCACTTCGTTCAGATAGCCTGATTTTTCGCTGAACGCGTAAAGCGTGGTGCCGCCAGGGCCGGGCGTACCCGGCTTGGCGATCAGCGCGCTGTAGATCGGCGCGAAGCGGCCGCTCATGTCGCGCGACATCATCTGCGGCTCGAACGACAGGAAGACGATGTCCTTGCTGGGTCCGGTGTGGTTGAAGTCGTTGCGGGCAGCCTCGCTGTAGCCGTCCATCTCGGGATAGCGCAGATAGAGGTCGAGTCGCGAGGCGATGCCGTCGCGCCGGGCCTGGGCAAAGCGGATGACATTGGCCGGCACGGCGATGACGTTGTTGCCGATGACGACCCTGTGGACCGTGGTGTCGTCGGTGTACCCGGCCATGGCGATCGAGCGGCCGAACCATTTGCCGCCGAGGCTGATCGCCACCGAAAGCAGCGCCAGCGTCGCGAATGCATAAAACACCCGCCTCATCAGCGTCGAATCGACGACGCTGAGTTGCGGGCTCTCAGTGGCGGCTGCCTGCTTCATCGCGACCCTCGTTTGCCGTCCCATCGGGTGTGCCTGAACGGCACATCTCGGCGCGGCACGGCTCTTGCTTCGCAGCTTTGCGGGCGACTGTGCGATTTCATGGTAAACGGAGGGTAAAGATGGGCCCCGTCGAACAAATCATATTCAGTTTTATGGCTGGGCTGACGGCTTGCGGCCTGGCCGGATCGGCGATGGAGCTGATCGCCGGCCGTAGGCTTGCCTTCGTCCAACCCTATGTATCGTCGAAGCACATGCTGCGCTCACTCGCCGCGACGGCTTGCGCCGGGCCGCTGATGTTCGCCAACGAGGCGCTGGACGCCTGGCGCGAGCGTCGCATCTCGGTGCTGGGGCTGATCTCCTACGGCTGTACGGCGACCATCTGGGCGCTGGCGCTGGGCATGGTGGTGATCGCCATTGCGTCCTGGGCGGCTTCGCTTCTAGGGTCTGGCAGCTTGTCGGTGTGAGACGATCTGGAGATAGCAATGCCGATCTACGCGATTGACGGAAAAGCGCCCGCCTTCGAGGACGCCGACAGCAACTGGATCGCGCCCGATGCCACCCTGATCGGCAATATCAGGATTGGCCGCAATGCCGGCTTCTGGTTCGGCGTCGTCGTCCGCGGCGACGACGAGCCAATCGTCATCGGCGCCGACACAAACGTGCAGGAGCACACAATCATGCACACCGACGCCGGCTTTCCGCTGACCGTCGGCCAAGGCTGCACGATCGGCCACCGTGCCTTGCTGCACGGATGCACGATCGGTGACAACAGCCTGATCGGCATGGGCGCCATCGTGCTGAACGGCGCGAAAATCGGCAACAACTCGCAGGTCGGCGCCGGCGCGCTGGTCACCGAAGGCAAGCAATTTCCCGACAATTCGCTGATCGTCGGCTCGCCCGCGCGCGTCGTCAGGATGCTCGACGAGGCCGCAGTCGCCAGGCTGCGCGCCTCGGCCGCGCATTATGTGGCAAACGGCAGGCGGTTTAGGGCGGGGCTGAAGAAGGTCTAGCCGACCCGGAAATGGCGGAGCCGGGCCTTAAGATATCGAAGCATAACCCCTTCCAAGTCAAACCGGCTGGGCGGTCGGCCGGAACAAGATCTCGTTGATATCGACGTCGTCGGGCTCGTTGATCGCGAAGGCGACCGTTCGGGCAAACGTATCTGGCCCCACGGCGATCTTGCTCACGAAGTCCCTGGTCCCCTGCTGGATATCCTTCTCGCTGATATGCTCGAGCAACTCTGTGCTGACAGCGCCCGGCGAGATCACCGTGGTGCGGATATTGTAGGGTTTCACCTCTTTCCGCAGACCCTCGGATAGCGCACGCACCGCGAACTTGGTGGCGCAATAGACCGCCGCACCCGGGTCGACCACATGGCCGTATACGGACGAGACATTGATAATGTGCCCCGATCGCTGCTCCTTCATGTACGGAAGCGCGGCCGCGATGCCGTAAAGGACGCCCTTGATGTTGACGTCGATCATCCGGTCCCATTCGTCGACCTTGAGCCGTTCGAGCGGGGCCAACGGCATGAGGCCCGCATTGTTGAGCATCACGTCGATGCGGCCGAATTCCCGGACCGCCGTGTTCACCAGATTCTGGACCTGGCCGGCGTCGGTGACGTCCGTAGTAACGGCCTTGGCTTTGTGCCCAGCGGCGGTCAGTTCCTGGACAAGGGCGTCGATGCGGTGTGACCGGCGAGCACCCAGGACCACGGAAGCGCCTCGTGCGGCAAGATGGCGTGCCGTCGCTTCACCGAGGCCACTGCTGGCACCGGTGATGATGACGATCTTGTTCTCGATTCCTTCGGACATGAGATTCTCCTAGACAAGAATTGAAAGAGTTCAGGTGCGGGGGCCGGCCGAGGCGGCGAGCAAGGCCGAGCCCGTGAGCAGGACCGCGGCGAGAAGGAAGGCGCTCCACCAGCCGGCCACGTCGAACAGCAGGCCTCCTGCAATAGCGCCGCCTGCGATCGCGAACTGGATCAGGGCGACCTGGAGTCCGCCCCCGGCCTCCAGGTCTTCAGGGATGAGCGTGGTCATCCAGGTGTTCCACGCCACCGGGATCGGGGTAGCGAACAGTCCCCAAAGAACCAGGAGGCCGGCCGTGGCGCGTGCAAACGGTCCAAAGGTAATCAGCAGTAGAGCGAAGACCGCGAGTGCACTCGGCAGCCCGATCAGCACGGCTGTGAGGTGCCGCCGGAGTATGAGGCCGATGATCGACAGTCCCGCCAGGCCACCGAGGCCGACGCCTAACAGAGCCAGTGAGAGGGTGTTGACCTCAAGGCCCGTCACGTTTTCCAGAAACGGCCGCAGATAGATCGAGAGCGCGTTCTGCCCGATGAAAGCGAGCCCGGTCGCGCCCATGCCGATGGCGAATCTGCGATTCCGCAGCAGGCCGAACATGCTTGACACCGAGGCGATCTCTATCGGCGGCATCTTCGGGAGAACGGCCAACTGCCACACGAGCGCCGCAAGGCCGATGGGGACAGTGACGAAAAAGGTTCCCCGCCATCCGATCAGCGATCCGAGGAAGCTGCCGACGGGCGCTGCGATCACCAATGCGAAGGCAGTGCCACCCTGGAGCAAGGCAATGGCCTTGGGCAGGTCGGGTCCCGCGGCCAGGCGGGCCAGAATGGCCGTCGACAGTGACCAGAAACCGCCGATCGCGATGCCGACCAGCGCCCGCCCGGCCAGGAAGACCAGGAAGTTGGGAGCAAGCGCCACCGCCAGGCTCGATGCGGCCAGCACTGCCGTATAGACCAGAACCACCGTCCGTCGATCGACGTTTCGCAACAGCGAGTTGCCGAAGAGGCTGGTAACCACGGCGAAGAATCCGGATACCGCGATTGCCTGGCCTGCCTGACCCTCGGAGACGGCCAGATCCTGAGCGATCGGGGTGAGCAGGCTCACCGGGAGGAACTCCAGTCCGACCAGAAGGAAGGTCAGCAGCGACAGGCAGACCACCGCAGACCATGGGGTCGTCCCGCTGTCAGCAGCAGCAGTGGCCTCGTCCAGTGCGAAATCGATGGTCATAAGGCAGTCTCCTGTCCGTTCCCGAACTAAGTAGTCGGGCTAGCCAAATGCGACTAGCGGGTATAATTTTGATGTGCTTGTGAATGAGGCTCATCAATGCCACGCGACGAGTTCGCCGAAATGCGCGCGTTCCTGGAGATCACCCGGACGCGGAGCTTCACCCGAGCAGCCGCCAAGCTCGGGGTCACTCCTTCGGCCCTTAGCCACACCATCAAGTCGCTGGAGTCGCGGCTTGGCGTCCGTCTTCTGTCTCGCACCACGCGCGACGTGGCCCCGACGGCGGCCGGTCAACGCCTCAAGGAAGGGATCGAACCGCATTTCGAAGGCATCGCGGCTGAGGTCAGCGCTCTCGGCGTCCTTCGCGACAGGCCGTCCGGCAACATTCGCCTGGTGTGCACCGACGATTCGGTCGACATTGTCTTCCGCGCCCGGCTGCCAAAGTTCCTGAGCGACTTCCCCGATATCAATGTCGAGTTGGTGGTCGACAACGCCTTCACCAACATCGTCGAGCGCCAGTTCGATGCCGGCGTGCGTCTGGGCGAGTCCATTGCCCGGGATATGGTAGCCGTGCGCATCGGAGCCGACGTGACCTACACTGTGGTCGGCTCACCCCATTACTTCGCCCACCGGACACCGCCGGAGACGCCGCAGGAGCTGACCGACCATAACTGCATCAACTACCGGCTGCCGACGTCAGGATCGGTCTATGCCTGGGAATTGCGGGAAGGAGCGCGCGAGTTCAGTGCTCGGGTCGAGGGGCAACTGACGCTTAACAACATGGGGCCGGCGATCCAGGCCGCGCTTGACGGAGTGGGCTTGGCCTATCTGCCGCGCGAACTCGTCCTTCCACACATTGAGAGTGGCCTTCTCCATGAAGTCCTGACCAAATGGTGCCCGACGTTCCAGGGTTACCACCTGTACTATCCAAGCCGGCGCCATCCCTCTCCGGCGTTTTCCGCCTTTGTCGACGCGTTCCGTATCAGGGGCAAGTAACAGCGTTTCGACGGCAAACGGCAGCTCGTATCCGACAAACGATCGTGAGACAGCGCGCCTAACGATCGAGCGGTCAGTATGATGCTCATTAACCGAGGTATCGGCTCTCATTGTGCCAGCGCAGCGCCGCCGCATCCGGTTGCTGGCTCTTGTTGGCCGGGAGTGAGATCTCTGATCCGTGCAGTTCGTAATAGTGCCGACCGTTCTCAAATTCCTCTCGGATCCGACCGCTAACCTCAAATCGGTGGTCTTGCGACACCGTGACATAACCCTGATCAAAGAGGCTGTGGATGTCCCGTCGCATGAGGATTCCATTGCTTGCAGAGTGTTCGCCGCCATCCGCGTAAGGGCGAATATGTGCTGCTTCCAGAGCTGGTAACGTGCGCTCCTTGGTTATGGCGCAACGTCTTCCGTACAAGTCTGTCACAACGAGGCGAAATGCTCCCTGACCAAGCCGTGGTCGGATCAACGTCGGCTCCCCGTAGCGTACGGGTTCGGAGAAGCCCGTGGATTCAATAGCTGGTGCCATCGCATCTTGAACGCTTTCCCAAAGGGCCCTGCCGTCTGCTTCGTCTGTACCGTATCCTCGAAATGACACAAGGTTTCTTGCCCAAGACACAGGAGGAGGAAACCACCGGCTCTCGGGCAGAAAAAAGGGCTGTGTCAGTATTCGGCAACCGATCTCCACCGGCCCTGCTGTAGCCGGGTCCATTTTTCGGTAGCGAAGAATGCGAGTTCGCATTTCGGCAAGGCCGGTCACGTCATTCGCTACCCCGAAGGCGTCCCAGGCGAGTGACAGCGGCATGATCGTCGACGAAGCGAAGATGCCACCACCAACGATCATGTTGATAGGATAATGCAGTTTGAACAGGAACAACTCGCCCGGTTCCAAAGCTCGGAATGATTTTGGCGAAGGCGACCAGAAATTGACTTCAGTAAGCTCCGGTTGACGGCGCAACTGATTGAACCAGTCGCCATCCGTTACAGCTACCGCGATCGTGACCGCCATTGAGACCCCCATCACTATCATGCAGCGTTGCGCATGGTGATCTCAACACCATACACGTTTCAGAGGCGTCACGGCGATGTTGCGCCGTTTTGCAATTAACGCCAACCGCTTGCTTGGAAATGGTGGAGCCGGCCCGGGGACGGGGCCGGCTCCTTAAACCCGGTCGTTGGGGACGGGGAGGGTGGGGACTCGACCGGGTTTCTCCTAAAGCGCGAAGTCATGCGACGCACTTAACCTCTGTTTTATGCATGTCGTTATCCCAAAACCGCTACGCGCTTTTGGGCGACATCCATTGGCGTCCTCAGCGGACGCTGGCGACCGCGTCGGAGCGGCCGTCGTTGATCGTCACCCAGGCGCCGGAATTCCGCTCGGACTGGCGCTTCAGGTAGGTGTAGCCGGTATTGGTCCAGGACAGCACCTTGGGCTGGAGATTGTCGAGGATGAACTCGCCAAGGCTGGTGCGCACGGTCAGCACCGCATGGCCGTCGCCATTGCGCTGGCGCACCACCGTCATCAGCAGATCGCCGGCCGGCACGCCGATGCTCATCAGCTCGCGGCGCTTTTCCAGCGCATAGTCCTCGCAGTCGCCGAAGCCGCTATTGGGAAAGGACCAGACTTCCTCCTTGCCCCACATTTCCATGTCGGTGCGCGGCGCGACCCTGCTGTTGACCGAATTGTTGACCTTGACGATCGTTGCCCACAGCTTGCGGGTCAGCTCGACGGGTGCCCGGCCAGGCGTCCTCTGATTGCATTCCTGCGGAAGCTGCTGGCACAATTCGTAGTGTCCGACCGGCTGCGTGGTGCGGCCGCCGGTGTGCATGAAGGCCGGCTCCGCCGCGTTTACAGTCCCCCAACCGAAAAGCTGCATCGCTATTGCCGCCAGCAACAGCTTGCCCCTCATCCTGTTCATTATTCAGTCTCCCCGTTTGAGGAGACAATGACACGGCTGGATTTATTTGACGCAAAAGCGCGAAGTAGACATTAAGTAAAACGCCAATAGAATAAACATAAAATTTGACCAAATTGAATATAGAATTGTTTAAGGATTCCAGCCGGACATGTTCCCATGCTTCGTCGCACCGTTCGAACAGCTAGGATGGCGGGACAGACGGGGGGCGCGAAGGATCGCCAGCCTCTCTTCCCGATAGTGCTAACGCTTCCGCGTCAGCCGCGCGATGAGCTGAATTCGGTATCGAGCGTTTCCGGCCGCTGGATGACGGCGAACTCGATGGCGACGCCATCTTCGAAATGCCGCACTATCTGGCCGCGCATGGTGCCCAGCGTCACCTGGACGCCGATGGCCGGCTTGACGTCGATCTCGATCGCCGCGCCCGACAGCGACAGGTCGATGATGCGGCACTGGTACTGGCGTCCGTCGGCAAGCTGCAGCACGCTCGTCGGGTTGCGCGGTGCGACGCGCTCATGGCGGCGGTCCTCCGGCAGGTCGAGCTCGTGCTTGTTGGCAAGCCAGGTCAGTTGCGCGGCGAGCTTGTCCCTCTTGCGGTCCGACGCGATGACGGTCATCGCAAAGCCATCCTGCAAAGTGCGGGTGATGACGCCTTCGATGCGGCCGATGTGATCGATATAGGCAATGACCTTTTCGCCAGCCAGGCCGGCGCGCTCGGTGCGCAGCGCTACGTTGCCGGGCGACATGTCGACCACCTGGCAGGGATGTTCGGTGCGGTCTTCCAGCATGAAACGTCCGTAAATTTTCACGCGGACGCGCTGAAAGTTACGCCTTTCAGCTTGGGACGGCGCATGGTCGACCGCCGCTGACCTCATCACTGCCATACCCCATTCGGCATTCCGCGCATGGATGCGGGGAATTTCAGCGGAAAACTACAACAAAGCAGGTTAACAAAGGGGAAAGCCCGTCACTGTTGCTTTAAGCTTTGGGCATCATTCCTCGCGTCCGCCGTCGAAGACGACCAGGTGACGGATGCGGCGGGCCTGGCCGAGCGCCGAAATCGTCTCGGGCGGGTCGAATTCCGACGGGGCGAGCGAGGGAACCTCTATCGCCGGACGGTTCCCCGGGAACATCGGCTCCTTGTCGGGATCGACGACACGGATCGAATCGATCAAGGCGTCGAGAACCGGGTCGGCACCCAGCCAGAAGGGCTTTTCGACGGCGCTTATCACGCCGAGGCAGCGCGGGCTCTCGACACCGCCGTCGAGCGGCAGCGCGAGCAGCTCGAACCTGTTGGAACGGCCGCTGCGGCTGAAACCCTCGTAGGTGATGAGCACCACCGATTTCAGGTCGAAGACGCCATCGGTCAGCTTCGAGATCAGCCGCTGGTCCTTCTCGCGCCACAGCGAAGGGAATGAAAACCCCTTGAGTTCGCGGCCATAGACCGCGCAGAGCCTGGTGCCGGCCAGCCGGAACACCGCTTCGCCGCGCGTGTCCTTTTCCAGGATGAACGTGTCGGCCAGCAGCGACTTGATGTCGGCCGGTTCGACTTCCGAGCGCTTCGGGGCAGGGCGTCCGTCACGCAACCGGTTCCAATAATGGAACAGCGTGATCGATCCGGTCTGGTTCATGCTAATGCTGCTCCGCGCATTCTGTCTTCTGATGTCCCATCGGTGAACAGAAGGGCGCCCTCCGAAGACCTACATGCGTTGCGGAGCAGGATGCGTGCCAGCATCGTTAATACTTGTTCACGGGTCGGGGCGGTTAAGGTTAACAACTGGTTTACGTTGCGCGCCTGCCAGCCCTGTGGCACACCAAAACCACTCCAGAAGCGGTCGTTTTGCGACGATCGGCAGCACTTCAGTCAAGAGTTCAGGGGGAGCAAGGGGGCTCGACCAGCCGTTCAAGGGAAACCTTGGACGGCTTCTTTTTTGATTCGGGGCTGCTGATTCGCCGTTTGTGATTCGGTTGGCCGTGATCTACATGCTCGCCAAGTCCAATCCAGCGACTGAGTGCAAGCCATATGAGCGACCCAGAAAGCCCACCGGAGATCGAGCAGGGCCAGGGTGGGCCTGTCGCCCGCGAACCGGAGCAGCGCCGCGAGCCGGTGTTCAACCTGCCGCCCGTGGTGCTGGCGGTGATCGCCATCTGCGTCGTCGTCTTTCTGATGCAGCAGTATGTGCTTAGCCAAGACCAGCAGCTGACACTATTGTACGACGGGGCCTTCATTCCTGTTCTCTACACTGGCCAATACGGCTTCGACTGGTTCCTGTTTTCTCGGCCCTTTACATATGCCTTCCTGCATGGCGGCTTTGCCCATCTTGCCATCAACATGGTGTGGCTCGCGGCCTTCGGCTCACCGTTGGCCAACCGCTTCGGCGCCCTGCGCTTCAGCCTGTTCTTCGCCGCGACCGGACTGGCGGCGGTGGCGCTGTTCTGGGCCATGCACCCGCTTGGCGAGGCGCCGCTGGTCGGCGCCTCCGGCGCGATTTCCGGCATGATGGGCGCGGCGGCACGCTACGGCTTCCGCATCGACCGCTCGTCGGGCAAGGCCGCCTTCGCCGGCCGGCCTTTGCCGATGGCGGCGGTGCTGCGCTCGCGCGGCGTCGTCACCTTTCTCGCCATGTGGATGGTGATCAACCTCGCGACCGGCCTCTTCGGCCTGGCGCCTGGCATTGACGGCCAGATCGCCTGGGAAGCCCATATTGGCGGCTTTCTTGCCGGCTTCTTCGGCCTGCGGTTTTTTGATCGACGAGAGCAGGTGCCCCGGCAGGCGGACGAGCCGGAGACCTGAGACCGCCGCACTTGAAAAGCAACCGATCGCGGCGCACCATGTTCATCCCAGGGAAAGCCGGCCAGGGCAGGAGCCGGCAGGAAATGCAGAGGAGGACGCCATGACTGTTAAGGCAATTCTCGAGGCAAAAGGCCACGGCGTGGTGACGCTCGGGCCGAACGAAAAGCTCAGCGAAGCCATCCGCATGCTTTCCGAACACAGGATCGGCGCGCTGGTCATCACCAACGGCGATCACAAGATCGTCGGCATTCTTTCCGAGCGCGATGTGGTGCGGGTTCTCGCCAAGGAGGGGGCGGCGGCGCTCGACCTTGCCATCCGCTCGGCGATGACGCCCAAGGTGAAGATCTGCAATGAGAACCACACCGTCAACGAGGTCATGGAGATCATGACCAAGGGCCGCTTCCGCCATCTGCCGGTGGAAAAGAACGGGCTGCTCGACGGCATCGTGTCGATCGGCGACGTGGTCAAGCGCCGCATCGAGGATGTCGAGCGCGAGGCCGAGGAGATCAGGGCCTACATCGCCACGGCATAGGTGACGGCGGCCGGGTTGCCGACAGGTCGATTTTTCAAGCTGCTATCGCAGTTCGTCGCGGCAGGTGCGGGCCTGTGCCGCGTCGGCGCCTGCGGCTTTGCGCTTGTCTCTTTTGGCGGTTTGCACTAGCGAAGTTGCACATCAAAATATGCGTTCTCGCATATCCGCAATTTCAATATGCAGGCCCTTATGAGCATTATCGACACCCGCACGCCCGACGCCAAGCGCCTGGTTCCCGGCGCCACCGGCGACTGGGAGATCATCATCGGCCTCGAGGTCCACGCGCAGGTGACCTCTCAGGCAAAGCTGTTTTCCGGCGCCTCGACCATTTTCGGCGCCGCGCCCAACGCCAATGTCAGCCTGGTCGACGCGGCGATGCCCGGCATGCTGCCGGTCATCAACGAGGAATGCGTCAAGCAGGCGATCCGCACCGGGCTGGGCCTAAAGGCCGAGATCAACCACAAATCGGTCTTCGACAGGAAAAACTATTTCTATCCCGACCTGCCGCAGGGCTACCAGATCTCGCAGTTCAAGCAGCCGATCGTCGGCGAGGGGAAGGTGATCGTCTCGGTCGGCCCGGACCGGCAGGGCGAATTCGAGGACATCGAGGTCGGCATCGAGCGCCTGCACCTGGAGCAGGACGCCGGCAAGTCGATGCACGACCAGCATGCGACGATGTCCTATGTCGATCTCAACCGCTCCGGTGTGGCGCTGATGGAGATCGTTTCGAAGCCGGATATGCGCTCCGCCGATGAAGCCAAGGCCTATGTCACCAAGCTGCGCACCATCGTGCGCTACCTCGGCACGTGCGACGGCAATATGGACGAAGGCTCGCTGCGCGCCGACGTCAACGTCTCGGTACGCCGGCCCGGCGGTGAATTCGGCACGCGCTGCGAGATCAAGAACGTCAACTCCATCCGTTTCATCGGCCAGGCCATCGACTACGAGGCGCGCCGCCAGATCGCCATCCTTGAGGACGGCGGCAAGATCGACCAGGAAACGCGGCTGTTCGACCCCAACAAGGGCGAAACGCGCTCGATGCGTTCCAAGGAAGAAGCGCACGACTACCGCTATTTCCCCGATCCCGACCTTCTGCCGCTGGAATTCGACCAGGCCTATGTCGACGAGTTGGCAAAGGACCTGCCGGAACTTCCCGACGCCAAAAAGGCGCGGCTGATCACCTCGCTCCGCCTGTCGACCTACGACGCCTCGATCCTGGTATCGGAAAAGGCGGTCGCCGACTATTTCGAGAAGGTGGCCGCTGGTCGCGATGGCAAGCTTGCCGCCAACTGGGTCATCAACGATTTGCTGGGTGCGTTGAACAGAGCCGGCAAGGACATTGAAAACGCTCCTGTTTCGCCCGACCAGCTTGGCGCGGTCATCGACCTGATCAAGGAAGGCACCATCTCCGGCAAGATCGCCAAGGATCTATTCGAGATCGTCTGGAACGAGGGCGGCGATCCGCGTCAGCTGGTCGAAAGCCGCGGCATGAAGCAGGTCACCGATACCGGCGCCATCGAAAAGGCGGTGGACGAGGTGATCGCGGCCAACCCGGACAAGGTCGAACAGGCGCGCGCCAAGCCGACCATGGCCGGCTGGTTCGTCGGCCAGGTGATGAAGGCGACTGGCGGCAAGGCCAATCCGCAGGCGGTCAACGAGCTGGTCAAGGCCAGGCTCGGGATCGAGTAGGATGTTCGTCCGCACCGCCGGCGAGCGCGATCTGGCGGCGGTGCGCGCATTGCTGATCGAGACGTGGCATGCCACCTATGACGCCATCTACGGCGCGGCGCGGGTTACCGAAATCACCGATGAATGGCATTCTATCGCCGCGCTCAAAGCACGGCTGACGCGGCCCAACTCGGAGTTCCTGCTCGCCGATGACGGCAAAAGCATCGGCGGCATGGCCTTCGCCGCCGCCACCACGGATCCCGCGATCGTCATGCTGAACCAGCTTTACGTGCATCCGGCCTGGCAGAGGCAAGGCATCGGCCAGGCGCTGCTGGACGAGATCGAGGCCAGCTTTCCGGAGGCCCGGACGCTGCGCGTCGAGGTCGAGGAAGCAAATGCTCCGGCCATCGCCTTTTACCGCGCGCGAGGGTTCTTGCCCGCCGGCAACACGGCCGATTGCGGCGGCGCCTCAGGCTTGCCGGCGCTGGTTTTGGAGAAGGCGACCGGCTAGCTCGTTCGCCTGGCGCTCAGTTGCGTTTCACGGGCAGGTTGGAGCAGCCGGCAGCGAGAAACTCGCACGGCAGGCTGCCGCCTCCACCCGACGTGTGCGGGGGCGTGGCGGCTTCGATTTTTTCCACCTCGTAATATTTCGAGGTGACGCCCCATTTTTTGACGCCCTGGCACGTCGAGCGCACGCCAACCTCCGTCGCCTTTGCCGCAGACTTGTAATACGTGGTGATCCTGCAGGATTGGCTGACCGGCAGCGCGTTCGCCGGGCTCGTGACCGGCGGCAGGAAGTTCGGGAAGGCAAGCAGCGAGATTGCCGCAATGATCCTGATGGCGGGCATGGTGTGAGGAAGGTGCAGCATCGTTTGTCTCCATCGATGGCGCCGCTCGCTCGTGGCGCAGCGGCGCGTTTGTTCCAGCAAGATCAGGCCATGATGCCGGCGCTGCCGCATCTGCCGCGCGGGGGATGGCGGCAGCGGTCTGAACCGCCGCCGTCATCCGCGAGCGGCCGCGTCAGGGCGTTTTCGGCTTGATGAGCGTCTTTATCGGAACGGCGACTTTTGGGGGCCGGACCGTACTGGCTCCACCGTCGACGGCCAGCCCGCCGCTGTTGAGATAGCGCACCGTATAGTGCAACTCGTAGCCGGGAACTCTGATCCATGTAGGCTTGTGATTGAACTGGTCCGGCGGCCTCGAATACCACTTCGGGATCTGCATGATCTTGGAACCGGCACCGAATCCCGCAGTCTTGGCCGCTACCGCGAAGGCGCTGTCTCTGGGGTCGTTCGGCGGCTGGTCGACATTGCCGATGACGACCAGCGAATCGTATTTTCGCGCGTCCAGCCGTACTGCGGGAAGGTTCAGCGCAGCCACGTCGCGTTCGCGCATCGTCAGCGCCTTCTGACGGCCATCCTCATTGGCATAGACGTTGAGGTTTATGGCCTCGGATTCCGTATAGACGACATTGTTGTGGAAGTCGCGGGCTGGCAGGCGTGTGAGGCTGTCGAAGGTCACTTCAACCGTCGGCTTGGCTATGGCGTCCGTCACCACCAGGTTGCGCCGTGGCACCGTCCAGAAGATGAGATCATCGCCGGTGGCCTGCGTGCCGGCATCGGAGCCGTCTATTGCCGAGCATTTCGAATTTGGAACCGGCGTCGTCACCGGCAGAGGTGCCGAAAACGAGCTCCGTACCTGAGCGTCGATGTAATTGCCGACGTTGAAAACGTCTTCGAGGATGTTGCCGCCCTCGAAGCTCGCCGGGCCGGGTTGCGAGCGGATGATGACCTGGCTGGAATCGGTCTGCCAGCCGCTGCAGAAGACGTTGACGTCTATGGGAATGCCGATGTGGCGGTCGGAGGTCACCGGGATCGAGACTTTGATGGTCAGGATGTAAGGAACTTTGACAAACCAGCTGTTCGGCTGGTTCAGCATCTGCGTCGCAAAGCGCGACGGCCGCCATTGCTTCAGCGATTCGATCGATGCGCGTGACGATCGTCCCTGGGCGGCCAGCTGTGCGTTGGTGGCGTCGACCTTGGCTTGCGCCAGGTTGCGGACGGTGTTGGTGATCAGGAACACGCCGAGTTCGGCTTTGCAGGGCCTGTTCGATTGTGTGGCGTTGCATGGGGCAAGTGCCGCACTGGGAACCGGCGGCCCCGAAGGCGGCGGCTGGGCGGCCGCGGCGGCCGCCATCAGGCAGAAGAACAGCATCGTGCAGATTTTCAACATGGTATCCTCGCTCAGTCGGTTGGAAACCACCCTCCGGCTAGACAACACCATTTCTTCGACAGCGGTTCATCGCCCGCACGGGGGACGAACCGCGAAACATCGGGCGGAACCAGCCGCCGTCCTTTCGGGTCGGATGCCTACTGCTTCACGACGCCTTTGGTTGTCGCCATCGGCGCGACGACCTTGGGCTTGGGGGTTTTCGGGCCGGGGTCGACTACCAATGCGGCCGTGCAGGAGCATTTGCCCGAACCGCAGTTCAGGTCGCCCTTGCACATTTTGGAATGCCGCATATCGGTGCAGTCGGCGGTCCCGGAGCAGGAGCAACTGCCTTGCCCAATCGTTCCGGACTGACATTTGAAGCTCCATGCCGGATCGGCGATAACGCCGGCCACAGCGAGCGATAAGGCAAAAAGCGTCGTCGAGATGAGCTTGCGCATGAATACCTCCCGGTTCTATCGAGCGATGGAACCACGAAGCAGCAACGCCTTCATCTCCCGCGCGGGGGACGAACTCGCATACCGGTGACGATCGTCAATGCTGTCCCTTAAGCACGACGAGATAGCCGCGTTCGACGCGAAGCCGGAACGCGATTTGCCCTGCAGTGCCGGGATCCTTGGAAACCTTGTCGATGACATAGCCGCTGGGATGCGAGCCAAGCCATTCTTCCGGTTTGTCGGTGGTTTCGAATGGCTTTTGCAAGCGGGCCAGGAAGCCGACTTCGCCTTGATAGTCGAAAGCCACGGCCCAGTCCGCATCCTTTCGCTCGTCGATGAAGTTGGCGAGCGGCGTCAGATCATAGCGTTTGAACGCGGTTGCCGATGCCACCGCGTGGCCGATGCCGAAAATGACAAGCATGACGATGGCCGAGCTCTTCAGCCTGGCGAGCGGGATCTCCGCCATGAAATAGCCGAACAGGATGACCACGAACGGCAACATCGGCACGACATAATGAGGCTGCTTGCCGGATATCGCGCTGAACACCAGAAACACGGCAACGAACGAGAATGACAGCAGGCGCAAGGCGCGCAGATCCGGCGACTTCGCGTCGATCAGGCTGCGTATCCGCGTGCGCAGCTTCAACCGCCAAACCTCGGGTATGAAGATCCACGGTATGAACATGACCGGCAGCAGCAGCAGATAGAAATAGAACGGCCGGCCGTGCGAATTGCGCAAATTGCCGGTGACGCGCCCCGCCGACTGGTTCCAGACAAGATCATAAACGAAATTGCCTTTTGTCAGGATGGTCGCCGGCACCAGCCAGATCGCCACCGGAATTAGTGCGGCGAGCAGGGCCAGGCCCACTCCAGCGAGGAAGTTCGGTGTCGTCAGTCCCGCCCGCCCGTCGCGCCAGAACGGGTAGAACAGGATGGGCGCGCCGATATGGATCAGCACCACCGGGCCTTTCGTCAGCACGCCCATGCCGATGAACAGCCCGGCCAGAACGGCCTGCCAGCGGTTGCCGCTGCGGGCAAAGGCAATCAACGACAACAGCGCAGCGAGCACAAAGACCGTCAGCAACAGGTCGAACAGGATCAGCGTCGAATAGATGACGAACACGCTGCTTCCGGCGACCAGCCAGGGGATGCGCCGCGCGATGTCGTCGCGGCCCGGAAACAGGGTCTTTGCCAACGCCGTCGTCAGCCAGATGACGAGCGAGGAGGCGGCGAAGATGACCAGCATCGCCGCCGGCCGGCTGGCGCCGAAAATGTTCCAGACAAGGTCGATAAGCCAAAACAGCAGTGGCGGCTTCTGCAGATAGGGCGCGAAATTCATCGTCGGGACGAAGATCTGTCCGCTCAGATACATTTCCCAGGTGACGCTGAGATATCGCGTTTCGTCGACGGGCAGCAGTGGCCGGAAAGCGACCGCGATTACGATCAGCCCAAGCAGAAAGAGGTAGGGGAGCAGCCGCTCGGTAGATGTCGGTGTCAAAGATCGAGATCCGCGCCAGAAACCATTTTCATTCCAGCCGAGCATAGTGCCGCGTTTCTGGACCGCGAACGACCGCACCATGATTTTGGCCGAATTGCAACGATGCCGGTTTCGTTTCCCAGATTTTGCGGACGATGGTGTCAGGGCTTGAAAAACTTGCCGGCCGAGTCTTCTGGACCGCTGCCGGTCCGGGGAACCTGAGCAAAATCACCTGGAGCGCAAGGGTGGCGACAATTCGCGCATCAACAGTTCGAGCTCGCGCTGATCGCCTGTACCGGTCTTGTCGAAGATCGTCGCCAGCTGCGACTTGACGGTGCCGTCCGAGACGCCGCCGGCCGCGGCGATTTCCTTTCGCGTCAGGCCGGCGGCAACGTGACCGGCGACGCGCCTTTCTGCCGCGGTCAGTCCGAACAGCGCCGCAATGGCGTCCAGCGCCGGGGTCGGTGTCGAACCGGCTGCGGCGATGAAGATCGCTGCGGCGGCGCGTTGCGAGATGCGCGCCGAGATTTCACGCCGCGCCAGCGGCATGACATGGGCCACCGCCGGAACGACCGTCCTGGCCAGGGGAATGTTGATGCCGCAAGGTCCGAGCGCGAATTCGTCGCGCGTGCCGAGCTGGACGGCGCGGCCGATCGCGGCATTGGCATTGGCATAGGTGAAGGAAAGCTGGCCGCGCACGCAAGCAACCGAGATGTTTTCGGCGAGCAGCGCTTCGGCTGACGGGTTGGCGAAGATGATGGTCATGTCTTCGGCGACGATCAGCACCGGATGGTCGAGGCTTTCGATGATGGAGCGGAAGATTTCGGCCTTGCGCCGCTCGGCCTCGAACAGGTCGCCGATGGTCACCGCGCGCCGCACATGCGGCGCCAACAGGCAGACAAGCTCGATATCCTCGCGGGAAATCTGGCGCCTGTCCTTGTCGGTAACCACCATCAGCGTGCCGATCCGGGTCGGCCGCTTCATCAACGCCACCCAGAAGAAATCGTCCAGGCGGTTGGGTTGCACCCATTCGCGCACGATGCGGCTTTCGAGCCATCTCTGTCGCGTATCCGGACCTTGCAGGGCGTAGATCGAATCGACGGTGAACGGCACGTCGATCTCCATCTTGGGAACCGCCGCATAGAACGGCACTTGCGAGCCGTAGTCATGCTTCAACGGCTCAAGAACTGCGGGATCGCCGCAAGACACCGAAAACCGCGCGGAGCTGCTGATCGTGTCGATGACGGCGAGCATGGCAAGCTGGCCTTCCGCCAGGTTGCAGATGGCCTCGAGTGTCGCCTGCCAGCGGTCGACGTCGGCAATCGAATCGTAGATCGCCTCAACGACCTGCGGCAATGCGCGACCGGCCGTGCCCGCCAGCGATGACATGAGCCCCTCTCATTTGCCGTCCTTGAGGCAACGAAGCTTCAACTCCTAGAATAACGCTGCGTAAGGTTGCCAACAACCCATTTCATCTGCTTCGGGCGGCCGCGAAAATAGCATGAACGTATCGCTTTCCCGTCAGCCATTTGCTCGCCGGTTGCGGCAAGACCCTTGCCTTCGCAATGCCGTGACGCCATAAGCAGGAACAGGCGCCGCAGCCGCCGCGAGGACTTGCTTCAAGGACTTGCCACGAGGATTTGGATGAAGACTTTCCTTCTGCAGTTTTTCACCTGGTGGAACAGCCAGACATTGGGAACGCGCTTCCACACCTGGCGGCACGGCAAGAAGGTCGGGCAGGACGAGGTTGGCAACGTCTACTATGAGGGCGGCGTCGATTCGGAAGGCCGCACCCGCCGCTGGGTCATCTACCGCGACTATTCGGAAGCCTCGGCGATTCCGCCCGGCTGGCATGGCTGGATCCATCACCGTGTCGACGTTGCGCCGCCAAGCGAAGACTACAAGCCACGCGACTGGCAAAAGCCGCATGTGCCGAACCTCACCGGCAGCCCCGCGGCCTATCGCCCGAAAGGCTCGGTGCTGACCAACCAGCATCGTCCGCAGGTGACGGGCGACTACGACGCCTGGACGCCTGGTTCGTGATCGATCGCCGCGACACGCGCGCGGTCCCCACGGGGGCGGTCCCCACGAGGGCGGTCCCCACGAGGGCGGTCCTTTGTCGCCCCAATTGCTGTTTAGCTGTTTGCTGATCCGACAGCAGCAACTAGCCTTGGCGTTAAGAGAATCACCCGGGCGCAAACCACCGGACCTTGCATGAGCATGTTCAGCCGAATTTTGACGGGCGGATTAACCGCGGTCGTTCTCGCTTCTATGGTGGCGCTTGCTGCTGCGCAGGAGTTGGCGCCGCCTGCGCCGGACGCGTCGGTGGCGCCTGCAGCACCCGCAGTATCCGAGCGCATCACCAATCCCGTCGCTGAATTCGCCGGCATCGACAAGATCACCGGTCGTATCATCACCTTCGATGTTTATATCGACGAGACGGTGCAGTTCGGCGCTTTGCAGGTGACGCCGCGCATCTGCTATTCGCGGCCCGAAAACGAAGAGCCGAAGACGGATTCGTTCGTCGAGGTCGACGAGATCACGCTCGACCGGAAAATACGCCGTATCTTCACCGGCTGGATGTTTGCCGAAAGCCCCGGGATCAACGCCGTCGAGCATGCCGTCTATGATATCTGGCTGAAGGGCTGCAAGCAGAAGTCCGACGTGCCGGCACCCGCCGCCCCCAAAACCAACTAGAATCTGTCAGTGCGCGGCGGATACCGCGCCCTGCGGAACCGCCGCGTTGCCCGAGCGTTGGTGCCTCTCTACGGAGGAGGTTGCCATGATGATGGCCAACAAGAACGAACTTCTCGACATCGAAAGGGGATTCTGGAGCGGCGGTGCCGACTATTTCAAGGCCAATGCCGATACCGACTGCCTGGTGGCCTTCCCGCAGATGGCGCGGGTGATGAGCAATACCGATCTGGCCGCAACTGCCACGGACCCGAACCGCTGGCGCGATCTCGACATCGATCTCAAGGGCATCATCGAGCCGGGCAGCGACATCGTCATGCTGACCTACGAGGCGCGTGCGACGCGGCAAGATGGCGAAGCCTATGCGGCGCTGGTCAGCACCGGCTATGTCCATCGCGTCAATGGCTGGAAGATGATGTTCCACGCACAGACGCCGCTGGTGACGGCAGCAAAAGGCTGACCGGCCGCAAGAGCAATTCCGGGAAAGTGTGAACGGCTTTCCGTCCGGAATTTTGTTTCTGTGAAACGATGAACCATACCAGTTTATGGAAAAAACACGGCCTCGCCCTTCAGCGCCTCGGCCAGCATCTTCTCGTACTTGCCGCGCGGCACGTCGATTGCACCGAAGCGTTTGAGATGCTCGGTGGTGAACTGCGTATCGAGCAGTGCAAAGCCACGCGCCTTCAGGCGTTCGACGAGGTGAACCAGGCAGGCCTTTGACGCGTCGGTCTCCCTGGCGAACATGCTCTCGCCGAAGAACACGCGGCCGAGCGATACGCCGTAGAGCCCCCCGACCAATCGGTCGTTGTGCCAGGCCTCGACCGAATGGCAATGGCCCATCCGATGCAACTCGATATAGGCTTCGCGGATCGGCGCGTTGATCCAGGTCGACCGACGTTCCTCGCGCCTTTCGGCGCAGGCCTCGATCGTCGCCTCGAAGTCGAAATCGATGCGGAACTCGAACAGGTTCTTGCGGATCGTCTTTCTCAGGCTTTTCGGTATGTGGAACCCGTCGAGCGGAATGATGCCGCGCGTCTCCGGCCGCACCCAGAATACTTCGGGGTCATTGGCGCTTTCGGCCATCGGGAAGACGCCGGAGGCATAGGCTTTGAGCAAAAGGTCGGTCGGGATGCGATAACCGGGTGCGTAGGGACGGGTCATCGCTTCGCCCCTGTATCACTCGCCTTCGGCCAGGTATTTTTCCAGCCAGTGGATATCGTAGTCGCCATTAGCGATGTCGGCGTTGCCAACGAGGTCGCGAAACAGTGGCAGCGTCGTCTTGATGCCGTCGACGACGAATTCGTCGAGCGCGCGCCGCAGCCGCATCATGCATTCGACGCGGTTGCGGCCATGCACGATCAGCTTGCCGATTAGGCTGTCGTAGTAGGGCGGGATCTTGTAGCCGGAATAGACGCCGGAATCGACACGGATGCCGAGGCCGCCCGGCGTGTGGAAATGGGTGATGGTGCCCGGCGAGGGGGTGAAGGTGCGCGGATCCTCGGCATTGATGCGGCATTCGATGGCATGGCCGTGGAAGCGGATGTCCTCCTGGCGCACCGAAAGTCCGCCGCCCGAGGCGACGCGGATCTGCTCGTGCACGAGGTCGATGCCGGTAATCGCCTCGGTCACCGGATGTTCGACCTGCAGGCGCGTGTTCATCTCGATGAAATAGAACTCGCCGTCCTCATAGAGGAATTCGATGGTGCCGGCGCCGGAATAGCCGAGATCGGCGATCGCCCTGGCGCAGACGCCGCCAATATGCGCGCGCTCCTCGGCATTGAGCGCCGGCGAGGGCGCTTCTTCCCAGACCTTCTGGTGGCGGCGCTGCAGCGAGCAGTCGCGCTCGCCGAAATGCACGCCGCGCCCGGCGCCGTCGCCGAACACCTGCACTTCGATATGGCGCGGCTTCTGCAGATATTTCTCGATATAGACTGCGTCGTCGCCGAAGGCCGCACCCGCCTCCGAGCGTGCCGTCTGCAGCGCCACCTCGAGATCGGCCTCGCTACGCGCCACTTTCATGCCGCGCCCGCCGCCGCCGGCCGACGCCTTGATGATTACGGGGTAGCCGATCGCGGCGGCAATGCGCTCGGCTTCCTTGTCCTCGGTGACCGCGCCGTCGGAGCCGGGCACCACGGGAATGCCGAGGCGTTTTGCGGTACGCTTGGCCTCGATCTTGTCACCCATGATGCGGATATGGTCGCCGGTCGGGCCGATGAAGGTGATGTTGTGCGCGGCGAGGATGTCGGCGAACTTGGCGTTCTCCGACAGAAAACCGTAGCCGGGATGCACCGCGTCGGCGCCGGTGATCTCGCAGGCGGCGACGATCTGGTGGATGTTGAGATAGCTGTCGCGCGACGGCGGCGGGCCGATGCAGACGCTCTCGTCGGCGAGACGCACATGCATGGCGTCGGCGTCGGCGGTCGAATGCACCACCACCGTCTGGATGCCGAGCTCCTTGCAGGCGCGCAGCACCCTGAGGGCGATTTCGCCGCGATTGGCGATGAGGATTTTCTGGAACATCTTTCGCCTGTTCCCGGCTCTACTCGATCACGACGAGCGGCATACCATATTCGACCGGCTGCGCATCTTCAAACAGGATCGCCGTCACCGTGCCGGCGCGCGGCGAGGGGATCTGGTTCATCGTCTTCATTGCTTCGATGATCAGCAGCGTCTGGCCTTCCTTGACCTTCTGGCCGATTTCGATGAACGGCCTGGCGTCAGGCGACGGTGCCAGATAGGCGGTGCCGACCATCGGCGAGGCAACGGCGTTCTTCGACACGTCGGGCGTCGCCGGCGCGGCCGCTGCCGCAGGCTGCGCGGCTGCCGGGGCATAGGCCGGCTGAGCTGTGGCGACGGCATGGACGGCCGGGGCCTGCCGCGAGACGCGCACCTTCAGATCGCCCAGCTCGACCTCGATCTCGGTCAGGTTGGTGTCGTTCAGTATGCCCGCCAGATCGCGGATCAGCTGCTGGTCAACACCGTTCTTCTTTATCGACATTTTCGAGCCTTCTGTTTGTTGGCCGGTCATAGGCGTGCAGCCAGCGCCTGCAGCGCCAGCGTGTAGCCGAGCGGCCCGAACCCGCAGATCATGCCGACGGCGACCGGCGCGACCATGGACACGTGGCGGAATGGTTCCCGCGCGTGGATGTTGGAGAGATGCACCTCAGCGACCGGCAGCGGCGCGACAGCGCGGATGGCATCGTGAATGGCGATCGAGGTATGGCCGTAGGCGCCCGGATTGATGACGATCGCGGCGGCCTTGTCGGCGGCCTCCTGGATCCAGTCGACGAGGTCGCCCTCATGGTTCGACTGGCGGAAATCGATCTCCAGCCCAAGTGCGGCACCTGCCTGCTTGCAGTCGTCGGCGATCGCGGCAAGCGTCTTGCCGCCATAGATGCCTGGCTCGCGCTTGCCGAGCGCGTTGAGATTGGGGCCGTTCAGGACGAAAACCGTTTTCAAAATATGCCGACCTTTCCCGGCGCGGCTAAGCCGGCGCGCCGGACCCTCTATAATGGGCATAGACGCTGGCGAAAAGAGCGCAAGTGCGTTCTTTCGCCGTCCACAACAGCCGGAAAAACGGCCGGTGCCGGAAACCCGCAGCCTAATCGAAACCCGAATGCTGATCAGAGCGCGGCCTTCGCCGCCTCGATCTTTTCGGCCAGCACTTCCTGGCCAAGCGCGCCGAACACCACCTCGTTGCCGACGACATAGGACGGCGTTCCGGTGATGGCGAGCTTGGTGGCGAGGTCATAGGTCTTGGAGAAGGCCTCGGTGATGCTCGGGTCCTTCATCTTTTCGCGCAGCGCCGCCTCGTCGGCGCCGAGCGACAGCGCCACCTTGATTGCCGCCGCCTCGGTGGCGCGCCCCTGGCCGCCGAGCAGCGCATTGTGGAATTCGCCGTATTTCTCCGGCTTCATCAAATGGAAGGCCATCGAGACGACGCTCGCCTTCTGCGAATCCGGGCCGAGAATCGGGAACTCCTTGAGTACGAAGCGCAGGTCCGGATCGGCCTTGGTCAGCGCGCGCATGTCGTCGATGGCGCGTTTGCAGTAGCCGCAATTATAATCATAGAATTCGACGATGGTGACCTTGCCGTTCGGATTGCCGACAACACCGTCGAATGAGGAATTGAAGATCTGGTCCTTGGCGTCTTTGATGACGCCGAGACTGGCGACGCGCTGTTCTTCCTTCTGCTTGGCCTCGAGTGCCTGCTGTGCCTCCAGAAGCACTTCCGGGTTCTTCAGGAGATAGTCGCGGACGATGCCTTCGACTTCGGTGCGGTCGAGCTTGGTACCCGAGGACGCCGTCTGGGCAAGCTGCGCCGTGCCGGCCTTCGCCGTCTGCGGATTGCCGGCGACGAAGCCGAACGCCAGCATGGCGAGAGCCGCTGCCACTCCGGTAGTGCCCAGCAGAATTGCCTTGGTCATGATCCTCGATCCTCTTGCCCGTGTTCGGGTCCGCCCGGTTTGGCTGTGTCGCAGCCTGCGTCCGAAAGGTTCACTTCTTCTTACCTGATGGTGCGTAGTTTATAATGTCCTGCGCGCGAAGCCAGCCCGGCTCGCCCCGCTTCATGCTCTGCTGCGCCCGCATGGCGAAGATTTTCGCATTCTTGTAGTCGCCGGAATAGAAATGCCCTTCGGCGGTTGCAAGCTCGGCGGCCGGGATGTTGCCGAGTTCCCCGTAAGCCTGTGCCAGGTAGCGGTATCCGGCGGCGTTTTCGCGATCCCGTCCGAGGCCGGTGTTGATCTGCGCCACTGCCTTCTTCAGCGAATCCTGCGTGCCGATCGCCATCAGCGCCTGGCCGTAAGAGACCGGCAACAGCCCCGATCGCGCCGGATCGAGGCTGACCGACTTGGCATAGCCGTCCGCCGCATCCTTCGGCCGGTTCGCCTTCATCAGGATGTCGCCGCGTAATTCCTGGAAATAGGGATTTTTCGGCTGTTCCTTGATCAACGCGTTGGTCTTGGTGAGCGCCGACGCCAGATTGCCGAAAAGATAGGTCATCTGCGCGTCGCCATAGCGTGAGGCGAGGCTGCCGGGGTTCTTGCGCATCAATCGCGACGCCGCCGCCTGGCCCTGCATGTAGGCGGCGATCTTGATGCGCATCATGTCGTGGCGCTGCTGCAGTGCCGGCGGGTCGACCTTGTCGACGTAAGGGCTCTGCTTCACCAGCACTTCGAGATTGGCGATACGCTCCTGCGGCATCGGATGGCTGATCCTGTAGGGATCGACTTGCGCGCCCGAGAGCGACAATGCGTTCTGGAAGCGGCCAAACGTCTTCAGCATGCCCATGCCGGACTGGCCGGTTGCATTGAGATAGGTGATCGCCGAACGGTCGGCGGTCATCTCTTCGGTGCGCTGATAAGCGAGGATACTGCGTTGCGCCATCTCGCCGCCGCCGGCCACCACGCCCATGCCGGCGCCGGCGAGACCGCGGCTGTTGCTGGTGGCGCCGGCCACCATGGCGCCGGCGCCAAGCAGCGTCGCCAGGATCGCCATCGTCTTGGCGCGCTCGAGCTGTTCTCGCAATTTCTGCTGGTGTCCGCCGGCGATATGGCCGGCCTCGTGGGCAATGACGCCAATGATCTCGTTGGGCGTTTCGGCCGTCATCAGCGCGCCGGTGTTGATGAACAGGCGGCGGCCGGCAACAAAGGCGTTGAAGCTCTGGTCGTTGACCAGCACGATGTTGATGGCGTCGCCCGACAAGCCCGCCGCCTTGAAGATCGGCCGCGCGTAATCGCGCACCAGCGCCTCGATCTCGGCATCGCGCACAACCGGCACATTCTGCGCAAAGGCATTGACCGAGCCGGCCATGGCGACCACCGCGGCAAGCGAAAGCGTCGCGAGGGCGCGCGCTGTCCTGGCGATCGTCGATTTGGGTCGGCTCAACATGGCAGGTCCACTGGTAGACGAGTGGGCGAAGGATGAAAAGTCGGCAGCCTAAACTTACCGAACTTGTGATCCCCACACCAATCGGGCATTTGTGCGGCGCGGCCAGCATGGCCGGCACGTGCGGACAAGTGTGGTGGATTGAAAAATGGTTGTTTCGCTTTCGCGCCGCGGCGCGGTCGAACCGTTCCATGCCATGGACATCCTGGCCGAGGCGAATCGGCTGAAAGCCAAGGGCCTGCCGGTCGTTTCCATGGCCGTCGGCCAGCCTTCCGATCCGGCGCCGGCCGGGGTTCGCGAAGCGGCGGCCAATGCCTTGAAAGCAGGCCGCATCGGCTATACCGACGCGCTGGGCCTCGCCGGCCTGCGCAAGGCGATCGCGGCGCATTATGGCGAGCACTACGGGCTTGACGTTTCGCCCGAGCGGATAGCCGTCACCACCGGATCGTCGGCTGCCTTCAACCTCGCTTTCCTGGCAATGTTCGATCCAGGCGACCGCGTCGCCATCGCTGCGCCCGGCTATCCTGCCTATCGCAACATCATGGCCGCGCTCGGCATCGACATCGCCGAGATCGAGTTGGACGGCGCCGCCTATCTGCATGCCGAGCACCTGCAAGCCGCGCATCGCGAAAAACCGCTGAAGGGCGTGCTGTTCGCCAGCCCGGCCAACCCGACCGGCGCGGTCATCCCCGCCGGCGATCTCGAGGCGCTGGTCGAGACGGCGCAAGAGCTCGGCATCGCCGTCATGTCGGACGAAATCTATCACCGGCTGGCCTATGCGGCGCCCGACACGACGGCGCTTGCTTTCGGCGCGGATGTGACGGTGATCAATTCCTTCTCGAAATATTATTGCATGACCGGCTGGCGCATCGGCTGGATGGTGCTGCCGCAGGAACTGGTGCGGCCGGTCGAGCGCATCGCCCAGAGCCTCTACATCTCGCCGCCCGAACTGTCCCAGATTGCCGCGATCGAGGCATTCAAGGCGACGCCAGAGCTGGAAGCGGTGAAGGCGCGCTATGCCTGGAACCGCGAGCTCCTGATGCAACGCCTGCCGGAGCTCGGCTTTGCTTTGGCCGCGCCTATGGACGGCGCGTTCTACGCCTTCTGCGACGTCACCAGGCACACCAATGACAGCATGGCGTTTGCGCGCCGGATGCTTGCCGAGGCGCATGTGGCGGCGACGCCGGGCCGCGATTTCGACCCGCTGCAAGGCCATCGCACGATGCGCTTTTCCTATGCCGGCAGCCACGACGACATGGTCGAGGCGATGGCGCGTATCGAACGCTGGCTGAAGTAGCGGGGGCGACGATGCCGGAGCTTGAACAGGCGCCTCAACTTGAACAGGCGCCACAGCTTGAACAGGCGTTGCGCGAGGTCGCCGCCGAAATGGCGGAGCGTACCGATCGCGGCGACGTCGCCAGCTATATTCCCCAGCTCGGCAAGATCGATCCGAAAAAATTCGGCATTGCCGCGGTGACCAATGACGGCCGCATGCTGACCGCGGGCGATGCCGACGAGGCGTTTTCGATCCAGAGCATCTCAAAGGTGTTCACGCTGACGCTGGCGCTCGGCAATGTCGGCGACGCGCTGTGGCAGCGGGTTGGGCGCGAACCTTCGGGCAATCCGTTCAACTCGATCGTCCAGCTCGAGCACGAGAACGGCATTCCGCGCAATCCATTCATCAATGCCGGCGCCATCGTCGTCTCCGACATCCTGCTTGCCGGCCATCAGCCGCGCGAGGCGATCGGCGAGATCCTGCGCTTCATCCAGTTCCTGGCCGATGACGACACCATCATCATCGACCGCGAGGTCGCGGCGTCCGAACGCGCGACCGGCTTTCGCAATTTCGCGCTTGCCAATTACATGAAATCGTTCGGGAATCTCCACCATGCGCCGGAACTGGCGCTGGGCGTCTATTTCCACCATTGCGCTATCGCCATGAGCTGCCGGCAACTGGCCCTGGCCGGCCGCTTCCTCGCCAATGGCGGCAAGAACCCGGCGACCGGGCATTCCGTCGTCTCGGCAGAGCGCGCCCGCCGCATCGGCGCGATGATGCTGACCTGCGGCCACTATGACGGCTCCGGCGACTTCGCTTTCCGCGTCGGCATTCCCGGCAAGAGCGGCGTTGGCGGCGGCATATTGGGGATCGTGCCGGGCGTCGCCTCGCTTGCCGTCTGGTCGCCCGGCCTTAATGCCAACGGCAATTCCAGGCTGGGCTCGATCGCGTTGGAAAAACTGGCGAAGACGATGAACTGGTCGATCTTCGCGCCATAAGCATTTTGCAGCCAAATGGAATCATTTGGCGTCCGCACAAATGCGGCAAAACAAACAGTTAGAGCGGAATGCCCCATTCAATTTAAATTCATTCCGCTCTGGTGCCTGTCGCCTGAATTGGGGCAAAAAAAAATCCCGGCGGGGCGGGGGGGGGCGGGGGG
>NZ_JAMYTF010000036.1:0-58086 GCF_040322295.1 Mesorhizobium sp. M0159
GATTAAAGCCTCACCGACGCTGCCAACAAAGCTCACGCCTCAAACCCCGCGCCCCTCCCGCGAGCGGGTTCGTTCCCTGGCGCAAAGGAGACAAATTGGCGCCCGCCCCTCAAGCCGTCTTTGCCGTCACCACCCCAACTCTCGACCATCGCCTCATCGGGAACTTCTGCGGATTGCCTACTTCGCAACTCAGTGCGGAAACGCGTGGCTGCTCGGTCGAGAACAGTCGTCAGTATCTGCCTGCCCCCATGCCCCCTCACGGCACAAATATCAAAAACACCCAAGTAAAAAACACCACCAGATGGACCAAGCCGGTCAAGAACGTCGTCCTTTCCGTGCTGAAACTCACATTGCAGATGAAAAGCGCCAGGACCAAAAGCACCGTGTCGGTCGCCGGCAGCCCCAGGGTCAGGCCTCTTCCGGTCAGCAGGCTGGCGGCGGCTATGCCCGGTATTGTCAGGCCGATTGTGGCACAGGCCGAACCCATGGCGACGTTCAGGCCGCGCTGCAGCTCGTTGTTGAGTGCGGCGCGAACCGCCGAAATGGCCTCCGGCATCAGAACCAAGCCCGCGATCATCGCGCCGACAATGGCGTCGGCCTGCGGCACCTGGTAGGCGACGAGCGCATCCTCGACGCTGGCGGCGACCTGTTCGGCCAGCATGACGATGCCGATCAGCCCGATCAGCAGGAGAACAGCGCCGGCGGCGACGCTTTCGTGAGCGTCGGTTCGCACTGCGGCGCCATGCGCTTGCCCGTCGATGAAATCGTCGCGGTGGCGGACAGTCTGCGCGAACAGAAAACCGGCATAAAGCAGCACCGAAAGCACGCTGACGAAGCCGAGTTGCGCCGCCGAGAATGTGCCGGGATCCGTGGTTTGCGTGTAGGTCGGCAGAATAAGCGTCATGACGCTGAGCGCGACCAGCACCGCCAGATAGGCGCTGGTCCCTTGCCGGACGATTGCCTGCTTGCGATGGCGCCAGCCACCAAACGTCAGACACATGCCGACAACGCCGGTGGAGGTGATCATCACCGTCGAGAAGACGGACTCGCGGGCAAGCGTCGGGTTGTTCGCGCCGTGCAGCATGATGGAAACGATGATCGACACTTCGATTGCCGTCACGGCGATGGTCAGCACCAACGTGCCGTACGGCTCGCCTACCCGCCGGGCCACCGCCTCGGCGTGGTCGAGCACCACGAAAATGGTGGTGAACATGATCGCACTCGACAGCGCGCCGATAAATATCCTGGTGCCCAGCGACCCTTCGTCCACTGACACCCCGCTGGCCCTGACCGCGACAGCCATCGCCAGAGCGGCCAGCGGCATGCCGTAGGAAATCGCCGGTCGTGCGAAACCACTCATTCAGCCCCCTCTGCGCAAGCCCCCTGCGCACCTTGACGAAGCCCGAAGCGCGCCCCCGCTCACGCCGTCTTCTGCGTCACCAATCCCAGTTCGTCGACCATCGCCTGGCGCATCAGGAATTTCTGCGGCTTGCCGGTCACCGTCATCGGCAATTCGGTGCGGAAGCGGATGTAGCGCGGGATCTTGAAATGGGCGATCTGGCCGGCGCAGAACGCCTTGATCTCCTGCTCCGTCGTGATCTGGCCCGGCTTGAGCACGATCCAGGCGCACAGCTCCTCGCCATATTTCGGGTCGGGAATGCCGAACACCTGCACCTCCTTGACCTTGGGGTGGCGATAGAGAAACTCCTCGACCTCGCGCGGATAGACGTTCTCGCCGCCGCGGATGACCATGTCCTTGACCCGGCCGACGATGTTGCAATAGCCCTCGGCATCGATGGTGGCGAGGTCGCCGGTGTGCATCCAGCCGTCGGCGTCGATCGCCTCGCGGGTCTTCTGCTCGTCGTCCCAATAGCCCTTCATCACGGAATAGCCGCGCGTGCAAAGCTCGCCCGGCGCGCCGACCGCGACGGTGGCGCCTTCGGCGTCGATGGCCTTGACCTCGACATGCGGATGGACGCGGCCGACGGTCGAGACGCGCTTTTCCAAGGGATCGTCGACGCTGCTCTGGAACGAGACCGGGCTGGTCTCGGTCATGCCGTAGGCGATGGTCACCTCGGCCATATGCATCAGCGACACAACCTTCTTCATCACCTCGATCGGGCATGGCGAGCCGGCCATGATGCCGGTGCGCAGGCTGGTGAGATCGAAGGAGGCGAACTCCGGATGGTCGAGCAGGCCGACGAACATGGTCGGCACGCCGTAAAGCGCGGTGCAGCTTTCCGTCGCCACCGCCTTCAACGTGGCGCCGGCATCAAAACCCTCGCTCGGGAAAACCATGGTCGCGCCCTTGGTGACGCAGCCCATCGTGCCCATCGACATGCCGAAGCAATGGTAGAGCGGAACCGGAATGCACAGCAGGTCGTCGACGGTGAGCCGGATTGCCGCGGTGACGAAATTGCCGTTGTTGACGATGTTGTTGTGGGTCAGCGTCGCGCCCTTGGGCGCGCCGGTCGTGCCGCTGGTGAACTGGATGTTGATGGCGTCGTCCGGTTTCAGCCCCGCTGAAATCCGGTCGAGCTTGTCATGCTCGTCGCGGCCGGCCATCGCCAGCACGTCGGCGAAATTGAACATGCCCGCAGAATTCTCCTCGTCCATGCGGATAACGATCTTCAGTGCCGGCAGCTTGTTGGCGTCGAGCTTGCCAGGGGTGGCCTTGGCGATCTCCGGCGCCAGCGTCTCGATCATGCCGAGATAGTCGGAGCTCTTGAACTTGGCGGCGGTGACCAGCGCCTTGCAACCGACCTTGTTCAAGGCATATTCCAGCTCGACCAACCGATAGGCCGGGTTGATGTTGACCAGGATCAGGCCGATGCGGGCGGTGGCGAATTGCGTCACCAGCCATTCCCAGCGGTTCGGCGACCAGATGCCGACGCGATCGCCTTTCTCGAGGCCGAGCGCCAGGAAGCCGGCGGCGAGCGCATCGACAGTCTCCGACAGTTCCTCCCAGGTAAAGCGCTTGTCCTGCTCGACGAAGACGGCGGCATCGAGCGTGCCGTATTTGCCGACCGTATCGGCAAACAGCGCCGGGATGGTCAGGTTGAGCAGCGGCACGCTGCGCTCGCCCGAGACATGCGCCGTGCCGTCGACCGGCGCAATGAACGAACCGCCATCGCGCTTGGAGCGCAAATTGCTGGCATTTTTCAACTCGTCGAGATTGATCGGCATGGCCGTGTCCTCCGCAGACAGAACGAGCCTATCAGCCCGGCGGGGTGGTGGAAATCCCGCCGATGGCAGGGCTGGTTGGGAACTCGCCTGTAAGGGCCGAAAATAAAAAACCCGCCACGGAGGGCGGGTCTTCGGGGCCAATTGGCACCATAGCGAGATTAGTAGCATAGCTGCCGGCACAAAGCAAGAACAAAATTGCTGTACGTCAAGAAAATCGCGTCAGGTTGGCACTGCGGCCAAGCTGCCAATCTCCCTCCTTGAGGGGGAGATGGCCGGCAGGCCAGAGGGGGTCGTCTCGCGTGGAGCACCTGCCTGTTCTGTCCGTTAGGAGAGTCGCGTCAAGACGTACCGACCCCCTCTGTCGCCTTCGGCGACATCTCCCCCTCAAGGGGGGAGATTGGCGACGTCAGCCAGCGTTCACCGATGCCATCCTGGCCGCAATATCGCGCAAAGTCGCCTCGTCGGCCGCAGCGCGCGCCTTCCTCGACGCGACGAGACAGGCCTGCGAGCGCAGGATGAGGCCGTCGGCCAGCACCTTGAGATGGTTGGCGCGCAAGGTCGAGCCTGACGTGGTGATGTCGACGACGATATCGGCCAATCCGGCCGCCGGCGCGCCTTCGGTGGCGCCCAGGCTTTCGACGATGCGGTAGACCTGGATGCCGTGCTTTTGCGAAAAGAACTGCTGGGTCAGGCGCCAGTATTTGGTGGCGATCCTGAGCCGGCGGCCGTGGCGCTGGCGGAAATCGGCGGCGACGTCGTCGAGGTCGGCCATGGTGTCGACATCGAGCCAGATGTCGGGCACGGCGACGACGACATCGGCATTGCCGAAACCGAGGCGGGCGATGATTTCGGCGCGCGCCTCGCAATCGGCGAGGTTTTCGCGCAAAAGGTCCTCGCCGGTGATGCCGAGATCGACCGACCCCTGGCCGATCTCGCCTGATATCTCCGAGGCCGACAGGAACGCTATCTCGACGCCGTCAAGGCCGTCGATGCGGGCGCGGTATTTGCGCTCGTCGCCGGGCAGGCTGACGGCAACCCCGGCCTTGGCCAGCACCTCCAGCGCCTGCTCCTTGAGCCGGCCTTTCGACGGGATCGCCAGCGTGATCATGGCGCCGTCTCCCGCAGCGCCTCGATGCGGTCGAGCCAGACGGAAAAACCGACGCCGGGGATCGGCGTTTTGGCGCCGAGCAGCGTCAGCAGCCGGTCGTAGCGGCCACCACCGGCGAGCGGCCGGTCGCCATCCCGCGCCGCGATCTCGAAGACCAGGCCGGTGTAGTAATCGAGCGGCCGGCCGAAGGCGGCGTCGTAGCTGATTTCAGACATCGGCAGGCCGAGGCTTTCTATGGCCGCGGCGCGGGCTGCGAAATTCTCCAGCGCAGCCCCCAGTGAAAGCCCGGCATCGGCTGCAAAGCTTTCGAGCGCCCCGGCGGCGCTGTCGAGCGGCACGTCGATGGCCAAAAAGCTCTTCAGCGCCGCAAACGCCTCGTTCGACAGCCGCACGCTGCGCAGTTCGGCTTTCTCGATCAGGCGCCGCGCAATCTCGGACGGCGAACGCCCGGCCGTTGCCGACAGGCCGGCCTCTTCCATGCCGCCGGCGATATGCGCCGAAAGACCGTCGAGATCGCCATCGAGGACAAGGGCGGCGACCGAGCCGGCAAGCTGGCTGTTGCGCGGCGGATTGGCGAGATCGGCAAGCGCTGCCTCCAGCATCGGCGCCGAGCCGAAGGCCCGCGCCAGCCGCATGCGCCAGCCACGCGGCAGGCCAAGCGCGGCCAGTACCGCCTCGAAGATGGTCTGGTCGCCGAGCGTGACCGCCAGCCCCCGGCCGGGCAGCACCAGCGAAAGCAGCGCATGCGCATCGGCCAGCGAACGCGCGTCGGCGGCGGCCGTGTCGCGGTCGCCGAGATCTTCGATGCCGGCCTGGAAGAACTCGTTGCCGCCCTCGCGGCGCTGGCGAAACACCTCGCCGAGATAGGAATAGCGGCGCGGCGTGCCGGCCTGGCTGGCAATGTGGTCGAGGCAGACCGGAATGGTGAATTCCGGCCGCAGGCAAAGCGTCTGCCCGGTCTCGCTCTCGGTGAGAAAGATGCGGCGCCGCAAATCCTCGCCGGCCATGTCGAGGAACGGATCGGCCGGCTGCAGCACAGCGACCTCGACCGCATGGGTGTTGCGCGCGGCGAAGAGCGTCGCGATGTCGGATGCGATGGCGGGGCGGGGGGTCATAAAACGCCACCTCCCCTTCTCCCCTTGTGGGAGAAGGTGGATTGGCGCGACGCGCCAAGACGGATGAGGGGTGCCGGAAGAAATGAGGCGTCGGCGTTCCCTGGAACACCCCTCATCCGACCGAGCTTCGCTCGGCCACCTTCTCCCACAAGGGGAGAAGGAAGCGGCGCCCTACTTGCCACGCGCCCGCTCCTCGGCCTGCGCCGCCAGTATCTTGTTCACCTCGGCGACCAGATTGCCTTCCGCCACGGTCACCTGCGCCGGTCGTGCGGCGCGCCATTCGGCGTTGTCGGCGATCTCGGCCGACATCTTCGCGCCTTCGATCAGATCCTTGATCTGCACCTCGCCCTTGGCGCGCTCGTCGCCGCCCTGGATGACGGCGACCGGGCTGCCGCGGCGGTCGGCATATTTCAGCTGCGCCTTCATGCCGCCGCCGCCGAGGTACATTTCCGAGCGGATGCCGGCGGCGCGCAGCTCGGCCACCATCTTCTGGTAGCGGCCGAGGCTTTCCGTATCCTTGTCCATGGTCAGCACGACGACCGGCGCGATGACATCGGAAGTATCGAGCTTGCCGAGGTTCTTCAGCGCCGTCATCAGCCGCGAGACGCCGATCGAAAAACCGGTCGCCGGCACCGGCTCGCCACGAAAGCGCGAGACGAGGCCGTCATAACGGCCGCCGCCGCCAACCGAGCCGAAGCGCACGATCTGGCCGTCCTCATTGGGGATTTCGGCCAGCAGCTCGGCTTCGTAGACCGGGCCGGTGTAATATTCGAGGCCACGCACGACGGAGGGATCGATGCGGATGCGATCCTCACCGTAGCCGCTTTGTGCGACCATGGTTCTTATCTGCTCCAACTCTGCAAGACCCTCAACAAACGAGGCATTCGTTATGCCCAGATGTTCGAGTTTCCTTTCCTCGACAAGATTGCTGAGCCCTGGGGTGATAGATCCCAGTGTCTGGACAATTTGTTCGGGATCATGCTGCGCCATGACCGTGAAATAGCTGATCACAACATCGATTTGCGCGTTACCCAGCCCGGCACCCTTGGTGAAATCACCGCTCTCGTCCTTGCGCCCGGCGCCCAAAAGCAGACGAACCCCCTCGACGCCCAGCTTGTCCAGCTTGTCGATCGCCCGTAGCACCTGCAGCCGGCGGCCAGCGTTCTCGTCGCCGCCGAGGCCGATCGCCTCCAGCACGCCATCGAGCACTTTGCGGTTGTTGACGCGGACGACGTAATCGCCGCGCTTGATGCCGAGCGCCTCCATCACATCGGCCATCATCATCGCCATCTCGGCATCGGCCGCGACACCCGGCGTGCCGACCGTGTCGGCGTCGAACTGCATGAACTGGCGGAAGCGGCCGGGACCGGGCTTCTCGTTGCGGAACACCCAGCCGGAGCGATAGCTGCGATACGGCTTCGGCAGGCGCTCGAAATTCTCGGCGACGAAGCGCGCCATTGGCGCGGTCAGGTCGTAGCGCAGCGACAGCCACTGATCGTCATCGTCCTGAAACGAGAACACGCCCTCGTTCGGCCGGTCCTGGTCTGGCAGGAATTTGCCGAGCGCATCGGTGTATTCGATCAGCGGCTGGTCGACCGGCTCGAAACCGTAAAGCTCAAAGACCGAGCGTATCGTCGCCATCATCTTCTCGACAGCGCGGAGATCGTCGGCGCCGCGGTCGACAAAGCCACGCGGCAGGCGCGCTTTCATCTTTTCGGATTTGTCGGCCATGGGATGGGTACTTTGCTATGTAAACGGTGACTTATTTCGGGTCGGCGTGTCCTACCGATGCAGCCCGGAGAAGGCAAGGGTTTGCGGCTCTCCTTCTCCCCTTGTGGGAGAAGGTGGCCGAGCGAAGCTCGGTCGGATGAGGGGTGTTCCAAGGAACGCCGACGTCTCGTTTCTTCCAACACCCCTCATCCGGCTCGGCGCTGCGCGCCGATCCACCTTCTCCCACAAGGGGCCTGTTGCGTAATTCGCTGATTGTGATTCTCTGAGACGAAGCTCGGAGGGAATCGCGATGGCAGTGAAGCAGATGGGCCAGTTGAGCTTGGCGGAGGCTTTTCTGGGCGGCAAGTTGGCTGGCGGTTCTTCACCGCTTGATCGATTGTCGGGTCTGGTGAAGTGGTATCGCTTCGAGAAGCTGCTCAACCCGCTGCGCGATGGCGGACCCGGACGGGCAGCTTGGCCACCGCTGGTTCTGTTCAAGGCGCTTTTGCTGCAGTCACTCTACGGCCTGTCGGACCGCGAACTTGAGGAGGCGCTTGGCGACCGGCTGTCGTTCCGGCGCTTTGTCGGGCTCGGGCTGGAGGAGAGCGTTCCCGACCACACGGTGCTTTCGCGTTTTCGCAATCTGCTTGTCAGCGAAGGGCTGCTGGAGAAGCTGTTTGGCGAACTGGACCGGCAGCTGGAGAAAGCCGGTGTTATCCTGAAGCGGGGAACGATGCTGGATGCCACGCTGATCAATGCGGTTTCATTGCCCCCGACGGACGATCAGGCCTCAAAGGATGCGGACGCCCGCGTCACCGCGCGAAAGGGCAAGGGCGGCTTCACCTTTGGCTACAAGGCCCATGTCGGGGTGGATGAGGGCTCTGGCCTGATCCGCACGGTGATTACCACGCCAGCCAACGTCAACGACACGGTGATGGCCGATGACTTGATCTGCGGCGACGAGAAGACGGTGTGGGCGGACGCCGCCTACGACACCCATGCCCGCCGCGCCCGGCTCAAGGCCGAGGGCAAGAAGGTGCGCATCGCGCGCCGCCCCAACAAGCACCATGCGCTGCCGCCGCGGCTCAAACATTACAACCGCCTGATCGCCAGACGGCGAGCGGCGGTGGAGACCACTTTCGCCACGCTCAAGAACCGCATGAAGCTGACCAAGATCCGCTATGTCGGACTGGCGAAGGCCACCGCCCAGGTGACATTGGCGGCGATCGCCTTCAACATGCGCCGATGGGCCGCCATCACGGGATAGGTGCGCCCGCAGCCCGGCCGCCCGGGCCGAAACCGCCGCCGAAACCCCAAACAAGGGAGCGGAGCTCACAAATACGAGCGAAATCCCTGCGATCCCGCCCCATCCAAACATCCCCGGTTACTGCGCAACAGGCCCACAAGGGGAGAAGGAAAGGCGAAAAAGAAGCTGAAACAATTGCGCCATGCGCGCGGCATCGTGCCGACACAATCCGGGCCGATAAGCGCGCCGAAACAAGGGGTCGGGGCCATGGCCACGCTTCAGAAGTTCGACATCATCGATAGCGGCGCACGCGACGCCTCGGTCCGGCTGCGGCCGGCCGATGGTTATGCGCCGAAGACGAAGCAAATCGCCGGACCGTTCGAGATCGCGGCGCAACAGCGCAGCGGACCGACGATGCGCGACGTGCTGATGACCGGACTGCTGGTGATCTATCCGGTGTTCGCCGCGCTGGCGGCCATCCTTGCCGGGTTTTTCCTCGCCGGCGCCGGCGGCGCCTGAGCCGCTATTTCGGCCGCTTGAACGCTTTCCGTTCCGCCTCGACCGGCTCGCGGCAGACGCAGCCCTCGAGATGGTCGTTGACCAGCCCCATCGCCTGCATGAAGGCGTAGACGGTGGTCGGGCCGACAAAGCTCCAGCCGCGCTTCTTCAGCTCTTTCGAAATGCGGACCGAGACGGCCGTCGTCGGATTGGCGCGCAAATGCGCGAGGTCGACGATCTCGGGCCGCTCGTGCGGGCCGGGTTCGAACTTCCAGAACCAGGCGGCCAGCGAGCCAGCCTCGTCGATGAGTTCGCGGGCGCGCTTGGCGTTGTTGATGGTCGAAACGATCTTGCCGCGATGGCGGATGATGCCGGCATTGCCGAGCAGGCGCTCGACATCGGCGTCGGTGAAGGCGGCGATCTTGCCGACATCGAAGCCGGCAAACGCCTCGCGGAAATTGTCGCGCTTGCGCAATATGGTCAGCCAGGACAGGCCCGACTGAAAACCTTCGAGGCAGATCTTCTCGAACAGGCGGCGGTCGTCGGCGACCGGCCGGCCCCATTCGTGGTCGTGGTAGTGCAGATAATCCGGCAGGTTGCCGTGCCAGAAGCAGCGGGCGATGCCGTCGGGACCAGCAAGCAGACCTGTCTTTTCATCCATGGCGGAATTCCGTTCGTGTCTTGGCGTTAACGCGTTTTGACGCGGCCTTTACCGCGGCTTTACCAGATTCCTGAACCGGGCGGTAACCACACCAAAAGCTTTACTGACAGATCGGCATTTTACGCATTCCGATTCATGTTTCGGTTGCCGCTTCGCGCCCAATGTCGGCGAAATTGGGGAGGCTTTGCACCCCGGCATGTTCGACGATCAAGGTGCGTTGCGATGAAGACATTCTTGTTCCCCCTGTTCGGCGCCGCGGCCGTGCTTGCGGCCGGCGCCGCCAATGCCAACGACCGCTATGCCGAGAGGCCGCCGGTGGTGGTCAGCCCAGATCTTTCGGCGCCCTGGGTGCTGCAGCTCGGCCATGCGCCGGGCATCGTGCGGCAGAGCCGGCAAGAGGCGCAGCCGCAACGGCGCTACCGGCGGCTGGCCGAACCCGATCAGCTGCGCACCGCAGCGGTGCAGGCGCCGGCCAAGCGCATGGTGATGCGGCCGCAGATCGACCCGATCTATCTGCCGCAGGAAGTCGCCTATGACGGCCCGCAGAAGCCGGGCACGATCGTCATCGATACGCGAGAGAATTTCCTCTATCTGGTCGGGAAAAACGGTAAGGCGCGGCGTTATGGCGTCGGCACCGGCAAGCCGGGCTTCGAATGGTCCGGCACCCACAAGGTCACCAACAAGCGCGTCTGGCCGGATTGGCGGCCGCCGGCGGTGATGATCGCCCGCGAAGCCGCCAAGGGCCGCTATCTGCCGACCTATCTCGCCGGCGGCATGGAAAACCCGCTCGGCGCACGCGCGCTCTATCTCGGCTCGACCGAGTACCGTATCCACGGCACCAATCAGCCCTGGACGATCGGCGGCGCGGTGTCGTCGGGCTGCATCCGCATGCGCAACGAGGACGTGGTCGACCTTTACGAGCGGGTCAATGTTGGCACGACGGTTGTAGTGATGTAATCTGCGGTTGACCTCACCGATGATTCTGCTCAGAAGCCTCGGGAGCATTGAATAACGGGGGACGGGCCGTGTGGGGATGCGGCCAGTCACGAAAGGGCAGCGCGGCAAGCCGTGCTGCCCTTTTTGTTTCCGCCAGCAGGAATTGACGGGAAGATTTTGCCGGCACGTCGCGCGACCGGCATGGCGGTTCGCTTTTCGCGCTGCCTTTTCGCGGTTGCTTTGCTATGTGGCGGCTAAAATCCAGATAAAGGCCCCATCCCGATGTCCCTTTCCGATGACAGCCGCTATCTCAGAGGCGGCCCGGTTGCCCAACGCATCATCGCCGGCGTGCGCGAGGACGCGGCGATCGCCACCGCCGAAGGCTTTCCGCCCAAGCTGGTGTCGGTCACCGTCGGCGATACCGCCGCGGTCGACGTCTATGTCCGCAACCAGCGCGCCAAGGCCGGGTTGGCCGGCATCGGCTTCGAGGAAAGGCGCTTTCGCGCCGACATCACCGCCGGCGAGCTGGAAGCGGCAATCCACGGGCTTAACGCCGACCCGCGCGTCACCGGCATCATCATCCAGCGGCCGGTGCCGGTGCACATTCCGATCAAGACGCTGCAGGCGGCGGTGCATCCGCTCAAGGATGTCGAGGGCATGCATCCGGCCTCGATCGGCAACATCGTCTACAACCAGCTCGACCTGGCGCCCTGCACCGCCGCCGCTTCGGTCGAACTGCTCAGGGAAACCGGCCTCGACCTCAAGGGGCTCGAGGTGGTGGTCGTCGGCCATTCCGAGATCGTCGGCAAGCCGATCGCGTTCCTTTTGATGAGCGAAGGCGCGACGGTGACCGTCTGTCACCACATGACGCGTTCGGTGGCGGCACACGCACGCCGCGCCGACGCCCTGTTCGTCGCCGTCGGCAAGCCGCGGCTGATCAAGGCCGACATGGTCAAGCCTGGTGCGGCGGTCATCGATATCGGCATCAATTCGGAAATCGGGCCGGACGGCGAGAGCCGCATCGTCGGCGACGTCGATGCCGAGAGCGTCAAGCATGTCGCGTCCTGGATCACGCCGGTGCCGGGCGGCGTCGGCCCGATCACTGTGGCGATCCTGCTGCGCAACACGATGGTGGCCCTCAGCCGGCAGCGTGCCCGCTATCAGGCGACTTATGGCGTAGTTGACAGGCTCGCGGCGGAATAAAGACCCGCAGGCGCCAAGCCCCCTCACCCAGCCTCCGCTTCGCTCGGCTGACCTCTCCCCGAGGGGAGAGGAGATCGCCAGCGTTGGTGCCACCCTCTTCTCCCCAGCGGGGAGAAGGTGGACGCGAAGCGGCCGGATGAGGGGCCTGACGCCCACGACCATCCTGTTACTCAGCCGCAACCAGCTTTTCTTCCGGAACGCCTTCCGGCTTCGGCCCGCCATAGGCCCAGTCGAGCAGCTTTACCGTATGCACCACCGGCAGCTTGGCGGCAGAAGCGATCTGGGTGATGCAGCCGATATTGCCGGTGGCGACGATTTCAGCACCGGTCGCCTCGATATTCCTGACCTTGCGGTCGCGTAGCGTTGCCGAAATCCCGGGCTGCAGGATGTTGTAGGTGCCGGCCGAACCGCAGCACAGATGCCCTTCGCGCGGCTCGCGCACGACGAAGCCGGCACGGACCAGAAGCTCCTTCGGCTGGCGGGTGATCTTCTGGCCGTGCTGCATCGAGCAGGCTGAGTGATAGGCGACGATGGTGCCCGGCTTGCGGACCGGCTCGGGCAGGTCGAGGCTTGCCAGATATTCGGTGATGTCCCTGGCCAGCGCCGAGACGCGCGCGGCCTTGTCGGCATAGGCCGGATCGAGGCGCAGCATGAAGCCGTAATCCTTGATGGTGGTGCCGCACCCGGATGCGGTGATGACGATGGCGTCGAGTCCACCCTGCTCGATGGCGCGCGTCCAGGCGTCGACGTTCCGTCGGGCCGACGCCAAGGCAGCGTCCTCGCGCCCCATATGATGCACCAGCGCGCCGCAGCAGCCCTCGCCCTCGGGCACCACGACCTCAACGCCAAGCCGGGTCAGCAGCGAAATCGTCGTGTCGTTGATGCCGGGATCGAGCACCGACTGCGCGCAGCCGGTGAGGATGGCGACGCGGCCATTTTTCTTCGCGCCCTGCCCGGCATGGACGCCCGGCGAGGCCATCGGCGAGACTGCCGGGACCGACGCCGGGGCCAGCTTCAACATCGCGCCCAAAGGCTTCAATGCCTGGATTTTCTCAAACAGGCCGGCGAATGGCTGGCCGAGCTTCGCCAGCTTGAGCGCCGCGCGGAAACGCGAGGGATAGGGCAGCACGAAGGCCAGCATGGCGCGTGTCAGGCGATCGGCCAGCGGACGCTTGTAGGTCTCCTCGATATGGACGCGGGCGTGGTCGACCAGATGCATGTAGTTGACGCCCGACGGGCAGGTGGTCATGCAGGCGAGGCAGGACAGGCAGCGGTCGATATGGGTGACGATCTGCTTGTCGGCCGGCCGTCCGTTTTCCAGCATGTCCTTGATCAGATAAATCCGGCCGCGCGGCGAATCCAGTTCGTTGCCGAGCGTCACATAGGTCGGGCAGGTGGCGGTGCAGAAGCCGCAATGCACACATTTGCGCAGGATCTTCTCCGATTCCGCGACATGCGGATCGGCGAGCTGGGCAGCTGAGAAATTGGTCTGCACGTAAACGAATCCTTACCGTTTGAGCATGATCTTTTCCCAAAACCGGTACCCACTTTTGGGGATCATGCTCATAATCCCAGAAACCAGCTTTCCGGGTTCTTGACCGGCTCGCCGCGCTGCAGCGCCTGCAGGCCGAGAATGCAGCGTGCGATGAACCAGACGGCGACGGCGAATATCAGCACGACACCGATGACCACGACCATCAACAGCGCCGAGATCAGTGCATAGAGCAGGCCGATCCAGAAGGTGCGGATCAGGAATGTGTAATGGCTCTCGACGAAGCCGCCGGCCTTGCCGCGATTGATATAGGCCAAGACGACGCCGACAATGCCGCTGACGCCGATGGCTAGGCCGGCGAGATAGAGGATGTAGATGACCAGCGCGTTGGCCGGGCCGGGCTCCAGCCAGCGGTCGGTCTGGCGTGACGTACCGTTTTGGCCTGGATCGCTCATTGTGCTCCTCCCTCGGTTGCTGGCGCGAGAGTAGCAGAGCTTGCGCCCGGCGCCATACGGCCGGGATTGAGGATATTCTTCGGGTCGAATTCGGCCTTCAGCCGCGCCGACAGTGCTGCCAGTTGCGGCGCTTGCGGTTCGAACACCGGCACGGCGGCGCGGTGCGAAGGGGTTGCGCGCACCAGCGTCGCATGGCCGCCGCCATGTCTTCTGATCAGGCCGCGCAACAGGCCAGCCTCGGGATCGTCCTGCTGCATGCGCAGCCAGATCAGCCCGCCCTGCCAATCGTAGAAGGCATCGACCGGGGCCTGCATGCGCAGCGCCAGCACCATCTGGTGGCCCCGCGACGGCGCCATCGAGACGCGCCACACCGGCCTTTCGCTGCCATCGGCGAACGGCGCGCAGTCGCGGACATCGCGCCAGACAGAATACGAGACCGAACCGGAAATCTCCTGCAGCGGCCCGGCGTTTTTCAGCAGGTCTTTCAGCGCGGCAATGCGGTAAGCGACCGACGGGCCGAAGCCCTCGATGCGCAGCAGCGTCGCGGCATCGCTGCCGAGACTGCCGCCAGCGACCCTAGCTGCGACCCGTTCGGGAAGATGGGCAGCGCTCGACACCTCCGCGCTCGAGCCGAGCGCCAGTGCCATAGCGGCGGTGGCATGATCGTCAAGCAGGCCGCGGATGGCGAGCGTGACTTCGGTCTCGGCGGCAGGCAGCACCTTGAAGGTGACGTCGGTGAGCACCGCCAGCGTGCCCCAGCTGTTGGCCATCAGCTTGGACAGATCATAGCCGGTGACGTTCTTGACGACGCGGCCGCCCGACTTGAAGGCCTCGCCGCGCCCGGAAACGGCCGCTATGCCGAGGATATGGTCACGCGCAGCACCCACCTTCAGCCGGCGCGGGCCGGAAAGGTTCGCGGCGAGTGCGCCGCCGATCGTGCCTCGCGCTGGCTCACCGCCGAGCAGCGGGCCGTAATCCATCGGTTCGAAGGCAAGTTGCTGGCCGTTTTCGGCAAGCAGGCTTTCGATTTCGGCCAGCGGCGTGCCGGCTTTTGCCGACAGCACCAGTTCGGCCGGCTCGTAAAGCATGACGCCGGAGAGTTTGGAAAGGTCGAGCGTATGCTCGCTCTGCTGCGGCCGGCCGATACCGCGCTTGGAGCCGTGGCCGAGGATTTCGAGCGGTGCGTCTTCCGCCGCGGCCCAGGCGACGGTAGAGAGGACTTCGGCGACCGTGGATGGGGTGAAGGTGGTCATGGGACGGACGCGGCATTTGCAAATGCGGGAACGTCGCGTTCCTTCGCGCCCCCCTCTGTCCTGCCGGACATCTCCCCCTCAAGGGGGGAGATCGGATGCTGCGTCGGGCTTCGCCAATCTCCAGCGTTAACAGGAGGGCGAGGCGCCGAAGCTGCCAATCTCCCCCCTTGAGGGGGAGATGTCCGGCAGGACAGAGGGGGGTGTTCAAGTGCTAACATACGCGCTCAAAACCTCGGAATGTCCGGAAACGCCACTTGCCCGCGATGCACGTGCATCCGCCCGAGCTCGGCGCATCGCCTTAATTGCGGGAAGACCTTGCCGGGATTCAAAAGATGGTTGGGGTCGAAGGCGCATTTGACGCGCATCTGCTGGTCGAGGTCGATCTGGTTGAACATTTCCGGCATCAGGTCGCGCTTCTCGACGCCGACCCCGTGCTCGCCGGTCAGCACGCCACCGACCTTGACGCAGAGCCGCAATATGTCAGCGCCGAAACTCTCCGCCTTGTCGAGTTCGCCCGGCACGTTGGCGTCATAGAGGATGAGCGGGTGCAGATTGCCGTCGCCGGCGTGGAAGACATTGGCGACGCCGAGCCCGTATTTCTCCGACAGCTCGCGCATGCCGGCGAGCACGCGAGGCAGTTCCTTGCGCGGGATGGTGCCGTCCATGCAGTAGTAGTCGGGCGAGATGCGGCCGACCGCCGGGAACGCCGCCTTGCGGCCGGCCCAGAAGCTCAGCCGCTCCTGTTCCGACTGCGACGTGCGGCATGTGGTCGAGCCGTTCCTAAAAGCAATGGCTTCGACCAGGCCGATCAGATGGTCGACCTCGACACCCGGCCCGTCCAGCTCGACGATCAGCAGCGCCTCGACATCGAGCGGATAGCCGGCCTGGACGAAATCCTCGGCGGCGTGGATGGCCGGACGGTCCATCATCTCCATGCCGCCCGGAATGATGCCGGCGCCGATGATATCGGCAACGCATTGGCCGGCCTGCTCGCTGGTCGGGAAACCGATCAGCAGGGCACGCGCCGTCTCCGGCTTCTTCAGGATGCGTACGGTGACCTCGGTTACGACGCCGAGCAGTCCTTCGGAGCCGGTCATGACGCCGAGCAGGTCGTAGCCTTCCGCGTCGACATGGCTGCCGCCGAGGCGCACCACCTCGCCATTCATCAGCACCATCTCGATGCCGAGCACATTGTTGGCGGTGAGACCGTATTTCAGGCAGTGCACGCCGCCGGAATTTTCAGCGACATTGCCGCCGATCGAGCAGGCGATCTGGGAGGATGGATCGGGGGCGTAATAGAAGCCCTCCTGCTCGACGGCGGTGGTGATGCCGAGATTGGTGACGCCGGGCTGGGCGACGACGACGCGGTTCTGAAAATCTATCTCGAGGATGCGGTTGAAGCGGCTCATGACCAGCAGCACCGCGTCTTCGAGCGGCAGCGCGCCGCCGGAGAGCGAGGTGCCGGAGCCGCGCGGCACGACGCGGATGTTGCGGTCGCTGCAATATTTCAGCACGCGCGACACCTGCGCCACGGTCTGCGGCAGCACCACGACCAGCGGCAATTGCCGGTAGGCGGTGAGCCCGTCGCTCTCGAAGGCGCGCATTGCATTGGCGGCGTCGACGACGCCCTCGCCCGGCACGATGATGCGCATATCGGCGACGATCTCGTCGCGCCGGCACATCGTGGTGTCGTCTGGTTTCGGCATGGCAAGGCCGGACATCGACAGCCTCCTTCGATCGACTGGTAAAAATCTTTTACCAGCGACGGTGGTCGCTTGCAAATGCCGCTTTGGCCGGGATGAGAGGCCTATGGCCGAGACAGCCTTCCGCAGCGGCAATCTGCCGCTGCGCCCCACACTACTCGCCCGGCTGCTTGCCTGGTTCGGAGTGCATGCGGCGGACGCGGCGCACGCCCCACCAGACGAGCACGATGGCGAGCGGCACCGAGGCGGCGGTGACCATTTCCGGCGCGAAGGCATGGCCGAAGATCGAGGCGCCCTTGGCGACGTAGCCGATGAGGCCGACGACATAGTAGGAAACCGCGGCGACCGAGAGCCCCTCCACCGTCTGCTGCAGCCGCAATTGCAGGCGGGCGCGATTGTTCATCGATGCCAAAAGATCGCGGTTCTGCTTCTCGACCTCGACGTCGACCCAGGTGCGCAGCAGTGTGGTGGCACGGGTGAGCTTCGTCGACAGGTTGGCCTGACGCTCCTCGACCGAACGGCAGGTACGCATCGCCGGCGCCACGCGGCGCTGCAGAAAACCGCCCCAGGTGTCGTAGCCGGGCACCGCCTCTTCGTCGAGCGCCTCCAGCCGTTCGCGCACGATGCCGTCATAGGCGCGGCTGGCGCCGAAGCGGTAGAGGCTGGAGGCGGCATCGGCCTCCAGCTCGGCGGCCAGTTCGGTCAAGTCGGCAAGTAGCGTCTGGCTGTCGCGGGTCTCGGCGACCTTCATTTCCAACGTTGTCTGGGCCAGCCTGTCTTCGATGCGGCGGGCGCGACCGGACAGCGTCAGGGCCAGCGGCAGCCCAAGCATGGCCAGCGTGCGGTAGGTCTCGATGTCGATCAGCCGCTGCGACAGTGCCCCGGTGCGCGCCGGGGTCAGGCCGCGGTCGAGCACCAGCATTCGGGTCAAGCCGTCGCCATCCTGACGGAAATCGGTGACGATGGCCGCGTTGCCGCGCTCGACCAGCGAATAGCACAGGCTGGTCGGGTCGAAGCCGGCGATCAGTTTTTCGTTCGCCGGCGTCCATTTGCGGATCTCCAGCCTGATGCCGGAAATCACCGTGCCCGGCGGCGAAAACCCGTTGCCGAAGGGTGTGTCTTCTTGCCCCCTGCCGTTTTCGGCGAGCGGGCCTTCCCAGAGATAGGTCGAGAATTCCGTGTGGCGTTCCCAACGCAGCGAGCCCTTGCCCCATTTCATCGCGTGGTGGCGGGCGTGAGGGTCGGGCGCGGCAATGCCGAGGCGTCGCGACAATTCGGAAAGCACGGCCTGATCGATCCCGGATCCAGCTTCGGTCATGAAGGAAAGCTGCACCAGCACGCGCGGCTTTTCGACCAGCGGCTGCGGCCGGGCGTGGACCTCGCCGAGCGCGCCCGGCCGACCTTCATGCGCCGGAAAGCCCATGACGGTGCCGCCCACGGCTTTGGCGCGCAGCTGGAATTCGAGGTTGGAAGGGTCGGCGTCTGGCACGGCTGGTCCCCCGGGCTTCTGTGAGCCCTTTGGCAATGATGTCCCTCTAGAGCGGTCCATCGTTTCACGGAAACGGCGAACCGCTCTATCTCTTTGATTCTGCGCAATTCCGGACGGAAAACCGTTTCACACTTTTCCTGGTTGCTCTAGAGGCAATCTCCAGAGGGCGCAAACAGCCAGTTTAGCTCAAGCTGATATGAAGCCGCGGCTGTGAAACGGACCCGGCCCCGGCGAATTGGATAAATAATTTGACCAGTTGGCGACGCTGGCTTTATCTTGCGCGACATCGGTTCAACCCCCAGGCATCCCGTTTGAGCGACATTTTCTCCCGGATCGAGCATTCGCGCACCGCCGACGAGGTGGTGCAGCAGATCGAGAGCCTGATCCTCGAAGGCGTCCTGCGCACCGGCGACCGGCTGCCGGGCGAGCGCGAACTGGCGCGCCAGTTCGAGGTGTCGCGGCCGATCCTGCGCGATGCCTTGAAAGCCTTGGAAGGGCGCGGGCTGTTGACGACACGGCCAGGCGGCGGCACCCATGTCGCCGATGTCATCGGCCAGCTGTTCACCAAGCCGGTGACCGACCTGATCTCGATGCATCGCAAGGCGGTGACCGACTATCTGGAGTACCGCCGCGAGATCGAGGCGGTGGCGGCGGAATATGCGGCGCGCCGTGCCACATCGGACGATCTGGCGCTGCTCGACCGCATCATGGCACGTATGGACGAGGCGCACCGGACCGGCAATTTCGACGACGAGGCGGAAATCGACGTCGAGTTCCACCACGCGATCTGCGAATGCGCGCACAACATCATCCTGCTGCACACGCTGCGCTCCTGTTATCGGCTGCTGTCGGAAGGCGTGTTCCAGAACCGGCGGCTGGTGTTCAACGTGCCGGGCGCGCGCGAGACGCTGCTTTCGCAGCACCGGGCAATCTACACGGCGGTCAAGGCCGGCGATCCGGCTGCGGCGCGGCAGGCGGCGATGGACCACATCTCCTACGTCGAACGATCGATGGCCGAGGCCGAGCGCAGCGGCGACTGGCAGCGCGTGTCGCGGCTGAGGCTCAGGCAGCGCTCCGAGCCCGGTGGCGGTGAGCCGGCAAGAAAACAGCCGTAGGCACCGCCCAGAAAATTCAACGACGAACCAGCGAAGAACCAGCGGAAAAAAGATCCATGAGCAGCATTCTCACCATCGCCGACCTCAAGGACCTGGCGCGCCGCCGCGTGCCGAAGATGTTCTTCGACTACGCCGATTCCGGCGCCTGGACCGAAAGCACCTACCGGGCCAACGAAGAGGACTTCCAGAAGATCAAGTTCCGCCAGCGCGTGCTGGTCGACATGGACAATCGCTCGCTGGAATCGACCATGATCGGCGAGAAGGTGGCGATGCCGGTGGCGCTGGCGCCGACCGGCATGACCGGCATGCAGCATCCGGACGGCGAGATGCTGGCGGCGCAGGCTGCGGAGGAATTCGGCGTGCCGTTCACGCTGTCGACGATGAGCATCTGCTCGATCGAGGATGTCGCGTCGGTGACCAGGAAGCCATTCTGGTTCCAGCTCTATGTGCTGCGCGACAAGGATTTCGTCTTCGATCTGATCGACCGTGCAAAAGCGGCGAAATGCTCGGCGCTGGTGCTGACGCTCGACCTGCAGATCCTAGGCCAGCGCCACAAGGATATCCGCAACGGGCTTTCGGCGCCGCCGCGGATGACGCCGAAGCACATCTGGCAGATGGCGACCAGGCCGCGCTGGTGCGTCGGCATGGCCGGGACAAAGCGCCGGAGCTTCCGCAACATCGTCGGCCATGCCAAGGGCGTCGGCGACCTCGCCTCGCTGTCGTCGTGGACGAAGGAGCAGTTCGATCCGCACCTGTCGTGGAAGGACGTCGCCTGGATCAAGGAGCGCTGGGGCGGCAAGCTGATCCTGAAAGGCATACTCGACAAGGACGACGCGCTGATGGCGGCCAGGACGGGTGCCGATGCGATTATCGTTTCCAACCATGGCGGCCGCCAGCTCGACGGCGCCTCGTCGTCGATCATGGCGCTCGAAGAGATCGCCGACGCCGTCGGCGACACGATGGAGGTGCATATGGACGGCGGCATCCGCTCCGGCCAGGACGTGCTCAAGGCGCTGTGCCTCGGCGCCAAGGGCACCTATATCGGACGGCCTTTCCTGTACGGCCTCGGCGCGCTCGGCAAGGAAGGGGTTACCAAGGCGCTGGAAATCATCCGCAAGGAGATGGACATAACGCTGGCGCTGTGCGGAAAGCGCCTGGTCACCGACATGGGCAAGGATCAGCTTCGGCGCTAAAGTCCCGTGACGGCATGATCATGGAGGCGACGCAGGCATTGACGGAGCCCGGCATCAGTTTCTACGAGGCGCGCGGACCGCAAGGCATGCGCCTTTACGCGATCGGCGATGTGCACGGCCGGCTCGATTTGCTGACCGCCATGCACCGGCGGATCGAGGCGGAGCTCAGTCAAAGACCGTCGGCCGATTGGCGCGTGATCCATCTCGGCGACTATGTCGACCGGGGCCCGGACTCCAGGGGCGTCATCGATTTCTTGATCGACGCGCAAAGACGCGATCGGCGTCACCTGATGCTGGCCGGAAATCATGATCTCGGCTTCCTCGATTTTCTCGATGTCCCCGATCCGGACGGGCTGTTCATGCGCTATGGCGGCATCCAGACGGCGCTATCCTATGGCGTGTCGCTCGGTGGGGGCAGCGCCTGGTTTGGCCGGGCCGATGCGGCATTGCGGCAAGGCCACGCCGCACTGGTCGAGGCGGTGCCGCAGAACCATGTCGAGTTCCTGCGCTCGCTGCCCTTTTCGGTGACCTTCGGCGACTTCTTCTTCTGCCATGCCGGCATCCGGCCCGGCGTTGCGCTGGAAAGCCAGAGCCGGCAGGACCTGATCTGGATCCGCGAGGTCTTCCACGACCACGCCGGTCTTCATCCCAAGATCGTGGTGCACGGCCATACGCCGGTGCCCAAACCCGAGATCACCGGCAACCGCGTCAACGTCGACACCCTCGCCTGGCAATCGGGAAACCTCACCGCGCTCGTCGTGGACGGCGCTGACAAGCATATCCTGACAGTGACGGGTGAGCGGGCGTAGGGAAGGCGTGGGATTATGAGCAGAGAGGCTAGCGAAGCGCGGCGGTGACGCCGTAGCCGTCGACGGCATTGTGGTCGTTGGCCGCGTCGGCGGAATAAATGCCGAGGCCGCACAAGACGATGGCCGACAACATGACAAAGGACAAAAAGGCTGCTTTCACGGACGTCATCTCTTGTTGAGCTTCCTGCATCTATGCACGAGCGGGTTACCAATGCGTTGAAACGCGAAATACGTCGCAAATGTCTGACGGTTTCGCGCTTCTAGGCATGTTCTGTATCGGCGGTGTGTCGCGCGGGTCACAGGAAAGGTTCATCGCGGTTGCACGCAAGATGCAGAGCGGGCGCCTTTTAGGCTGGCGGACAGACACAGGCCAAGGATGAAACGCGTTTTCCCCGGCGGATTTGCCGCCGCGTGCCAAATATGCAACGTCGCCAAATACGTTGACTATATGGGCCGTCAGATCGTCGCCACCCAGGCGCGGGCGATGGCCAGGCCGGCGGCATCGGCTTGCGGTCCGTTGCGGGCCATTTCATCGTCGAGCCGGCCCGCCCATTCAGGATGCCGCTCGGCGATCAGCGGTGCGAAGGAGGTACTCCAGTCGCACACCATCGGACTGTCGGCCTCGAAATGGAACTGGAAGCCGTAGACGGCGCGGCCGATGCGGAACGCCTGGTTCTCGGCGACGGCATTGCCGGCCAGCCGAACGGCAGTCTCGGGCAAGACAAAGGTGTCGTCGTGCCATTCGAAGATCGGGAATTTTTCAGGCAAGGCGGCGAGCACCGGATCGGCCTGCGCCGCCGCGGTGAGCGCGACCTCGTGCCAGCCGAACTCCGACGCGCCGCCGATCTGGTTCTCGCCGCCAAAGGCGCGCGCGACCAACTGGCTGCCGAGGCAGATACCAAGCACCGCGCGATCCCTCTCGGCAAAGTCGCGCGTCAGGTCGAGCAGGCCCGGAAAATAAGGACAGAGCTCGTCGTCCAGCGCATTCTGGGCGCCGCCGAGCACTACCATGGCGTCATGCCCGCCGCTATCTTGCGGCAGCGCGTCGCCGCAGTAGGGACGGCGCAGGTCGATATCGACGCCCGCCTCGACAAGGGCCGCGCCGATCTGGCCAAGGCCCTCATTGTCGAAGTTCTGGACAACCAAGACCCGCATCGAAACCTGCTGACATGAAATTGATGCAACGAGCGATATCATGGCGCCAGCATTGCAGCCAACAGGGAACGCCTATGCCACTGCAAAACCGGGTCGACCCGTTCGGCGCCATCCATGCCGTGCCGGAGCGCGGCCTGTTCATGGGCAATCGCGGCATCATTCACGACCCCGAGACGAGAACGCTGTTGAAGAAGCGCTGGGCGCTGCAAGCCTGGATCATCTGCGTCTGCGAATTCCATAACGTGCGGCGCGAGCCGATGGGGCGCAACCGGGCTGGCGACAAGGCCGGCTGGACCGAACTGTTTTTCCTCGACGAGGTGACGGCACTTGCCGCCGGGCACCGGCCCTGCTTCTTCTGCCGGCGCGAGCGGGCCAGGGATTTTGTCCGGCGTTTCGGCGACGCCTTCGGCATTGCCGAGCCACGCGCGCCGCAACTCGACAAGCGCCTGCACAAGGAGCGCGTGGCATCGGGCGGGCGGGCGCCGAGACTGGAACCGGAAGCGCTTGCGGACTTGCCGGACGGCACGATGATCTCGTCAGGAAACAGGGCGTACGTCCTGTTTGACGGCGCCGCGCTGCCCTGGAGTTTCGGCGGTTATGGCGAACCGGTGGGGTTCGGCGGTTTTACCGACAGTCCAATCCGCCTGCTCACGCCAGCGACAACTGTTTCGGTGCTGCAGAAAGGCTACGAGCCTGTCTGGCATCCTTCCGCCGAGGCTTGACGCCGAGGGTGACGTTGCCGCATTCCTCGGCGATGCGCGCCAATTACAAGATGCAGCGGCTGTTCGTGCCGGACGGGCTTGGACCGGACATCGAGTTCGACATCGGCCCGCAGCAGAGCCATTATCTCTCGCACGTGCTGCGGCTCGGCGAAGGCGCCGAAATTCTGGTCTTCAACGGCCGCGACGGCGAATGGTCGGCGGCGATCGCGGCAAAATCGAAGAAGGCGTTGCGCCTGAAGTTGCTGGCATTGCAGCGGCCGCAGCCGCCGTTGCCCGATCTCGTCTACTGTTTCGCGCCGCTGAAGCAGGGGCGGCTCGACTACCTCGTGCAAAAGGCGGTCGAGATGGGCGCTGGCATCCTGCAGCCGGTCATCACCCAGCATACGCAGGTGGCAAAGCCCGGCATCGAGCGCCTGCGCGCCAATGTCGTCGAGGCGGCCGAACAATGCGGCATATTGGCGGTGCCGGAGCTGCGCGAAGCGGAAAAATTCGAGCGCCTGCTGGCGGGCTGGGACCGTGAGCGGCGGCTGATCTTCTGCGACGAGGATGCATCGACCAACAGTCCCCTGCCGGCATTGCAGGCGGTGCGGGAGAACAAGCTCGGGCTGCTTGTCGGGCCGGAGGGCGGCTTTTCCGACGAGGAGCGCAGGATGCTGAGAGCGCTGCCTTTCGTTACCGCCATTCCGCTTGGGCCCCGCATCCTGCGGGCGGACACGGCGGCCGTAGCAGCACTGGCGCTGATCCAGGCGACAATCGGGGATTGGTGATCAATTCCAGTCACCCGCTGGCTCAGGATTTTTCGCTTGATCGGCTACTGACATTTCGTCCATCTAGCGCCGGCAGTGGCCGCGCGTCCTTTCGGGCGCGCAAAGGACGCTGTAGCATATTGATTGGGCACATGATCCTTTCCGAAAATCGAAGCCGGTTTTCGGGGCCATGTGCGGAGGGCTATTATGGCGCGCGATACTACCGATTTCCGGCCGATCGAAGGCGTCGACGAACTCGTCGAGCACCTGGCCGAAGGCAACAAGCCGCGCGACAAATGGCGCATCGGCACGGAGCACGAGAAATTCCCGTTCTATGTCGACGGCAATGCGCCGGTGCCCTATGGCGGCGAGCGCGGCATCCGCGCCATCCTCGAAGGCATGCAGGACAAACTCGGCTGGGACCCGATCATGGATGCCGGCCGCATCATCGGCCTGGTCGAGCCGACCGGCCAGGGCGCGATCTCGCTGGAGCCCGGCGGCCAGTTCGAGCTGTCCGGCGCGCCGCTGGAGACGATCCACCAGACCTGCCGCGAAGGCAATGCGCATCTGGCGCAGGTGCGCGAGATCGCCGAACCGATGGGCATTCGTTTTCTCGGCCTTGGCGGCAGCCCGAAATGGTCGCTGGCCGAGACGCCGAAAATGCCGAAATCGCGCTACGAGATCATGACCCGCTACATGCCCAAAGTCGGCACCAAGGGCCTCGACATGATGTACCGGACCTGCACGATCCAGGTGAACCTCGACTTCGAGAGCGAAGCCGACATGCGCCGCAAAATGCAGGTGTCGCTGAAGCTGCAGCCGCTGTCGACGGCGCTGTTTGCCAACTCGCCCTTCACCGAAAGCCGGCCGAACGGCTTGCAGAGCTGGCGCGGCGAGATCTGGCGCGACACCGACAATCAGCGCTCCGGCCTGCTCGAATTCTGCTTCTCGCCCGATTTCGGCTTTGCCGATTATGTCGAATGGGCGCTCGACGTGCCGATGTATTTCGTCATCCGCGACGGCCAGTACCATGACATGACGCACATCACCTTCCGCCAGTTCATGGCGGGTGCTGCCCGCAACGAACTGCCGGACGGGCTGCCGACGATGGGCGACTGGGCGAACCATCTGTCGACGCTGTTCCCGGACGTGCGGCTGAAGCGCTTTCTCGAAATGCGCGGCGCCGATGGCGGGCCGTGGCGGCGCATCTGCGCGCTGCCGGCCTTCTGGGTCGGGCTGCTCTATAATGCGGCTGCGCTCGACGCGGCCGAGGCGCTGACCTCGAGCTGGAGCTACGACGAAGTGCTGGCAATGCGCAACGCAGTGCCGGAACAGGGCATTTCGGCGCCCTTCCGCAACACGACATTGCGCGAGATCGCCCGCGACGTGCTCGTCATCTCGCGCATGGGACTGAAGAACCGCGACCGCAAGAACCGCGACGGCTACGACGAGACGTCGTTCCTCAACACGCTGGACGAGGTCGTCGCGCGTGGCACCACCAGCGCCGAAGAGATGCTCTCGGCCTACCACACACGCTGGGGCGGCTCGATCGAGCCGGTGTTCATGGAATACGCGTATTAACGCTTCGCTATCCGCTTGGCCGATGGTCCGGCAAATTCGCTTCAATCAGTGATGGAAACGAACTAGGCTTCTCCAACGAGGATTTTCCCGGAGGAGAAAACAATGCCTTCATTGTTCGATATTCTGGCACAGGCCCAGAACGGCAACGGCATGCAGGCGCTGGCCCAGCAGTTCGGGCTTTCGCAGCAGCAGACGCAGGCGGCGGTCGCGGCGCTGCTGCCGGCCTTTTCGCAGGGGCTGAAGCGCAACACGGCGGACCCTTATGGGCTCGGCTCCTTCATGACGGCGATGGCAAGCGGCCAGCACGCCAAATATTTCGAGGATGCAAGCCGGGCCTTCTCGCCGCAGGGCCTCGATGAAGGCAACGGCATTCTCGGCCATTTGTTCGGCTCGAAGGACCTGTCGCGGGCCGTCGCCAACCAGGCCGCGCAGGCGAGCGGCGTCAGCCAGCAGGTGTTGCAGCAGATGCTGCCGGCAATCGCCTCGATGATGATGGGCGGGCTGTTCAAGCAGACCACCAACCAGTTAGGCGGGCAGATACATGCGGCAGGCGGTGGCGGCAATCCGCTTGGCGAGCTCATCGAGCAGATGATGCGGCAGGCGGGCGGCGGCGGCCAGGCGCCGGCCCCTCAGCCTGCAGGCCCCACGGATAACCCGCTCGGCAAGGTGCTGCAGGATATGTTCGGCGGGCAGCAGCCGCAACAGACGCAGAGCCCTTACGGCGACAACCCGCTGGGCAAGGTGCTGCAGGATATGTTCGGCGGCGGTGCACCACAGCCGCAGCAGCCGCAGAACCAACCCCAGCAAACACAGAACCCTTATGGTGACAATCCGCTCGGCAAAGTACTGCAGGACATGTTCGGCGGTGGCGCACCGCAGTCTCAGCCGCGTCAGGCGCCGCAGCAACCCCAGGCGCCGCAGCCGCAGGCCAATCCGAGCGGCAGGCCGAGAAATCCGTTTGACGACCTGTTCGGCAAGATGTTCGAGACAGGCGCCCAGCAGCGCGACGACTACCAGAAAGGCATGGAGTCGATCTTCGACCAGTTCAAGCAGGGCATGGGCCGGCGCTAGACCAGACACCGGCAACCAATCATCAGTGCCGCCCAAAAAAGAAAGCCCGGTCCTGGGAGGACCGGGCAGCGCGCAGGCTGGCCGGGGGGATCCGGCAGGGAGTGGGGAGCCTGCGTAACTTAGTGGCGTCGTGCCTCAAAAAGGTTCAACGCGCCCGAACGGCGAAACCACGCGATCACACGACCTTGCAGGCAATATCCTCGATCGTTTCGGCGCGCTCGACCGCGATGACGCGAAGCCTTTCTGTCGGATCGCGGCCAAAGGGTACACCGACAGCGACGTGCAGGTCGGCGCGGGTCAGGCCGATGTCGGCGAGTTCGGCATCCGACATCTCGCCGAGGCGATAAAAGGCGCGGCGGTTTCTCCAGGCGCGGTAAACATTGGCAGCGGCATTGGCCACGCGCGTCGCAACGGCCGGACGCGAGGTGATGCGCGAGGTCTCGGTAGCGAAATCAAACGTAGCCATGTCGGTCTCCTTCACATTCGAACGGGCGAAACCGGTCGATCGGGCGCTGGCGACAGCGGCCGTTCCGGCTTCGATTCACATGCCTTCATGTGGACAATCGGAATTTGCCATGGCCCGATTGATTAATCCAACGAATGTTTCTAATCTTTAGCATCAGCATCAATGATGGATTAGGCCAATGAAAGCGCCGCTCGATCTCGATCAGTTGCAGACCTTCATCTCGATTGTCGACACCGGCAGCTTTACCCGCGCGGCGGAAGCGGTGCATCGGACCCAGTCTGCGGTGTCGATGCAGATGCGGCGGCTGGAGGAACGGATCGGCAAGCCGCTGTTCGAAAAAGACGGCCGCACCAACAGGCTGACCGAGGAAGGCGACAGACTGCTCTCCTACGCAAGGCGGCTGCTCTATCTCAACAAGGAAACACTGGCCGCCTTCGACGACCGCCGGCTCGAAGGCACCATCCGCATCGGCACGCCGGACGATTATGCCGATCGCTTCCTGCCAGAGATCATGGCGCGGTTTGCCCGTTCCAACCCGCATGTCGAACTGACCGTTATCTGCGAACCGACGCCGGGACTGGTCGAACACATCAAGCGCGGCAATCTCGACCTGGCGCTGGTGACGCACAACGACGCGCGTGGCCAGTCGGAAGTGGTGCGGCGCGAACCGCTGCTGTGGGTTACCTCGGCCAACCATGCGACGCATGAGCAGCCGATCCTGCCGATGGCCTTCGGCCGGCCGAACTGCATCTGGCGGCGGGCCGCCGCCGACGTGCTCGATCAGCAGAGCCGCGACTATCGCATCCTGTTCACCAGCTTCTCTGCCACCGTCATCGCAGCCGCGGTGCTTTCCGGTCTGGCGATCTCGGTGCTGCCGGAATGCGCCCTGCGGCCCGGCATGCGGGTGCTGGGCGAGGCCGACGGTTTCGGCGCCCTGCCCGATTGCCGCATCGGCATCATGCGCGGTCAGACCTCGCGGCCGGAGATCGTCGACGCGCTTGCGCGCCACATTTCGGAGAGCCTCGACAATATTTCCGTGCCACTCGGCGAGGAGACCGGCACGTTCGATTTCGCCGCCCTCGCCTTCGCCAAGATGAAGCGGACCAAGCCGAACCAGATTCTGCCGGGCTGGTGATCGCGCGATTGGGGCGGACATCGAACACGGCCGCCTTGACGCCGGCCAGCAATCGTCCCCCAATCGGCCGATGAGCGACGCAGCATCCGAATCACGCACCAACGCCACCGAATATACGGTGAGCGAAATTTCCGGCGCGCTGAAGCGTACGGTCGAGGACGTCTTCGGCAATGTACGGGTGCGCGGCGAGATTTCCGGCTATCGCGGACCGCATTCCTCCGGCCATGCCTATTTCTGCCTGAAGGACGATCGCGCGCGGCTCGACGCCGTGGTGTGGAAGACCACGATGAGCCGGCTGAAATTCCGTCCAGAGGAAGGCATGGAGGTGATCGCCACCGGCCGGCTCACCACCTATCCCGGAAAGTCGAACTACCAGATCGTTATCGACAATCTCGAGCCGGCCGGTGCCGGTGCGCTGATGGCGCTGCTGGACGAGCGCAAGCGCCGGCTGCAGGCCGAAGGCCTGTTCGACGCGTCGCGCAAGCGGCGTCTGCCGTTCATGCCCTGCGTCATCGGCGTCGTCACCTCGCCGACAGGCGCCGTCATCCGCGACATCATCCACCGCATCAAGGATCGGTTTCCACTGCACGTGCTCGTCTGGCCGGTGCGGGTGCAGGGCGAGACGGCGGGTGCGGAAGTGACGGCTGCCGTCAACGGCTTCAACGCACTGCCATGGGACGGCGCCATCGCGCGGCCCGATCTGTTGATCGTGGCGCGCGGCGGCGGCAGCCTGGAGGACCTGTGGGGGTTCAACGACGAAGCGCTTGCCCGGGCCGTCGCCGCTTCGGGCATTCCGGTGATTTCTGCGGTCGGCCACGAGACCGACTGGACATTGATCGATCTGGCGGCGGATGTGCGGGCGCCGACGCCGACAGGCGCCGCCGAGATCGCCGTGCCGGTCAAGGTCGACCTCGAAGCGACGCTTGCCGGCCTTGGCGCGCGGTTGAAGACCGCACTGTCCCGCAATTTCGAACGCAAGCGGCAGGCGGCACGCGCGGCCGCCCGGGCGCTGCCCTCGCCCGACCAGTTGCTGGCGCTGCCGCGGCGGCGCTTCGACGAGGCGACGAGCCGGCTCGGCCGCGCGCTGTCGGTCAGCGTCGAGCGCAAGCGAGCCAGGCTTCTGGGGCAGCGGCTGACGCCGGCGACTTTGTCGCGGCGCATGAACGAAGCCCGCACGCTGACCCGTCGCGACCTCGCCCGTGCGCAAGCGGCGTTCTTCGCCATCGTGCGCGAGCGTCGAGCGCGGTTTTCACGCACGGCGACCAGACTGTCACCGGCGCCGATCGCAAGACGGCAGAAACTGCAAGGCGATGCACTGCTGGCACTGACGCGGCGGCAGGACCAGGCAATTTCGCGGCGGCTGGACCGTCTGCGTGGAAAACTGACGCAGGCAGACCGGCTGCTGGCGACGCTCTCGCACAAGGCCGTGCTGGCGCGAGGCTTCGCGCTGGTCAAGGATGCGGACGGCGCGGTGGTCAAGCATGCGGCGGAAGTGGCGTCGGGAATGGCGCTTTCGCTGGAGTTCGCCGACGGCACCGCCGATGCAGTCGCCATCAGTGGCACGGCGCGGCCGAAGACGGTTGCCAAGCCCGCGGCCAAGCTCAAGGCGCCGGGCGGCCAAGGTTCGCTTTTCTGAGGAAAAAATGACCGACCCGCATCTCGCGACGCCCTCGGGCAAACTGCGCGCCCGCGCCTTCGCGATCCCATTCGATGGCACGCCAGGCCGCTTCAATGCCATCACCGATGTGCCCGGCGTGACGGTCGGCTATACCACGCTGATCTCAGGGGACGGGCCGCTCGTCGTCGGCAAGGGTCCGGTACGCACCGGCGTGACCGCGATCCTGCCATGGCCCAGAGACGAGTTGGCCGTCCCTGCGTTTGCCGGCGTGTTCAGCGCCAATGGCAATGGCGAACTGACCGGCTCACATCTGATAGAGGAGCTCGGAGCGTTCAATCTTCCCATCACCATCACCAACACGCATTCCTGCGGCGTCAGCCGCGACGCAACGTTGCGCTGGATGCAGACGGTGCTGCCGCAATCGCTCGACAGCGCCTGGGCGCTGCCGGTGGCGGGCGAGACTTACGACGGCTTCCTGAACGATATCAACGGCCACCATGTGAGCTTCGAGCACGTGTTTTCCGCGCTCGAAACGGCTGAAAGCGGGCCGATCGAAGAGGGCAGCGTCGGCGGCGGCACAGGCATGATCACCTTCGGCTTCAAGGCAGGGTCCGGCACATCCTCGCGCAGCGTCGACTGGAATGGAGAGCGTTTCACGATCGGCTGCTTCGTTCAGTCGAATTTCGGTGCACGGCGAAACCTCGTGATCCGTGGCATCAGAGCCGGAGCGGAACTCGCCGAACCGGCGATCCGGGACAACACGCCGCGAGCGGAAAAGAGCTCGATCATCGCGATCGTCGCCACCGATGCGCCATTCATGCCGCATCAGTTGAAAAGACTGGCGAAACGCGTGCCGCTCGGCGTGGCGCTGATCGGCGGCTATGGATACAATTCGTCCGGCGATATCTTTCTGGCCTTCAGCACGGCCAATCCCGACGCGGCGCGCGGCGCGGCCGGCAAGCTGGTCAGCGCCGGCTATATACCGGATGCCGACATCAACCCGTTCTTCGACGCCGTCATTCAGAGCGTGGAGGAAGCCATCCTCAACGCACTGGTCGCCAATGACGACATGACCGGGCGCGACGGCAATTTCGTGCCGGCGTTGCCGAAAACATGGCTTAAGGAGAGATTTGGCAAAGCTGCGCGGCGATAAGACCGCGCAACTGCATCAGACAGGCAATGTTGCCCGGCAAGTTTTGCCGGAGGCGGTCCGTCAGCCGGCAGGCTTGTTGGAATTCCGCTCGTCCTGATCGGCCTCGGCCGCCTCTTCGAGCCTTGAAGCAATGAGCTCCTGAATGTCGCCGACCTCTTCCTGGATATCCTCCAGGGGTATGCCGGCTTCGGCAGCCTTGGCCGCACATTCCCTGGCGAGGGTCTCGGCCTGCTTCTCGATTCTGGCTGGCGAGGGCTGGCAGTGGACTTTTTCGCCAATCCACCCGCGCAAGAACTCGATCGCGTGTTCACTCATACTGCTGTTTCCCTAGCGGCTATGCCGGTTGGTATTCATAAACGTCGGCATCTTCGAAAAGATGCGTGCTGCCATTCGAACCGAGTCGGCTTCGCCCGGCAAGCCGAACTTGTCCGAGGTCCACAGAGCTGAAGGGAATGGAGGGTTCAAGGAGCACGTTCTAGTTCTTGAGGACTGATTCTCTCGACGAAACTCGTTCGACCCGCGCTATTGTTTCTATTTGCTTTTTTTCGGTTTTCAAGCCGTTTTAGATCACAATAGATGTCGCAATGACTAGCACATTTACCGCGCTCTCGCCGGCACCATGTAAGAGGCGAGCCGTCAAAGCCGCCGCTATATAGTGACAACCATTTGCAATGTCGACTCTGCCGGCGATCCTGCTTCTTTCCGCCGCGCTTGCTGGGACATATGTGGTGTGGCGAGGCTTGCGGTGCAAACTGCCGAGCGCCTCATGCAAGGCGTGCAATAGCGTCTTGTGGAACCCTGAAGTGCTTGTCCAGGTTGGCTCTCTACCGCTGGCGGTAAAGGATCATGCCGGCATGATAGAGGACGCCTTCGACGAACTCACCATCCGCGGTGAAGCCCGTATCGTCCCAGTATTCTATGTGGCTGCCCTGCACTTCATAGCGTCCCCGATAGGCGCTCTCGCGGTCACCGCGCGCTTCGTCATAACGGCCGTTCGGCAGGAGTTCGTGCCTGATATGGCGATCCTCGGTGACCCACATTCCGACATAGGGATGATCTTGGTGCGTCATTGGTTCCTCCGCAAGGATTGGAGTTGCAGGAAGGGTCAGGCCGGTTGGAGCTACAGCAACGGCAATATCCGTAAGCACTGCGGCCAAAGTGGATCGCATCAATGCGCCGCCTTCGTCGGACGCACGACGATCTCGTTGACGTCGACATCGTCGGGCTGTTCGATTGCGTAGCGCACTGCCCTGGCGATGGCATCGGGTTGCAGGGCAATAGCACGCCAGGTTTTCATGGCGGCGGCGGCGGCTTCGTCGGAGATCGTGTTCGCCAGCTCGCTTTCCACCACGCCAGGATGAATGCAGGTTACGCGGATATCGTCACTCTCCTGGCGGAGCCCATCGGAAATCGCGCGGACAGCGTATTTCGTTGCGCAATAGACGGCAGCCGTGGGCGAGACGGCCAGTGCGCCAATGGAACCGATATTGATGATGTGACCGGAGCCGCGTGCCGTCATCTCGGGCAGAACCGCCGCGACGCCGTACAGAACACCCTTGATGTTGACGTCCACCATCAGCTCCCACTCGTCGACCTTCATGGCCCGCATTGTTGACGATGACATCGACCTGGCCCCATTCGGCCCGGGCGGCATCGGCGAATGCTGCGACATCCGCCCTCCTGGTGACGTCGAGCGCTCGCACGCGAACCGTTCCACCAGCTGCCTCGATTTCGGCCGCAAGCGCTTCAAGGCGGTCGGTGCGGCGTGCGCCGAGCATCAGCTTCGCACCTGCCATGCCAAGCTCGCGGGCAATGCCAGCACCGATGCCGCTGGAGGCACCGGTGATCAGAACAACTCTGTTCATGGTCATCGAGATGATCCTTTTGGTTCTGTGATTATTTTCACGATGTGAAGGGATGGCGTGCGGTGCGTCAGCCTTATTTGGGGTCACTGGGCGGTGTAGCCGCCATCGACCAGAAGCAAGGCCCCGGTGATGAAGCTGGATGCCGGCGAGGCAAGAAAGGCGATGGCCTCGGCAACTTCTTGCGGCTGGCCGATCCGGCCGATTGGATGCGCGCCGCCGAAGCTGCGCAGCATCTCCCGGCCATTCTCCACCACACCTTCCATGATGTCGGTTTCGATCACGCCAGGGGCAACGGCGTTGCAGCGAATGCCCATGCGCCCGTATTCGATCGCGATCACCTTGGTCAGCTGTGCGACAGCCGCCTTGGAGGAGGCATAGGCCGCCTGCGTCTCGAAGGCCGCGACGGCCGAGATCGACGAGACATTGACGATCGCGCCGCTACCGCCGGCAGCCATCAATTCCACTGCGGCACGGGCAGTGACGAAGCTGCCGCGCGCGTTGATCTGCAGAATGCGGTCATAGTCGTCGACCGAGGTCTCAGTCAGTCGTTTGTTGAGCGTGCGACCGGCATTGTTCACGACGATGTCAAGTCGTCCGAAGCGCTTCGCGGCGAGTTCGACCGAGCGTCTGGCCAGGTCCTCGTCGGCGACATCGCCGACCAGCGTTGCCACATCCTCGGCTTCCAATTCGCGTACGCTGTCGCTGAGATCGCTTGCCACGATCCGGGCGCCCCGCGCCCGCAGCAGTTCCGCCGCGCAGCGGCCGATGCCGCGTGCCGCGCCGGTCACGAGGGCGACTTTTCCATCCAGGTCCCAGGAGGAAGGGAGTGATGTCATGGGATATCTCCTTGTCGGTCGGCTTCGGCTTGGATCGGGAGGATCAAGCCTTCTTGCCGTTGCGACAGAGATAGAGCCGTGGCATTGTCGCGATAACCCGCCCGCCGTTAACCTCGATGGTAAGTTTGACTAACCAATGGATATCGATCTCAATGCAATTGCCGTCTTCGTCGCGGTGGCCGAGGAACGCAATTTTCGTGCTGCGGCAGGCCGGCTGGGCGTGACGCGCTCGGCGGTCAGCCAGAGCATCCTCAGGCTTGAACAGCGCCTTGGCATCGCATTGCTGCAGCGCACGACACGCAGCGTCAACCTGACCGAAGCGGGCGAGCGCCTGCTGGCGAGCGTCGCACCGGCGATCGCCGACGTGAACGCGGCAATCGAAGCCACCACGGAGTTGCTGGACCGCCCGCGCGGCCGCCTGCGGATCGCGGTTTCGTCTATCGCAGAGGCCTTTCTGTCAGGACCGTTGCTGGCGTCCTTTGCAGAAAGGTTTCCCGAGGTGCATCTGGATATTGTGGTCACCGACGAGGAATTCGACATCGTTGCCGAAGGCTATGATGCGGGAGTGAGGCTCGGCGAAGTGATCGAGCAGGACATGATTGCCGTGCCGGTATCGGGCGATCAGCGGCAGATGGCCGTCTGCGCCCCGCGCTATCTCGAAAAGTTCGGAGCACCCGCCCATCCGCGCGAGCTTGTGGCACATCGCTGTATCGGCTGGCGGCCGGCGCCGGGAGTTTCGCCCTATCGGTGGGAGTTCGGCGAGGACGGGCGCGAGTTCGACGTGGCGGTTGCGCCCGAGATCACTACCAACGACATGTGGCTGATGATCCGGCTGGCCGTTGCAGGCGCCGGAATCACGTTCGGCATGGCCGATACATTCCGCCCCTGGCTCGACCGCGGCGAGCTCGTGCCAATCCTGGACGGCTATTTTCCGCCGTTTGCGGGTTTCTATCTCTATTTCCCAAGCCGACGGAATATCGCGCCGAAGCTGAGAGCCCTCGTGGATCACCTGCGCGGCGCGCGTCAGGCGCGGGACCGTGGGTGAGCGCTACGGGATCGTAGTGAACGCTCGGCGCTATTGGTCAGAAACCTGGCTGAAAGCTGAATGGTACCGTTGGCTGGGATCGAACCAGCGACCTCCGGATCCACAATCCGGCGCTCTAACCATCTGAGCTACAACGGCACGCTTGCCCGAGCGAGATCCAGACGGAACGTTCATTCTCCGGGACCCGCTCTGTCGTTCGGCGATGCGTCCATACGGGCTATCGGAGTTTAATTCAAGGCTTTTGGCAAAGCAAAAGATCGCTCCGGCATCGCGTCATTTTTCGCCGGACAAAGAAAAGGCCGGCGGGAGGAGGTGCCGGCCTTTCCTGTTACGAGCCAGCGGGAGGAGGTGCTGGCTGGTCACCCCGGTGAGCAGAGGGAGGAGGTTCCACCCGCCGGGTATTCGTTTGAAACAATTATATCGCACATCTATTTGTCTGACGAAATGCGACCTTTTGATGCATCGTCAAACTGTGCGCAAATATTAGGCGATCTTGATTTCTTTCACGGCCTTTTCGAAGGCGGTCTTGATCGGCTTGGATACGTCCTCGGCCGCCTTGACAGCAACCGCCTGGAAGTCCTTGGCCTGCTCGACGGTCAATTCGACCTGTTTGCGCACGAATGCTGTCTGCAGCTCGACGACTTCCGACAGCGACTTGGCGCCGATCAGGGCTTCGAAATGCGAGAAGCCGGCTTCGGCATTGGCACGCAAGGCGGCGATGGTCTTGAGCGACAGGTCGCTGGAAACGGTCTTGGCGGTCTCATAGGTCGACTCCAGCGCCTTCTGGGTCTCCTCGGCGCCGGTCTTCAGCTTTGCATAGGCCTCTTTCGACTGCTCGACGCCCTTTTCGGCGAAGGCGCGGATCTGGTCGGTGGCCTTGGAAGCGTCGAAGCTCGGGAATTCAACGTTTTCAATCGTTTCAGCAGTCTTGGTCCTGGACATTTTCCATCCTTTTCAGCGGCAGCGGCTTTGACAAAATGCCGTCTCGTTCATCTATCATGGCAATATAAAGGCAAATTTTGTGCATTGCAACATGTTTGTTGCATCGCACCATAAAATATTTGGTTCGCGGCGTTAACCACGCGCCTAGAGATTCCGCTGGTTGCACGCTATGACTTGTGGACCTTCGCGCCGTCGGCTTTTATTAACAAAGCGTTAACCGCAAATTGCCCGCTCTGTGAGGGTCGCCAAGCGCATGCCGGCTGAAAACTACTCCTTCCTCGATGTCGCCGTGCTCGACGCCGTCCGCCTGGGCTTCGCCGCAGGCGACGCGATCGCTATTCTGTCGGCAGATCTCGAGCAGGTGATCTGGGCCAACGGCCCCGGCGCAGCGGTATTCGGCTATCCCGACATCGGCGCGATCATCGGCGCCTCGGCAGGTTTGCCGCTGATCGCCAGGCGCCAGATCATGGCAACCAGCGGTTTTCCGCAGATCGGCCGCGACCGTGCCATCACGGTCCGGCTGGCGACTGGCCTGACCAGCCGCGCGGTCGGCTTCCTGGCCAGCGCAGTGACCATGCCCGATGGCGAGGAAGCAATCATGCTGGCGCTGCCGGCGGCGCAGACCGGCTCGCGCAGCGCGGCCGAGATCGCCGACCGCGCCATCGGTGGCTTTACGGAAGACGGCCACTACATCGCCTTTGTCGATGCCAAGGGCAATATCGACGCCGCATCGGACGGCTTTTCGGCGCTCGGCATCCGGCCTGAGACGCTGGCCGCACTTGTCGCCGACGTGGCGAACGAGAGCGACCGCATCGTCAAGCGCCTGGTTCCGGGTGGGTCCAGCTCCTATCCCGCGGGCCTTGCCCGGCTGACGGAAGAGCGGCACCTGCTGGTGGTGATCGACGAGGACCGGCTTGACGGCGAGGCCCCCGATGGCGAGCGCGCCGGCGGGGAAACCGAGGGGGCAGCGGCACCGAGCGGTGGCGATCTTCCCCAGCCAACGAACCAGGACAACGAGCAGCCAATCACCAGCACCGGCGCGGCGGAGATCGACCTTGCAGCGATGGAAGGAACCTCGGCATCGGCGGAGCACGAACCTGCCGACGCGGCCGGCGATCACCGCACGGCTAGCGAAACGCCGACGCAGCATGACCATTGGTACTTCAATGCCGGCGACGACACGCAGATCTCGCCCGGGGCAGCTGTGTCCGGCAAAGTCGAGACCCCAGCCAGCCCGGATACTTCGCCGGAAAGCGCCGCAAAAGCCACCAAAGCCGCCTCGCCGGCCGAACACCGCGCTTCGGCGATCGATCGCACCGCCGCGCCCATGCGTTTCGTCTGGCGTACCGACGCGGAGGGCCATTTCAGCGCCCTGTCGCCGGAATTTGCCGAGCTCGTCGGCAAGCCTGCAGCCGACGTGATCGGACGTCGCTTCGAGGATGTTTCGGCCGCCTATGGCCTCGATGCTTCTGGCGAGATTGCCGGCCTGCTCGAACGGCGCGACACCTGGTCCGGCCGCTCCGTGCTGTGGCCGGTCGCCGGCACCGATCTGAAGATACCCGTCGATCTGGCGGCGCTCCCGGTTTACAGCCGCAGCCGGGTTTTCGAAGGTTTTCGCGGTTTCGGCGTGGCCAGGAGCGGCGATGCGGTGGTCGATCCGGATGCCGTCGGCATGGCCCTTGTCGCCGAGGAGAAACCTGCCGCGACCATCGGGCCGAAAGCCGTCGAACCTCTCCCCGAGACACCTAAACCCGCCGATCCGTTCAGGGGCGAAGTGCCGGCATTGACCATCGTGCCAAAACCCGAGCGGCGCTTTGCCGACAAGGTGATCCGGCTGGCCGAGCACCGGCAGCCGGCCAACGACAAGGGCCTGTCGACGCTGGAACGCAGCGCGTTTCGCGAGATTGGCGAGCGTCTCAAGAGGGACAGCACCCCGGCCGAAGAACAGCCCAGCGCCGGAAAGCAGAAGCCGGTTGAGAAAGTCGAGGCAGCCGGCAAGGCCGACGAGCCAAAGCTGAAAGAAGCCGGGCTGGCGGACAAGGGTGAGATGCCGGCGCAAGGTCCGGAAAGCGGGGCGGCTGCCGCCGAACCGCCCGAGGCCGATGCCGAAGACCAGAAGGATCTCGCCCGGCTCGACGGCGAGCAGCCCGATGAGGCGGAAGCAGAGGCGCAAGCCGGCGAACCCGTCACACGCCCTGTTTCCGGATCGCTGCTCGACTATGCCGACCGCGAACCCAGCGACGAAGCGCAGGAAGGCATTGAGCCCAGCACGAACCGTCGAACGATCGTCGCCGAAGCGCCGCGGGATGGCGACGACGACAGCATGACGGCCGAAGATTTCCGTGACGCCGAGGACAGCGAGGATTGGTCCGAGGACAGCGCAGCCGCAGCCGACGTTGCCGGCCAGGTGCCGCCCATCGCGCGGCTGCAGGCACCACCGCTCAAACTCGACGGCTTCGTGCCGTCGGCGTTTGCCGGAGAGGACAACAAGGGGCCGGATACCTCGATCCTCGGCAAGCTGCCAGTGCCGGTGCTTATCCATTCCGGCGACCAGCTGCATTACGCGAACGACGAATTCCTCGGCTTGACCGGCTATGCGACGCTCAATGCCCTGGACGAGGCCGGCGGGCTCGGCGCGCTGTTTGCCGACCCTTATGCCGACGACGGCAGTTCCGACGGCGGCGACCGCGCTCTGCGGCTGAAGACGCGCGACGGTCAGGAATTTCCGATCGACGCGATTTTGCGCTCCGTGCCCTGGGGTAACGGCAAGGCGCTGATGCTGGTCGTACGCCGTTCCGGCGACGACGAAGCAGCAGCCATTCCGCATGGCGCCGCCGAAGACCAAACGCAGCCGGATGTTTCCGAGCTCAAGGCACGCATTGCCGAAATGCGCACCATCATCGACACCGCCACCGACGGCGTCGTGCTGATCGGCCGTAACGGAACGATCCGTTCAATTAGCCGTCCGGCGGAAGCGCTGTTCGGCTTCGACAGCGACGAGGTGACCGGCAAACCGTTCGTCTCGCTGTTTGCGATCGAAAGCCAGCGCGCGGCGCGTGACTATCTCGAGGGGTTGTCGGAGCCCGGCGTTGCAAGCGTGATGAACGATGGCCGCGAGGTGATCGGGCGCGAGGCGCAGGGGCGTTTCATTCCGCTGTTCATGACCATCGGCAGGCTGCCCAACGACAGCGGCTTCTGTGCGGTGGTGCGCGATATCACCCAGTGGAAGCGGGCCGAAGAGGACTTGACCCAGGCGCGCGCGGTCGCCGAACGCGCCTCGTCGCAGAAGACCGATTTTCTGGCCCGCATCAGCCACGAGATCCGCACGCCGCTCAACGCCATAATCGGCTTTTCCGAGCTGATGGTCGACGAGAAATTCGGGCCGGTGGCCAATGACCGCTATCGCGACTATCTGCGCGACATCAACCGTTCGGGCAACCACGTGCTCGATCTGGTCAACGACCTGCTCGACATTTCGAAAATCGAGGCCGGCCAGCAGGAGATGGCCTATGAGGCGGTGTCGCTTAACGACACGCTGGCCGAAACCGTGGCGATGATGCAGCCGCAAGCCAACCGGGAACGCGTCATCATCCGCTCCAGCTTCGCCTCGCGGCTGCCGGAAGTGGTGGCCGATCTGCGCAGCGTGCGGCAGATCGCGCTCAACATCCTGTCGAACGCCGTCCGCTACACGCAGGCTGGCGGCCAGGTGATCGTGTCGACGGCTTACGAGCTCTCCGGCGATGTCGTCATGCGCGTGCGCGATACCGGCATCGGCATGAGCCAGTCCGAGATCGAGCAGGCGCTGAAGCCGTTCAAGCAGATCAATGCGCTGAAGCGCGGCCGTGGCGACGGCACGGGTCTTGGGCTGCCGCTGACCAAGGCGATGGTCGAAGCGAACCGGGCCCGGTTCACCATCAACTCGACGCCCGGCGAGGGAACCCTGGTCGAAGTCGCCTTTCCCTCGACCCGCGTGCTCGCCGGTTAGCTATGGTTGCGCAAAGAAAAAAGGCGTCCAACAGGACGCCTTGAGAAATTGGAATTGCTGTCACAACGGGGCTTGAGCGAATCAGATCCTCTCGGGGCTAAGAGGAACGGGATTTCTCCCTCAAGTTACGCACGACTATTGATGCCGGGCCTTAACAAATCCTTACCGGCACGCCGGAAAATTTACCAATGTGTACCACTCATGAAATCTAGGTAAATTCCGAAGAGATAATTTGTTAACTATACCTGACCTCAAAACGGCTCCCACCTTGGATCCCAGGGTCAGTCGGCAAGCTGCGGCAGGTTGCGGAACAGCTCGAGCGCTTCGGGATTGGCGAGCGCTTCCTTGTTCTTGATGGCGCGGCCGTGCACCATATCGCGTACCGCGAGCTCGGTGATCTTGCCCGATTTGGTTCGCGGAATATCGCTGACGGCGACGATCTTGGCCGGCACGTGGCGCGGGCTCGCCCCGGTGCGGATTTTCGCGCGGATGCGCTTTTCCAGCTCGGCATCGAGCTCAACGCCGGCCGCCAGCCGCACGAACAGCACGACACGCACGTCATTGTCGAAATCCTGGCCGATGCACAGCGCTTCGAGGATTTCCGGCATCTGCTCGACCTGATTGTAGATCTCCGCCGTGCCGATCCTGACACCGCCCGGATTGAGCGTGGCGTCGGAACGGCCATGGATGATCAGGCCACCATGGACGGTCCATTCGGCGAAATCGCCGTGGCACCAGACATCGTCGAAACGTTCGAAATAGGCGGCCTTGTATTTCCTGCCGTCAGGGTCGTTCCAGAAGCCGATCGGCATCGCCGGAAACGTCTTGGTGCAGACGAGCTCGCCCTTCTCCTGGCGGAGCGGGCGGCCGTCATCGTCCCAGACATCGACGGCAAGGCCGAGCCCGGGCCCTTGGATCTCGCCGGTCCATACCGGTTCGATCGGCACGCCGAGCACGAAGCAGGAGACGATATCGGTGCCGCCGGAAATCGAAGCCAGATGCACGTCCTTCTTGATGCCTTCATAGACGAAGCGGAAATCTTCCGGCGATAGCGGCGAGCCGGTCGATGAGATGGTGCGCACGCTGGAAAGATCATGCGTGCGGATCGGCTTCAGGCCGGCCTTGCGCACGGAATCGATGAATTTGGCCGAGGTGCCGAAATAGGTCATCTTTTCGGCATCGGCGAAGTCGAACAGCGCATTGCCGTCCGGGTAGAACGGCGAGCCGTCGTAGAGCAGCAAGGTGGTGCCCGATGCCAAGCCCGACACCAGCCAGTTCCACATCATCCAGCCGCAGGTGGTGAAGTAGAAGAAGCGGTCGCCGTCGAGCAGGCCGGCATGCAGCCGTTCTTCCTTGACGTGCTGGATCAGCGTTCCGCCGGCCGAATGGACAATGCATTTGGGAATGCCGGTCGTGCCCGATGAAAACAGGATGTACAGCGGATGCGAAAACGGCAGCCTTTCGTAGGCGACAGGCCTTGCGGCAAAGGGTGACAGCGCCTCTTCCAGCGCAGCCGCCTTGCCGATGGTCGCGGCGACGTCGAGCGAGGTGCCGAGATAGTCGACAATGAGGACTTTGCGGACGGTGGCGAGCTTGCCCGCCACGGCCGCGATCTTGTCGGCGACTTCGATCGCCTTGCCATTGTACCAGTAGCCGTCCGGCGCGATGAACACGACAGGCTCGATCTGGCCGAACCGGTCGAGAACCCCCTGCTCGCCGAAATCTGGGGAGCAGGACGACCAGACCGCGCCGATCGAGGCGGCCGCCAGCATCGCAGCAACGGTCTCCGGCATGTTGGGCATCATCGCGGCGATGCGGTCGCCCTTCTTCACCTTGAGCGACAGGAAAAGCCGCTGCAGCCGCGAGGTCAGCGCATGCAGCTCGTTCCAGGACAGCCGCCGCTCGACCTTGTCCTCGCCGCGAAAGACGATTGCGTCGCCAAGCCCGGTTTTCTTGAGGAGATTCTCGGCGAAATTCAGCTTTGCCTCAGGAAAGAAGGTCGCGCCGGGCATCTTGTTGCCATCGACCAGCACGCGTTCGCCCTTGTCGCCGACGATGCCACAAAAGTCCCAGACCAGGCTCCAGAAGGTCTCGCGATCATCGATCGACCAGCGATGCAGGTCGGCATAGGAGGAGAAAACCTTGCCGGCCATGTTCGCCGCGGTGTTCATGAAGGCGGTCATCGGCGCTGCGTCGATCTGCTCTTGCGTCGGGATCCAGAGCGGTGCGTCGTCAGCCATCATTGTTCCTCCTTAAAGCACGTCACGTTTGAAGAGATTCACGCGACGCGCTTTAAACTTTTGTCTTTATGCATGTCGTTTATCCCAAAACCGCTGCGCACTTTGGGCGACATGCATTGGCATCGCTTATGCATATCGCGATGCAGCAGAGCAAGATTTTGTTGGACCGCGCCGGTCAGGGTGTGCGCAAATGCCATCGCCGGGCCATAAAGACTTGAAATGCGTCAGCCGTCGGTTACACCCGTCGGGCGATTTTGTCGGAATGGAAGCATACGGGGCGATATGCCATCACCTTTGATCCGACGCGGAATATGGGCGATCGGCGCAGCCGTCATCGTCATCGCGCTGGTTGTCGCAGCCTTGCCGTTGATCGCCTCGACCCGCATCGTACGCGACCGTATCGCGTGGGAAATGAGCGCGTGGAGCGGTTTCCGGGTCACCATCGACGGCGCGCCGCGTATCGAGGTCTGGCCGAATTTCCGGGCGATCCTGAGCGACGTGACGCTGTCGCAATGGACAGAGACGGATGCGCCGCCCGTGGTCGAGGCCGAACGGGTCGAGGTCGACCTCTCAGCGATGGCGGCGCTGCGTGGCGATGTGATGTTTTCGACGGCGCGGCTGGTACGACCGACGATCCGGGTTCAGCGTACCGCGAGCGGGTTTTTCCTGCCTGCGATTCCCAGCGGCGGGCGCATTACGCGTTCGATCGATGCTGCCCGCGCGGTGATCAACACAAATCCCGCCAAGCCGGATCTCGGCAAGCTGCCGACAGATCCGTTCGGCACAGTCGAGTTCAGGGACGGCCGCGTAGTGGCTGCCATCGGCGGCAAGGACCAGGAGATATTGAGCAGCCTGAGCGGCCAGGCGAACTGGGCCGCGATGAACAGCAATGCGACGCTGTCGGCGACCGGGATATGGCGCGGCGAAAGTGTTGCCATCGACGCCGCATCGCCGAACCCGCTCGTGCTGTTTGGTGGCGGCACAGCACCGGCTACATTTTCCTTCAAGGCGGCACCGGCCAGTTTTTCGTTCGACGGCCGCGCCAGCATGTCGGAGAACGGCTATTTCGACGGCCAGGCAAAATTCGCCGCACCTTCGCTCCGACGCGTGCTCGAATGGTCGCAGGCCGGCATCGCGCCCGGTGCCGCAATCGGCTCGATCTCGGTTTCAAGCAAGATCACGGCGACGGCCGGGCGCGTCAAATTTGAAAACACGGCCCTGACCCTCGACAACAACCCGGGAATGGGTGCGCTGGACTTCACCTATGGTGAGGCACTGCCGGTGATCTCCGGCACACTTGCCTTCGATACGCTCGACCTCAGATCATTTCTCTCCGCCTTTACGCCGGTACCATCCGCCGGCGGCACCGGCCCGGGCGAAATCGACACAAGCTTCGCCGACCGGATCAATCTCGATCTCAGGCTGTCGGCGGCGCATGCCACCGCCGGCGCCATCCAGCTTGCCGACGTCGCTGCCACTGCCCAGGTCAAGAACGGCCTTGCCGCCTTCGACATCTCGGATGCATCCGCCTTTGGCGGCAACGTCCAGAGCAGCGTCCGTTTCGACCGCAAGCCCGCCGGCACGGAAGTCGAGATCCGGCTGCTTGCTTCCGATATCGACGGCGGCGCTTTCGGCACCGCGGCCGGGATGACGCGGCTGGTGCCGATCGGCACTGGAACCGTTTCGGTCATCCTCAAGGGGCCTGGCAGAACCTGGGACTCGATTTTCGAAAACGCCAATGGCTCGCTGTCCGCGACGTTCGGCGCGGGTGCGCTGAGCCGGCTTAACCTGCCGGCGTTCCTCAAGCACACCGAACAGGGCGGATTCTTCGCGCTGGACGACGTCTCGGACGGAACGCTGCCGATCGACGGGGCCGAGCTCAAGGCGAGCATTTCGAACGGCGTGGCGCGTATCGACAAGGCCGAGGTGAATTCCGCGCAATACAAGATCTGGCTTTCCGGCATCGCATCCTATGCCGGACGCGGGCTGGCGCTGTCCGGCGGCATCGTCCAGCCGAGCCAGGCTGCCACGCAGACGAATGGCCAGCCGCCCAAGCAGTCGTCGTTCTTCGTCGGCGGCACGTGGAGCACGCCGTTCATCTCGCCGATAAGCCGCGGCGTTTCGGGAGAGTAGCGAGCCTTCAACCTCGCTGCGCGGCCTGCTCGTCGCGCTGGCGCTGCACCTCGCGGCGTTTGTTGGCGAGCGAAGCGATGATCACGCCAACTGCGACGACCGCGATCAAGATGGTGCAGGCTGCGTTGATTTCCGGCGTCACGCCAAGGCGGACCTGGCTGTAGATCTTCATCGGCAGCGTCGTGGCGCCGGGTCCCGAGGTGAAGCTGGCAATAACCAAATCATCGAGCGACAGCGTGAAGGCCAGCATCCAGCCGGAGACGATAGCCGGCATGATAACCGGCAGCGTGATCTGGAAGAAGGTCTTCACCGGTGGCGCACCGAGATCCATCGCGGCCTCTTCCAGCGAACGATCGAAAGTGATCAGGCGCGACTGAACCACCACCGCCACGAAGCACATGGTAAGCGTGGTGTGGGCAAGCGTCACCGTCAGAAAGCCGCGGTCGAGGCCGACGGCGACGAAGAGCAGCAATAGCGACAGGCCGGTGATGACTTCCGGCATGACCAGCGGCGCAAACACCATGCCCGAAAACAGCAGCCGGCCGCGAAAGCGCGTGTAGCGTGTCAAGGTGAGCGCCGCCAGCGTGCCGAGCACGGTCGCCACCGTGGCCGAGATGACGCCGACGCGGGCCGTCACCCAGGTGGCGTCCATCAGACCCCGATTGTGGAACAGCGACACATACCATTTCGTCGAAAAGCCGCCCCAGACGGTGACCAGCTTCGACTCGTTGAAAGAGAACACAACGAGCAGGACGATCGGCAGGTAAAGAAAGGCAAAGCCGAGCACGATCGAAGTGATGTTGAAGCGGCTCCAGGTCGCATTCATTGGTCCTGCTCCTGGGCGCGCGCCTGGGCTCGCTGGAAGAGCATGATCGGCACGATCAGCAGCAGCAGCAAGATGACGGCAACCGCGGACGACACTGGCCAGTCGCGGTTGGCGAAGAACTCGTTCCACAGCGTCCTGCCGATCATCAGCGTCTGCGAGCCGCCGAGCAGGTCGGGGATGACGAACTCGCCGACGGCAGGAATGAACACCAGGAGGCAGCCGGCGATGACGCCGGGCAGCGACAGCGGAAAGGTGATCTTCCAGAAGGCGCTGGTCGGCGGGCAGCCGAGATCCTTGGCCGCCTCGATCAGAGAATGGTCCATTTTCTCCAAGGACGAATAGAGCGGCAGCACCATGAACGGCAGATAGGAGTAAACGATGCCGATGAAGATCGCCGTATAGGTGTTGAGGATGATCAGCGGCTGGCTGATGATGCCGGTGGCGAGCAGCAGCTGGTTGAGCAGGCCCTCGGGCTTGAGGATGCCAATCCAGGCGTAGACACGGATCAGGAACGAGGTCCAGAACGGCAGGATCACCAGCATCAGCAAGGTCGGGCGAATCGTCGCCGGAGCGCGTGCCATGCCATAGGCAATGGGATAGCCGACCAGCAATGTCAGGACCGTCGAGATGGCGGCGACGATGACGCTCGTCACATAGGCATTGAAGTAAAGCGCATCCTGCGTCAGCCAGGTATAGTTGTCGAAATTGAGCGCGCCGAATTCCGAGATAAACCCGGAAATGCCGCCGCGGAAATCGAGCACCGGCGTGTAGGGCGGCATGGCGATCGCAGTCTGCGACAGCGAAATCTTGAAGACGATGATGAAAGGGACGAGAAAGAAGAACAGCAGCCAGAGGTAGGGGACGATGATGACGAGCCGGCTAACGAAGGCCGCTCCCAGCCTGACCAAGGCGGATTTGCCGGCAGCGCTTGCCGGAGAGCTTGTTGCGGCGGTGACAGCGGACATGATCAGTCCCTACCGTGCCAGGACGACGCCGGCGTCGGGGCGGAAAGAAACCCAGGCGCGGTCGTTCCAGGTCAATGGGTCCTCGGTGAGGCGTGCCGCGTTCATGGTGCTCGCCCGCACCACCTGACCGTCGTCCAGCCTGACGTGATAGACGGTCATGTCGCCGAGATAGGCTATGTCGTAGACCTCGCCCTCGATGGCGTTGACGGCACCGGCCGGTTTCGTGGAGGACACCTTGATCTTCTCCGGCCTGATGGCGAAGGTGACGGATGTTCCGGCGGCGGCACTGCCGGCATTTTCGGTCCGGATGGTGATGCCGTTGCCGGCATCGATGCTCGCGCTGCCGGCCTCGCCAGCCGCGATCTTGCCGTCGAACATATTCACATTGCCGACGAAGCCGGCGACGAAGCGGGAACCCGGCGCCTCGTAGACCTCGGCCGGCGTCGCCACCTGCATCACCTCGCCCTTGTCGATGATGGCGATGCGGTCAGCCATCGTCATCGCCTCTTCCTGATCATGGGTGACGACGACGAAGGTGAGGCCGAGGTTCTGCTGCAGGTCCATCAGCTCGAACTGGGTTTCCTCGCGCAGCTTCTTGTCCAGCGCACCAAGCGGCTCGTCGAGCAGCAGGACTTTCGGCCGCTTGGCCACCGAGCGCGCGAGCGCGACGCGCTGGCGCTGGCCGCCCGACAATTGGTGCGGCTTGCGCTTGGCGAACTGCTCGAGCTTGACCAGCTTCAGCATCTCGGCGACGCGCTTGTCGATGTCGGCCTTGGCCATGCCTTCCTGCTTGAGGCCGAAGGCGATGTTGTTCTCGACCGTCATGTGCGGAAACAAGGCGTAGGACTGGAACATCATGTTGACCGGCCGCCGGTAGGGCGGAATGCCGCGCAGATCCTGGCCATCGAGCAGGATGCGGCCGGCGGTCGGCTCCTCGAAGCCGGCAAGCATCCTAAGCAGTGTCGATTTCCCGCAGCCTGAGGCCCCCAGCAAGGCAAAGAATTCGCGTTCGAAAATGGTCAGCGACAGGTTGTTGACCGCTGTGAACTCACCGAATTTCTTGGTGACGTTGTCGAACTGGATGTATGGCTTGGCGTTCGGATCGTTCCATGGCGCAAAATCCCTGCGGATGCTGCCAAGCGATTTCATGTCCCACTCCGTCCTGCTGCTTGCCCCATGAGAAAGCGGCCCCGGCAACGGCTGCCGGGGCCTGGTCAGATTGCTATTGGCCGGTGACGATCTTGGTCCAGGTGCGAGTGATGATGCGCTGGGTCTTGGGATCGTAAGGCGATACGGTGTAGAGCTTCTGCAAGGTGGCTGCATCCGGATAGATCGCCGGATCTTCCAGGATCGCCTTGTCGATGAACTGCTGCGAAGCCTTGTTGCCGTTGGCATAGAGCACATAGTTCGACGATTTGGCGATCACTTCGGGCTTCATCATGTAGTTCAGGAACTCATGGGCTTCGGCGACATGCGGCGCATCGGCCGGGATCGCCATCTGGTCGAACCACATCTGGGCACCTTCCTTCGGCACGGAGTAGCCGATCTCGACGCCCTGCTTGGCTTCGTCGGCGCGGTTGCGGGCCTGGAAGACGTCACCCGACCAGCCGACCGCCAGGCAGATGTCGCCATTGGCAAGGGCGTTGATGTATTCGGAAGAGTGGAACTTGCGGATATAGGGCCGGACCTTCAGCAAGGTTTCTTCGGCCTTGGCAATCTCATCGGGCGACGTGCTGTTCGGATCGAGGCCCAGATATTTCAGTGCCGCCGGTATGATGTCGGCCGGCGAATCCAGCACATAGACGCCGCAGTCCTTCAATTTGGCCAGGCTTTCGGGATTGAAGAACACGTCCCAGCTGTCGATCTTGTCGGTGCCGAGCGCTGCCTGCACCTCCTTGATGTTGTAGCCGATGCCAACCGTACCCCACATGTAGTTGATCGAATATTCGTTGCCGGGATCATATTTGGCGGTCCGTTCCATGACCGTGTCCCACATATTTGAAATGTTCGGCAGTTTCGACTTGTCGAGCTTCTGGAACACACCCGCCTGGATCTGGCGTGCAAGGAAATTGCCGCTGGGCACGACGACATCGTAGCCGCTGCCGCCGGCGAGCAGTTTCGTTTCCAGGATCTCGTTGGAATCGAAAGTGTCGTAGACGACCTTGATGCCGGTTTCCTTGGTGAAGTCGTCGATGATCGAACTGTCGATATAGTCCGACCAGTTGAAGACGTTGACGACGCGATCCTCGGCATGTGCGCCCAAGGTGAAAACTGCCAGAAACGCCGAAGTCGCCGAAAGCCAGAGCGCTTTGCGGGTCATGCTATTCTCCTTTGATGAGTGTTCCGTAGCCAGCTCGTCGCGGCGTCCGCGCGGCTGGGCATTTGCTTCAAGGTATTGGGCTTGCAGGCAGGCGACAAGCGCGAATTGCCGGCGCCATTATCGTTCGGCGGCGAGCCGACAGCGAAGACCTGGCGTGGCGTTGGTGGTGTTCCGACGCCGTCGGAAGCTTTCGCTACGGCGCGGGCAGGGAGACGACGATATTGTCCGGCCTCGATGCGGCCGGCATGGAGACTTGGCAAGATACGCCTGTCTTGTTGTTGCCATGATCGCAGCCTGCCCGCGCGGCTGCAACGTTGTCAATGGTTCATCTCGCTTTGACGCGCGCACTGCATCAATTAGGTGACGGCACACCGGTGACGCCCGCTCGCGCGGGCCGCGTCTGACGCTTGAACTCGAGCCCGATATGGACGAGCAGCGCGGTGACCACGACCGCACCGCCGACGATGGTGCGCGCCGACGGCACCTCGGAATGGATGAGCCAGACCCAGATCGGGCCAAGGATCGGTTCGAACGTGCCGAGCAGCGCCGCGACGGCGGCCGGAACAAGCCGGGCTCCGGTGGCGAAGAAGGCGAGACCGAGTCCCAGATTGATCACGCCAAAGGCAAAGAGGAAGCCCATATCGTGACTGGAGACGCCCAGCGCCGACGCCTGCGATGCCGCAAAGGCGGCCGCCAGCATCGTGCCGAGGCAGGTCGCCGGCGTCATGCGCACATGGGCAAAGCGGCGCGTGATGACGGTGGCGATCGAGAACATGACGGCGATGAGCAGCGCCAGCCCGTCGCCGATCGGCGACACCGCGCCATCGAGCGATTCCGACACCATGATGGCGACGCCGACAATGACGGCGGCGATCGCCACCCAGGTCGCCACCGCCACCCGTTCGCGAAACAGCGCCCAGGCAAACAGCGCCGCCAGAAGCGGCACGCCGGCCTGCATCAACAGGATGTTGGCGACGGTGGTATAGGCAAGCGCCACGACGAAAGAGGTCGACGCCGTGGCGAAGCAGAACGCCACCGCAAGGCCGGCCAGGCCCATGCCGCGAAACAGCTTCAGCGTGCCACGCCAGCCGTCGCGCCAGACCATGAAGCAGAGCAGGAAGGCGGCGGCCCAGACCGAGCGCCAGAACACCACCGTCCAGCTGTCGGCGTTGTCGATGAAGCGCGCAATGCTGCCGCCGAAGCTCCACATCAACGCCGACAGGAATACCAGCAGGAAACCGACGCGTTCCCCTTGCGGCGACACGATCGGCGAAGCGGCAACCGGAGATGATGCGGTATCGGTCATGGGTACGACTGTCGGCGAATTCGGAGCAGCACGATGTGCAATGGACGACAGAGACGTGCCTAATTCGCGTAACGCAAAGCAGAAGGCCGGGCGTGATCCAGTTAGATGTTCCGTTTGGCGCACTGATGAGGGCGCCTCGCCCCTCGCCCGGCGATGATCCGAGGCGACTTGTCGATGATGCGTTACGAGGTGCTCTTGTTGCCGCGGATAAAACGCCAGAGACCGGCCAGCGGAATCAGCAGGAGCAGGCCAAACTTTTTCAGCGCGATCAGCGCCACGACCAGAAAACCTGCTTTCGCCGCCAGCTTGCCGGCAATCAGGCCACCGACGCCAATCGCCGCAACCGTATCTACGCCCGGCACGAAATCGGCGTATGTCTTGCCGGTATTGAAGTCCGCGAGGCCAAGCACTTCATCCAGGCTTTGCCTTATCTCCGGCAATTGTTCCACCGTCGCGATATAGCTCATCACGAAGACGCCCTCCCTGCCAAGGAAACGGACGTCGTAGTTGAGCGTATGGGCGGCATCGTTGCCAAATTGCAGCTCCTTGGCCCAGTGCAGGCGCTTGTGGGCCGCGTCATAAACCGGCGGCGACGCCCAGCCGATCAGCGTAATGGGCGCATAGCCATCCTTTACCCTCTGATCGTTGCCGGACAGAGTGTCTGACTGCATGTTGCGCAGCAGTTCATTGTAATCGATGGACGCGGCGTCGCTGTCGTCGACGTAACCGATCTTTTCCCAGCGCAGTTCTATCCCCCAATTGTTGTCGGCAATGGGATCATGGGAGACTGGAAAGATCATGCCGAGGGCATCGGAACCAGAGTCGGGCGGATTGCCCCAGGCTTCGGTGAGGACGGAGAGCGTGTCCTTCTTGTCCAGAAAATAGAACTTGTCCTTGAGGTCGAGATGGATGCCTTCGGCAAGATTTATCGCGCCGGTCTTCGGATCGATCTTGTCCAGGAACGCCTTGCCGGCATCATTGTAGTGTTGATAGGAATTGAAGAAATCCGAGGACTTTTCAGCCAATGCGGGATCGGCCGAAAACGCGAGCGCCAAGCCAAGCCAAAAAACTGTCCTGCCCATCATTGATCCCCCGACCGTTTCGCAGTTCTTTTTTTGATACCGTACCGTCAATGCTGAATCAATATTCGGCTGAATCAATATTTTTGCTGAACCAATATTTTGGCCGGCAACCGCGAACCAGCTTACTGGTTGCGGCCGCAGGAACAGATGAGGTCCTTTGGTCGAAGATTCAGCCGCAATATTGCTGGAGCCGAATCACTGGAAATCGAACGCCGACAGTCCCGTGACCATCTCGTCGAGGCCGAGCGGACGTGTAACGGGTGGCTCGGCGCGGGCGAGGCAGCCGATGCGTTCGCACAGCCGGCAGGCAGGGCCGACCGGTGTCGCCGGCACGGCGGCGTTCTGTCCGGTCTTGCCGATGGCGGCCGGCCCCGGCAATGCCGCTCCATAGACGACCTCGTCGCGAAAACCGATGTCGCAGCCGAGCAACAGCGCCGTGCGCCGCGGGCGCTCGGCAAACGAGCCCTGCGGCCCTTCGAGCGTGCGGGCCATGCAGAGGAACGCCGCACCGTCGGGCATTTCCACTGCCTCGACCAGGATCTGGCCGGGCTGGGCGAAGGCGGCATGGACCGGCAGCTTCGGACAGCCGCCGCCGAAGCGGCTTTGCGGAAAGCCGTGGCTGCCCGCCTTGCGGAACCGATTGCCGGCACTGTCGACCTCGAGCATGAAGAACGGCACACCCGACGCACCCGGCCGCTGCAGCGTGGTCAGCCGGTTCGCCGCCTGCTCGAAGGAAACGCCGAAGCGCGACCGCAACATGTCTATATCGTAGCGGGTGCGGACCGCAGCGGCGTGAAAAGGCTGATAGGGCATCATCAGAGCGTGCGCGGCATAGCGGCCGAGCTCGAAACGCGCCAGCCGGCGGGCTTCGTCCGTGGTCAGCTTCAGCGCCTGGATCTCGGCGGCGACAGCGACGCTCATGCGGATCAGGCAGGCCTCCATAGCCACCTCGCGCAGCTGATCGAATGGCGACAGGCGCTCGGACAGGAACAGGCGTTGCGAGTGACGGTCATAGCGACGCCGCCAGTTGGGCATGGTAGCGACCGGCAGTACCTTAACGACGATGCCGAATTCACGCCGCAGCCAAGCCTTCAACGCACTGAACAGATCGTCGCCAGGATCGAGCACCGACGTGAATGCCTCGGCTTCCTCTTCGAGCGCGGCAAAATGATTCGGCCGGCGTTCGAAAATCTCATGCACCTCGTCGATCGGCAGCCGGGCACCGGAGAGTGCGGTGGCCTTGCCCTCACGCGCGAGCAGCTCGTTGAGATCCGATAATCGCTCGGCCTGCTCGCGATAGGCGCGAAACAGTTTTATCACAGCGGCGGAAGCGTTGGGCGCCGCCTCGGCAAGCTCGATGAGTTCCTGGTCGCCCGGCAGTTCGCCGGCCAGCAACGGATCTGAAAACACTTCCTTCAAATCGGCGACCGATCCCCGCGCCTCGCCCTGCAGTTCGTGCGGGTCAACCTTGTAGACGGATGCCAGCCTCAGGATCAGTTGCACCGTCAGCGGCCGCTGGTTGCGCTCGATAAGATTGAGATAGGACGGCGAGATGCCGAGCCCTTCGGCCATCGCCGTCTGGGTCAGCCCCTTGGCGTTGCGGATGCGACGAATGCGCGGCCCGGCAAAGATTTTGTGGTCGGCCAATCGAGTTTCCTTGACAGAATTTTACATCCGCCGATGGCATGGCTGTCTTTACAACCATGACAGATTTACAGCTCTCATCAGTCAAACACAACACAGGTTTTCCCTTATTTTATGACTGATCCGGAGGTTTACCTCGCTTGCGTCGTGCCGACGTGTAAATGGTGTCACACATATGGCGCACATATTTTCCCTCTGCGACGCCTTCCTAAACCGGCATCAAAACCGCCTGGAGTGATCAATGACCGACTTTTACAACCTCGTCCCGTCGGCGCCGCAAGGCCGCTTTGATGGCATCGAAAGGCCCTATTCACCGGACGACGTGAAGCGGCTGCGCGGCTCGGTGCAGATCCGGCAGAGCCTCGCCGAAATGGGGGCAAACCGGCTGTGGCAGCTCATCCATGAAGAGGATTTCGTCAACGCGCTGGGTGCCATGTCGGGCAACCAGGCGATGCAGCAGGTGCGGGCCGGGCTGAAAGCGATCTATCTGTCAGGATGGCAGGTCGCCGCCGATGCCAACACCGCTTCCGCCATGTACCCGGACCAGTCGCTTTATCCCGCAAATGCCGCGCCCGAACTGGTCAAGCGCATAAACCGCACCTTACAGCGCGCCGACCAGATCGAGACTTCGGAAGGCAACGGGCTGTCGGTCGACACCTGGTTCGCGCCGATCGTCGCCGACGCGGAAGCCGGTTTCGGCGGGCCGCTCAACGCCTTCGAGATCATGAAGGCGTTCATCGAGGCGGGTGCGGCCGGCATCCATTACGAGGACCAGCTGGCTTCGGAGAAGAAATGCGGCCATCTTGGCGGCAAGGTGCTGATCCCGACCGCCGCACATATCCGCAACCTCAACGCGGCGCGGCTTGCCGCCGACGTCATGGGTACGCCGACGCTGGTCGTGGCACGCACCGACGCGGAAGCGGCACAGCTCTTGACCTCCGACATCGATGAGCGCGACCAGCCCTTCGTCGATTATGGCGCCGGCCGCACCGCGGAGGGCTTCTATCGTGTCAGCAACGGCATCGAGCCCTGCATCGCCCGCGCCGTCGCCTATGCGCCCTATGCGGACCTGATCTGGTGCGAGACTTCCAAGCCCGATCTGGCGCAGGCCAGGACGTTTGCCGAAGGCGTGCGCAAGCATCATCCAGGCAAGCTGCTTGCCTATAATTGCTCGCCGTCTTTCAACTGGAAGAAGAATCTCGACGACGCAATGATCGCGAAGTTCCAGAAGGAACTCGGCGCCATCGGTTACAAGTTCCAGTTCATTACGCTGGCCGGTTTCCACCAGCTCAATTTCGGCATGTTCGAGCTCGCCCGCGGCTACAAGGAGCGGCAGATGGCCGCCTATTCGGAACTGCAGCAGGCGGAATTCGCCGCGGAAGCCAATGGCTATACCGCCACCAAGCACCAGCGCGAGGTCGGCACCGGCTATTTCGATGCCGTCTCGATGGCGATCACCGGTGGCCAGTCTTCGACCACGGCCATGCAGGGATCGACCGAGCGCGCCCAATTCAGGCCGGCGGCGGAATAGCAGACAAACAGAGTGAACGCCCAAACGGGCATGGCAACACAACAGGCATGGCAACACAGGGAGAAGACCAATGGCTTCGATAAGCCGCGTCAAGGAACGGGCCGAAGAGCAGGCCACCAGCATGAATGTCGACCAGCAGGCGACCATCCGCATGCTGGCGAACGATCTGCACAGGCTCAATCAGTCGGTGATGAAGGCGGTCGAGGCAGGCGTCTCGGTCGAACTGGTGCGCTCGGCACGGCACCATGGCGGCGACGGCAACTGGGGCGATCTGCTGATCCCGGTCATCGTCACACAGCGGAGCCACGACAGACAAACTCGATAGCACCGCGCCTCTTTTGAGCGCATGCTATCGCACCTTGCACGCCGCGGCTTTGCCTAATTCGGCAGAGCCGCTAATGCAACGATTTCAATGACAAGATCAGGCTGCGCAAGCGCTGCAACGCCAATAACTTCCGAGGGCGGCGGGTTGTTGTAGCTGCAGTGCTTCGGGCAGTGCACGGCAAAGAATTCGTCCAAGACGTCCAAGCGAAAATTGGGCGAGCTCAGCACGCCGCCATCTGGAAATGGCCCCTTAACAAAGAAGGTCAGCCGGATGAGATGCTCGAGCGCACTGCCAAGCTCCTCCAGATCTGATTTGATATTGGTGAGAATTGCGCGCCACTGTGCCGCTGCATCGCCAATGGCGGCGCCGCCGCTTTTGCCGATCGGATCGTAGTCCTCGGCCGTCGCGGTGTTTCCGGAAAGGTAGACAAACCCCTTTGCGCCGGTAACGACCGTACCCTTTCCCCATGGCATCAACCGGCCATTTTTGAATTTCTTGTGAGTCACTAGTTCCATCGTCATCTCCCGTCGGTCAAAGAGACGTGCTTAGCCAACGAGGAAGGGTAGTCCGGCGAGGCGATACGACAAGCTCGCGACAGGCCCGACTCGCCTTCGTCCAACCTTACGTCAACCCGGCTACGGCTGCGAGTTCGTGCGTTCGCGCTGCAAAGCCAAACTTAGCTGAGCCTGCCCGGTTGTGGTGGGAACTTCTTCTTCGGGCGGCGGCAAAGAAAAGCACTTAATTTTAATTTTAATGTTTCTTGCGATATTCTCCTGATACGCCATTTGAGCTTGACATGAGCAGTGATCTCACGCCAATTACCTCTCGAGTTTCAACCCTGCATTGAAACATTGAACAACGGCCTGCCCCGCCATGTGCCCAGCGAATCGCGATATCGAGACTGCAAAACAGCTGCCTTTCGTCAGTCGGGACATGGAGACGCGGATGCTCCCGGATTTCTCGCGGGTGCTGGTGGTCGGAAAATCACCGATCAACCGCGTCGTGGTTTCAAAAATCGTGGAGCGGTCCGGCCTCAAACCGATCTCGGAAACTCCCGAAACCGCGGCAAAGGCCTTGCACGCGCTGATTCCCGGGGCTGTCGTTCTCGACGGCGGTGCGGAGAATGGGGACTGCGACGCCTTGCTGTCGGGTATCGATGCACTGCGAAGGGCGTCAGGCAGATCGCTTCCGTCGGTGATCCTGCTTTCAGTCAAGACCGGCACGCCGGAGAGCCTGGGCCTGTCCAGCGTCATCGATGCAGTGGTCGTCAAGCCGATCACCACCGAACGGCTGCAGCCGGTGATCGACCGGCTGGTCGGGGTCGGCCGCAACTGACCTCTACCGTGATGCCTCGGCTGCAGACCTGATCAATCAATCTCGCCGATACGCTCGATCAAGCCCGGCAGTTCACCGAGATTGGCTATCTGGCGAAAGCGTGGTGCCGAGACCGGCGGCTCGACATGTTCCAGCACCCAGGTCAGATCATGCGGAACGTGGATGCCCCAACTGCCGGCTTCGATGGCCGGCACGACGTCCGATTTGAGCGAGTTGCCGACCATCATGCCCTTTTCCGGGCCGTCGCCGTGGCGGCTGAAGATGCGGCTATAGGTGGCCGCGCTCTTGTCGCTGACGATCTCGACGGCATCAAACAGCTCGCCCAGCCCGGATTGCGCGAGCTTGCGTTCCTGGTCGAACAGGTCGCCCTTGGTGATCAGCACCAGGCGGTAGGCGCCGGCCAGCTTTTCCACGGTTTCGCGCGCATGCGGAAGCGGCTCGATCGGATGGCTGAGCATCTCGCGGCCCGCGGCGAGAATTTCGGCGATAGTCGAGGCCCGCACCTGGCCGTTGGTGACCTCGATCGCCGTCTCGATCATCGACAGCGTGAACCCCTTGATGCCGAAGCCGTAGACCGCGAGGTTGCGCTTCTCGGCCTCCAGCAATCTTGCTGAAATCCGGTCCTCCTCGGCTTGATCGGCGAGCAGTGCGGCAAAGCGCTTCTCGGTCACGCGGAAGAACTGTTCGTTCTGCCACAGCGTGTCATCGGCGTCGAAGCCGATCGTCGTCAGTTTGCGGCTGTGTTGCATGGGGACCATTAATTGCAGCGTTGCGGGAGGCCGACCCTAGACCAGGAGGCTTTTATCCGGAAGTCGTTGTGTTCCCCCGGTTATCGAGGCGCACGCCAGCCGGCTCCCCTTCCCTTTCGTCGTCGGCAACGGCTATACTCCACAATCTGCAACAAATCTGGTGATTGATGCCGCCTGCAAAAAAGGAAGTCCGTCCGTCGAGCCGCGGAGGACGCGCCCGCACGCCTGCCTTCGTGAAAAACCAACGTGGCGTCAAGAACTGGAAGGAAGTCAGCGCCTGGCTGGAATGGCGCGGCATCGAAGATATCGAATGCATCACACCCGACCAGGCGGGGGTTGCGCGCGGCAAGATGATGCCATCGAAGAAGTTCACCTCCAACACCTCGCTGGCGCTGCCTTCGGCGGTGTTCATGACAACGATTTCCGGCGGCTATCCGGAGGACGGCAACGGCTTCCACTATCCGGAGGACGACGGCGACCTCAAGCTGATGCCTGACCTCTCGACGCTGACGGTGGTGCCGTGGGAGGAGGACCCTACCGCGGCGGTTATCTGCGACCTCGTCCACCAGGACGGCCGCTCGGTCGAGTTCACGCCGCGCAACGTGCTGAAGCGCGTGCTTGCCGCCTATGACAAGCGTGGGCTGAGGCCGGTCGTGGCACCCGAGATCGAGTTCTACCTGGTGCGCAAGAACCCCGATCCGGACTATCCGCTGACCCCGCCAGTAGGTCGATCGGGACGGCCGATCGGCGGCGGCGCCGGCTATTCGATCGCCGGGGTTAACGAATTCGACGAATTGATCGACGACATCTACCATTTCTCCGAAAGCCAGGGTCTGGAGATCGACACGCTGATCCACGAGGAGGGCGCCGGCCAGCTCGAAATCAATCTGCGTCACGGCGATCCGATCGAGCTCGCCGACCAGGTGTTCATGTTCAAGCGAACCATCCGCGAGGCGGCGCTCAAGCACGAGATCTACGCCACGTTTATGGCCAAGCCGATCCAAGGGCAGCCCGGTTCGGCCATGCATATCCATCAGTCGATCATCGACAAGAAGACCGGCAAGAACGTTTTTTCGGCGGAGGACGGCTCGGAGACCGAGGCCTTCTTCCATTTCATCGGCGGCATGCAGAAACATGTGCCGAACGCGCTGGTGATGTTTGCGCCCTACGTCAATTCCTACCGGCGGCTGACGCAGTCGGCCTCGGCGCCGGTCAACAACAAATGGGGCTACGACAACCGCACCACGGCCTTCCGCGTGCCCCGCTCCGACCCGGCGGCGCGGCGCGTCGAAAACCGCATCCCCTCCTCCGACGCCAACCCCTATCTGGCGCTGGCGGCATCGCTTGCCTGCGGACTGATCGGCATGACCAACAAGATCAAGGCCGAGCCGCCGGTTCTGACGACCGCCAACGAGGACCAGATCGACCTGCCGCGCAGCCTGCTCGAAGCCGTCGACCTGTTCGAGGCTGACGAAGAACTCGGCGCGCTGCTCGGCAAGTCATTTGCCGCCACCTATGCGGCGATCAAGCGAGCGGAATTCGAGACCTTCATGGAAGTGATCAGCCCGTGGGAGAGGGAGTATTTGCTGCTGAATGTGTAGTAGGGGAGTAGGGGAGTAGGGGAGTAGGGGAGTAGGGGAGTAGGGGAGTAGGGCAATATGGCAGTAGGGCAGTAGGGCAAGGATGACGGACAAGATCGCATCGTACAGGGATCTGATCGTTTGGCAGCAAGCCATGGACCTAACAGTTGCAATCTACCAAGTAACAAGGACTTGGCCGAAAGACGAGATCTACGGGCTGACGAGTCAGGTGCGTCGGGCAGCAACGTCGGTGCCCGCCAACATCGCCGAGGGTTACGGCGGAGAAAGCCGAGCTTCCTACCAGCAGTTTCTCAGGATCGCCCAGGGATCACTCAAGGAACTGGAGACACACCTTTTAATCGCGCAAAGGGTTGGAATTACCTCTCGCGAGGCGGTCGAGTCATTGATGCCCCACAGCGAGAGCGTAGGAAAGCTCTTGCGGCTTCTGATCCGCAAGCTGTCGGCTGAATAGACACCTACTGCCCTACTGCCCTAATGCCCAACAATCACCGAGCCCACGAGCACTACTGCGCTAGAGGAGTACTGCTTGATCTTAAT
>NZ_JAMYTF010000037.1:0-55193 GCF_040322295.1 Mesorhizobium sp. M0159
CTTGCCGGCGACCCGGCCGACCTTGTGAAGATCGTTCATGCCGGCAATGCCGGTCGCAATTGTCAGGAAGATGACAGGCGCGATGATCATCTTGACCAGCTTGATGAAGGCATCGCCCAGCGGCTTCAGGCTCTCGCCGGTCCCTGGATAGAAATAGCCAATTGCGACGCCGAGGGCGATGGCGGCAAGCACCTGCGCGTAAAGCTTGGCATAGAAGGGTTTGCGGGGCGCGGGACTCGCGCCGCGGACTTGTGCAGCTGACACTGTTTCTCTCTCCCTGACCGGATCGAGGTGGCGTGACTTCTCCCGGGCTTCTCCCTATCGCGGCGCTCCGGTCGAACGCTGCACCAACGCCGCCGCAATACCCATGCCAAATGGATCCGCATGACCTGAACTGACGTTGGGCTCGCCAATGATGGGATGAATGCGGTGGCACAAGACGGTTGACAAGGCCGCCGTCCAGCACGCGCTTGATGTTCTCCGGCAGATTGCCGGTCGATCTCTCTGGCTTGCGGTTTTGCTGCACATCGTGGCGGGCTCCTCGGTTTGCCGACTTTGGGAAGGGCCGCATCGCTGGCACCAGGGCGCAGAATTGCCGTGTTCTTTGCCGCGCTCCCGCTGCAGCGACAGCTTGAAAGCGACGTCGAGACGTAGGGATTGACGCCGCTGGTGCTGACCGCGACGATGCGGTTCAGAAGTTCCAAGCACCGCCGAGAAAGCCGCGCTCGACCGCCACCTTCGCGCCTTCACACGCGACGCCGCCGCCTTATCTGCGTCATCAATATCGAGGAAATGGCGGTTGCCGCGACCGACCAGTGTCGTCGGCAGTGATTATCGCTCCCGCCCCTGGTTCGCAGGCGCTGGTGACTGGCACGGCCCGGCAACTCGGCGCGGTCAGCCGCTCGGGCACCGCATCGCCGGCGCCGTATTTCTGTCGTTCAACATCGCCGACAAAAATTAGAACTGATGAATTCTATCATAGGCCGCGAGGTTTCCTTTCACGAATGAAAGAAAGCTCGATTGACTATCCCGCCTCGCTCCAGTCTTTTGAAAATCAACGTGTGGTTGCCCCCGTGCAAGCCGAGAACGTGGCCAAGCTTCGTGGAGGGAGAGCCAAGCGATGCGTCAGGGGTCGACCCGCTTTGTACTCGACCACACGGCGGTGGCACGAGTTCACGTCAGAGCATTTTCGCGCTTGCCCGCGACGTCGCGGGCGCACATGCCGCCGGCATGCATTTCATGGCGCGAGATCGAGGATCATATGCACCACAACATTCCCAAATCAGAACAAAATGCCAGCGAGTGCCGCATTTCGCTTCCGGATGCGAAAAGGGCTTACCCAAAGTCCGAGATGAACACCGCGGTCCCTTTTGTGCCATCGCACGAGCACGCGCTTACCGGCATCTTCGAAATATCGAAAGTACTCACGGACCCCGCCCGGCTCGAAGTCACGTTGGCCAAGGTCGTCGATCTCCTGCCCTCGTTTGTGCAGATGCGGCACGGCATCATCGCTCTCTTCGACGCTGAGGGCGTACTGGACATCACCGTAGTCACCGGCTGCGACGAGAACAGCGATGAGCGCTCCCGCATGCGCCTGCCGCGCAAGGCAATCGATCTGATTGTGACGACGGACACGCCGCTCGTCGCCGAGAACATAGCGGTGCATTCGGCCTTCACTGCCGCTGACATAGAGGTGCTTGGGGCCTCCGACACCGTGTCCTTCATCGGCGTTCCCATTCGTGTTGATGGGAACGCCGTAGGCACGCTGACTATCGACCGCGCCTTGGACAGCAGGTCAACGTATCGGCTCGATTATGATGTCCGGCTGCTCACCATGATCGCCAACATGGTGGGACAGACAGTCAAGTTGCACCGCTTCTCCGCGGGCGACCGCGAACGACCGACGGAGGTGGAAGATGGGCTGCAAACGCAATTCTCTGATCTCAAGCACCCTGCACCGCAGCGCAAGAAGGTTCACGTCAAGGGAATGATTGGCGATAGTCCGGCGCTAAGCGCGCTGCTCGAGAAGATCGCAGTTGTAGCTAAGGCAAAGACCACGGTTCTGTTGCGAGGCGAATCCGGTACCGGGAAGGAGCTGGTCGCCAAGGCAATTCACGAGTTGTCGCCGCGCGCCAAGCGGCCCTTCATCAAACTCAATTGTGCAGCGCTGCCAGAGACAGTCCTGGAATCCGAATTGTTCGGTCATGAGAAGGGTGCCTTCACAAGCGCGTTCAATTCCCGCAAGGGTCGCTTTGAGCTCGCCGACAAGGGGACGTTGTTTCTGGATGAGATCGGCGAGATCTCGGCCTCCTTCCAGGCAAAGCTACTGCGCGTGCTGCAGGAGCAGGAGTTTGAGCGCGTCGGCAGCAACCAGACCATCAAGGTCGACGTTCGCGTGATTGCCGCCACCAACAGGAACCTTGAAGAGGCGGTTGCAAGGAATGAGTTCCGCGCCGACCTATATTATCGCATCAACGTGGTTCCCTTGCTGGTGCCGGCATTACGCCAAAGGCGCAGCGATATTCCGCTCCTCGCAGCTGAGTTTCTCAAGAATTTCAACGATGAGAACGGCCGTACGCTGACCTTCGATGCGCGTGCGATTGAAGTACTGATGAAATGTGAATTTCCCGGCAACATTCGCGAGCTTGAAAATTGCGTGCACCGGACAGCGATCCTGGCGGAGGGACTATCAATCGGGAGAAACGACTTTGCGTGCTCCCACGACCAATGCTTTGCCGAGGCGCTGCGGAAGAGCAGATCGGGCAAGGCCGCGCTGCAACCAGCGCCAATCGTGCCAGAGGCAGTGAATTCGGCCACGCCGCCGGATGCGGCCGCTCGTTCGGCCGCCACCACAGTCCCGCCTGCCGGAGCAACCCACTCATTGGGCGCGAGGACCACCGACGCCGAGCGCGTCATTGCTGCCATGGAAAGATGTGGCTGGGTGCAGGCAAAGGCGGCGCGCCTGCTTGGACTGACCCCGCGCCAGATTGGCTACGTGCTGAGGAAATACGGCATCGAGGTCAAGCGTCTGTGAAAGCATGACTCAGGCGGATTAGCTAAGACCGCTTAGCGGCTTGGCCCGCGCAGGGATGCAGATCCGCGTCCGCGTCAAGTCGATCCGACCGAGGACAGCCTGGCCGAATTCCCGTGGCAGCCGGCGTTGCGACCATCTTGTGAAAGGCGACGCTGCCATCGTCAATCCGTCCGCCATGTTGCTCTCGTTGCGAGCTCATACGGATGCCCCTGTGCGACTGAAACGGAGATAAAATATGTCCGATGCAAAACTGCAAGCTGTGCTTTCGTCTCTTCCGCAAGGGACGCGACAGTTAGATGCTCTGCCGTCCAACGGACCAGCGCCGGACAAAAGTTTTGTCAAGCTGAATACGAATGAGAACCCGTTTCCGTTGCCGCCAATCATAATGCAAAGTGCAGTGGCGGCCCTCAATCGCCAGTATCTGTATCCGGACGACGATAACATCAGCTTGAGGGAAGCAGCGTCCAATACCTATGGGGTATCCACGGATCAGGTCATCGCAGGCAACGGGTCGTCTGAACTGCTCGGACTCATCTACAGAGCTTTCCTCGCCCCTGGCGACAAGGTGGCGATGATATCGCCAGGGTTTTCGTTCAACCGCAAACTTGCCATGTTGCATGGTGCTGAGTTTCTCGAGATCGGATGTCAAACTCATTCGCTGCCAATGGAGCAATTGCTTTCCGGTCCGGCAAAAGACGCCAAGTTCATTCTGGTGGCCAATCCAAACAATCCGACCGGAACATTCCTCTCGATAAGCAATATCGAACGCCTCGTGGCACAATCGGATCGCCTGGTCGTCCTTGATGAGGCCTACGTCGACTTTGCACCCGATCACGGGCTGCGCCTCATCAACCGTTATTCGAACCTTCTGATCTTGAGAACATTTTCGAAGAGCTATGCCGCCGCCGGCATTCGCGTCGGTTTCGGTTTCGGTCACCCTGAGATTATTGGCAGGCTGCGCAACATCCAGAACGTCTTCAACATGAACGTGATCGGGCATGCGGTTGGTATCAGCGTGCTTGCGCATCGCGGCGCCTACGCAGAGAACCACAAGCACATCAGACATGAACGACAGCGAGTGACAGCCGCACTGTCGCAACTTGGATTTTCCGTAACGCCCTCCCACGCAAATTTCTTGCTAGCCCGTGTGCCAGCGGGACAGGACGGCTCATGGTGGCAAGCAGCCTTGGAAAGGCAAAAGATACTCGTTGCCTACTTTCCGGACAATGGTTTGGAACATTGCATCCGCGTCAGCATCGGCACAAAAGAGCAATTGGATGCATTTCTTGCTGCCGCTCGCGATATAGTTGGAAGCTTAAACATACCAAGCACCACGGGCAGGGGAGCGTCAGGCTCTGCTCGTTCGGTACGCTGACGCTAATCCGATATCACACATTGCTATCTTTAGACTTGCTTGGTCACCCAAGCACGACAACATTTTTCTTTAAAATCGGGGACAATATCGAGTGACAAACGTCTTTCCTTCAAACCTAGCCTTCGGCATCTTCGATCATCTGGACGAGGACGGCCTCGATATCGCCCGGCAGTACGAAGATCGCCTGATATTAGCAGAGGCGTGCGATCAGCTAGGGTTCTATGCCTATCATCTCGCAGAGCACCACTGTACCCCCCATGGGAGAGGTCCATCGCCGAATCTGTTCTTATCGAGCGTCGCCCAGCGCACCCGGCGCCTGCGTCTCGGACCCTTGGTGATGCTGCTTGCGCTTTATCATCCGCTGCGTGCGTTCGAAGAGATCTGTATGCTGGACCAGTTGAGCGGTGGCAGGCTCGAACTGGGCATAGGGCGCGGTGCTCTCCCGATCGAATTGGGTTACTTCGGGATTGGTGCGGACGCGGTGCCGGGCCGCTATGCGGAAGCCAGCGAAATTCTTGTTGAAATACTTGTTAATGCCATGAAGGTTGGCACGCTGTGCTATCAAGGCCGCCATTTTGAGCTCAATGACGTTCCTTTGACGCTAAGACCTCATCAGCGTCCACATCCGCCGACATGGGTCGCCGCCAATCGACCCGAGTCCGCAGCCTGGGCCGCTGCGAATGGAGCAAATATCGCGTGTGTAGGACCTTCCTCTTCTGTTCGCAAAACTACTGATGCGTTCCGCGCCTATCAAGAGGACAACACTGGCGCGGGCGATCGAGCGCCATTTATTGGATTGCTCCGCATGGTCGTGGTTGGGCGTTGTGACACACATGCCTATTCGCTCGCGGCACCTGCTTACGAACGATGGCTCAAGAGCTTCCAATTCCTTTACGAGCTTAACGCTATCCCCACTCCACCCAACCTGCCGCTGACCTTCGATGCGGCAGTCGAGAGTGAATTGTGCGTGGTAGGATCAGCAGCGTCTGTGCGAGAAGCTCTGCTCAGTCAGTTGGAAGAGGCAGGTGCTAACTACCTGCTTTGTCAACTGGCATTTGGAAATCTGCCGCTAGATGCTTCCCTGTACACCGCGACGACCATTCAATCCGAAATCATGGCTCGACTTGGCTGACCATGAAATTCGCGGTCTGATCTGAAGGTTAAATCGTTGTAACAGCGCTCCCTCACATCCACGTGCTCGAGCGTGCACGTGGTGGGGATTGGGAAATCGTGAGGGAGGCCAAACTGACGACGAGCCGGCGGCACAGATTACCAGGTTTGTGCGTTGGCCGGCATCTGGGCACGGTGTGAGACTACACGATCCTAAGGAGATGATGGCCGAGCGCGTCACGATGCCGGCACGCATCTGCTCGTCGCGCTCGCGCTAGTCGTTGCCCATAGCCCGCCGCAAGAGGTTCTTCTCGCCCGGGGCGGCGCCGGTGGCGGCTCCCGCATCCAGCTTCAACAGCGGCTCGGCGGTAGCAAAGCCGTCACTCGCTACGGCGCTGTTGAGGGCGCGCTCGCGAGCGGCTTTGCTACGCCGAGCGACACCACCTGGAGCGAGTTCGCCCGATGTCGCGGCGTGCACCGCGGTCGGATAACGACGCTGGAGGAAATCGTTCGCAACCGGTCTTCACGATCCGCGCGAGTGCTTTGCATGAATGCTGCCTGGCTTCCTCGTCTGCGGCGGCCTGAGTGTCCGCCGGCACGCCCGAAGTCAATGTCAGTACCACAAGGCCGCCAAGACGTCAGGTCTGGGAGCCGGCTTGTACGGTCGTATCGTGTTCTGGAATATCGTCAAAGGAGGCGTAGTTGAGATTGTAGAGTTTGGAATACAGACCCCCCATGGCTATTAGCTGATCGTGGTTGCCAGTCGCAATAACTTGGCCATTCTGAAGCACGATGATGCGGTCGGCACCCCGGATCGTGGCAAGACGGTGGGCGATGACGAGGCCAGTGCGCCCTTCAAGCAGCTTTATCAGAGCCTTCTGAATCTGCATTTCCGTGTAGCTGTCGATGTTGGCGGTAGCTTCGTCGAGCACGAGGATCTTGGCGTCGGCGACGAGGGCGCGAGCGAAACTGATGAGCTGGCGCTGGCCGAGAGATAAGTTGTCGCCGCGTTCGCCAAGTTGGGTCTCATACCCATCGGCGAGGCTCATGATGAAGTCGTGGGCGCCGACCGCCTTGGCCGCCTCCATCACCTTGTCTCGCGTGGCCTCTGTCTTGTGGTATCGAATGTTCTCGAAGACCGTCCCGGTGAACAGGAATGGCTCCTGCAGCACCATGGCGACCTGGCGGCCGAGCGATTCCTGGGTGAGATCGCGCACATCATATCCGCCGACCAGCACTTGGCCCTGCTGAACATCATAGAAGCGGTGGACCAGGGCCATCGCACTCGATTTGCCAGAACCGCTCGGCCCGACCAGTGCGACCGTCTCGCCGGGATTGACCCGGAAGGAGACATTTTTCAGCACCGAACGGTTCGGATTGTAGCCGAAGGTGACGTCCCTGAACTCGACCGAGCCGTCCATTTCGGGCGAAAGCACCTCGGCATTGGGTTTGTCCTGAACATCGATCTTGACGTCGAGCACATCGGTCAGGCGCTTGCCTGAGGCCATGGCGCGCTGCATGACCGAATATTGCAGGGTGAGTGAGCGGATCGGGTCAAAGAAGCGCTGGATGTAAAATAGGTAGGCAACCAATACGCCCACATCTATGCGGCCATTCATGACCATCGAGCCGCCGACCACAATAACGGCGGCCATGGCGAGGCCGGTGAGGCCATCGACGATAGGCACCATGACCAGTGCATATTTGGCAGCGATCAGGTGGGTCCTGAGGTTGGCATGGGCCTTGTCGTCAAAAAGGATGAAATTCACCTGCTGGCGGTCCATTGACTGGACGGTGCGCACGCCGTGAATGGCTTCGGCCAGCGCGCCGTTGACGACGGAATTAGTCTCGTGTGCGGCCATGAAGGCGTCGCGGGCACGCGGCAGCCAGACAATGCGGACGATCACCAGGACCGGCAGAACCGAGAGCGTCAGGAGGCCGAGGCGGAAGTCGAGCCACAGCATTACGAAAACGATGCCGAAGAGAAGCGCAACATCGCCTACGGAATATACCGAGGTTTCGAGGAATTCCTGTATGGAGTTGACGTCGCCTTGCAGGCGCGACATGAGGCGTCCGACCTCGGTCTTGTCCATGAATGAGAGCGAAACCTTCTGCAGATGGCCAAACATGGCGCGGCGGATGTCGAACAGGACAGTTTCGGCCACTTTCCCAACCACGGTTTCCTGCATGTAGCCGGCAGCGAAATTGACCAAAATCGCCAAAACGAACGCGCCGACGGCCGCGAGCTGGGCTGAGCGATCGGTCCTTGCCGGGTTCATGCCCTGATCGAGCGCGTAGCGGATGATCAACGGGATGAGAAGCTGCGTCCCGGTGAAGATCAGCATTGCTGCAATCGTGATGACTACCCTGGCCCGATAGGGACGGACGAAAGCCCAGATGCGCCGGAGGATGCTCTTGTCGAAAGCCCGGCCGAACATCTCCTCCTCGATGCGGTGCGAGCCGACAACCGCGCGCGGAGGGCGTCTACCGTCGTCACGTTCGGCTTCGACTTCGCCGGCGCGGCCCTGCGCCATCAGCGGGCGCCCCCATACTGGGTCATATTGTCATCACCCGGGCGCGTCTGGAGATCGTAAAGGGCCCTGTAGCGTCCCCGCTTCGCCAAAAGCTCTTGATGCGTGCCGCGTTCTACGATTTCGCCGTTATCGACAAAAAGGATCTGATCGGCATGCACAAGCGCACTCAGCCGGTGCGCGGTGATGATCGTCACCCGATCCTTGGCGAAGCGCCGCATCGCCGCGCGGATGCGCTGCTCGGTGCCGGCATCGATCGCGGCCGTTGAGTCGTCGAAAACGACGACGGAGGGGCGCAGCATCATGGTGCGAGCAATCGTGAGACGCTGGCGCTGGCCGCCAGAGAGAGAGACGCCGCGTTCGCCCACGACCGTCTCGTAGCCTGCTGGGAGCCCGAGGATGTAGTTGTGGAGCTGGGCGAATTCGCCAGCGCGTTCGATTCGCTGTCTCTTCGCCCAGGGATCGCCATAAGCGATGTTGTTCTCGATCGTAGTGGTGAATAGGAATGCATCCTGCTGTACGACGGCGACCGCCTTGCGAAGCGTCGCGAGGGTGACATTGCGTACGTCCTGGCCGTCCAGCGTGATGGCGCCACCGGTCACGTCGTAAAAGCGGGGGACCAGATGAGCCATCGTCGATTTGCCCGAACCCGGCGGACCGACGATCGCGATCGTCTCGCCTCTACGGGCCTCAAAGCTGAGGTTCTTCAAAATGGCGCGGTTTTCGGCGCTGGGGTACGCAAACGAGACATTGTGGAAGCGCAGAGTGCCGTCGCGTATCTCGAGCGGTCTGGCCTCGAGAGCATCCCTGATTGTGATCTCCTGGTCGAGGAGACCGAAAAGCCGCGAACCGCAGCTAGAAGCGCGGGCAAAGGCATTGACCATGAGGCCGATCTGGCGGACTGGCATTTGCAGGATTGTCATGAAGGTCAGGAAGGTCGCCACCGTTCCGACGCTGATCTCGCCAGCGACGAGCTTGCTGCCACCGATCCAGAGCACCAATCCCATTGCGAAAAAGAAGGACAAGGTCATCGTCGACGTGCTGGGCACGTAGATGTCAACGCGGTCGTGGGCGAGGTCGAGCGCGTTCTTGGAAGCGCCGTCGAACTTCAGCATCTCGTAGGCTTGAGCCGCAAAAGCGCGGACCACGCGGATGCCTGCGAGATTTTCCTCCATCACGCGGCTCAGTACCGAAAGCCGCTCATGCAGGTCGAGCCAGGTGGCGCGCAGCCTAAGCTGTGTGGCCGATGAGCGCCAGGCGACAAAAGGCACGAAGCTCAGCGCGACCAGGCCGAGCATGGGATCGGTCGAGATCATCATGTAGGCGCCGATCCCGATCAGCATGGTGAGCAGGAGCACGCGAACGAGCGCGGTGGAAAAATACATCCGCACGCCTTGGAGATCGAGCATTCCGATGGTGATCAGATCGCCTGAATGGACCCGGTCGTGAAAGGAAAAGCTGAGACGCTGGATCTTGTCGTAGTAGGCGAGCCGCAGTTCGTACGCGACATGATGCCCGACGGCTTCGGCAAAATAGTTCTGCGCCATCGTGAAAAGGCCGCGTAGCGCGCTGACGGCGAGCAGCAGGAGAGCCGGGGTCCAGAGCGCTTGTCCTGCCGCGGTCCCCGCGACACCGCCCCCGATGGCTGTCTGGGTCTGGTCGACAGCCCGGCCGAGAAGCTGGGGAATGAGCAACTGGAGGATTGCCGCCATGATCGTCGAGCCCATAGCGAAGGCGACCTGCCAGGGATGCCGCAAATTCATACGCGTGATACGCAACAGCGTACTCAAATCCCTGCCCCAGCGCGCCGCTTCCACATGGGTCAACGAATTCAGAGCGTTCGTTGCGCTGCCAATAGCATCACTGCTCACGGGTGTATTCCCGACTGCATTTTGCGCCTTCGAGGCAAGCCGAAGGACCAATCATCAAAGGGGCCCGCCATTGTTAATCCTGTCCACCACCTGCAGCAGTGCCCCTCCCTATAAGCCGAGCCGCGGCTTCACTTACTGGCATGTCGATCACCGTGATTCCGCTTGCCGCAAGGAAACGCGCTTCGTTTCTGGTCAGCGTTTCCGCGTCCATTACCGCGCAATGTGGACCTCGGGAGCGCTTCATGATCTGCCTGGCGTAGGTGCGCAGCATCTGATCGTTGAAGCGGCAGCCAACGAAGAAAAATCCACGGATGATGCGCCCTTCCTTCACCACGTCTGGGATCGGTGTCTGGATATCGATTTCGGTCAGGACTTCGACATAGTCGGAATCTGCCACGAGAAAGTTTTGCGCCGGCCTAATACTCCCGTGAGGTGTATAGAGAACCGTCTTTGCCCCCGATCGGGGGTCGAGTTCCCTCCCGGACAAATCGTAGGTTTTCGTCCAAATGTTACCGATTTCGTTCGCCCGCGTGACGCCTTGTATCTCAACGACGTCCGTTCGGCCGGTCTCTACGAGAGCCGTGCGCATCGCGCCGTCGTACCAGCTGTCGACGATGAGGGAGAGCGGCAGCCTTGCGAGCCAGGCGTGGAGGAGGGTAGGCGCCACCGGCGCTGCGAATATGTCGGTCATCCAAGCTTGAAGCGTCCGGCGATGCCGGCGCTGTTCGATGAACTGCGCAACCGACCACATATTGGTGCGGATCCTGGAAGGGGCTGGCGCCCGTGCATTGAGTGCCGCGGCAACGACCTCGGGCGTATGCGGCACAGGCGGTTCCGCACAGTTGAACCCAAGAAGACCCGGACCGAGATAGGGGATCACCTGATCGGCGGCGAGCGCTTCCTTCGCCAGGTCAAGCAGCTTTTCGGCAAAACTGTCCCGCACGATGACCAGGTGGCCCGATGTCAGGATCGTGTTCATGCTCGTTTCCTCGCGACGCACCTTATGAACGGGCAGCATCAGTCCTCTTCGGAAACCTTCCTTGCCTCGACGGTGATCGGCAGACGCGTATCCCGTGGAAGATCGGGTAGGAGGAGCCGCCACCCGTTCCTGAGCGTCACAGTTCCGCCCCACAACTCTTCCTTCTCGAGCTTGATGATCGGCTCTTCGAGGTCCTTCTTCGGGACATACGCCGACAAGCCAGCCTCGGTCCTGCGGATCATGACTTTCATCTGGCCGTCCCTTCATTGGTATTGCTATCAGCACTGCAGGGCGCCTCGGCTTTGTCGAGGCTCATCAGTTCACGCGCTCGCATGCCGACGACGGTGCCACGGTCGATCCATTCGACCGCATAGATGAAGAATTGCTGGAGAAAGGTGCCAATGTCGCGCACATATCCCTCGTCGCCCTTCCGCACGAGATTTTCGCCGATCTCCCTGCCAGGATAGGTGCCGTCATTCTTTATGTGGCGAGTGGCACGTACCCGCTCTCCCGGCATGAATCGTGGAGGCCTGCGGATTTCGACCTCCTCTTCGCGTCCGAGCGACATGTCCGTTCCCTGATTTCTCTTGAGGCTGCAGATCGTGAACAAAGGCGTTCCAGGCGTCCTGCAAAGGCATCCCCGACCATGTCGGCAGCCCAATGTCCGTCACGCAGGAACGCAGGTCTTCGGCACCGGGCATACCGAGGCACATTGCTGCGCATCGAAGACCCCCTCGCACTCGGTGCACTTGTGCGGCTCGATCACGTAGCTCTCGCCTTTGAACTTGATCGCGCCGGAGGGACATTCGAATTCGCAGGCGCCGCATTGGGTGCATTGGGATGCGATGATCTTGAAAGCCATTTTAACTCCTGGTCCGAATGAATGAGACAGCTCAGGCCGTCGCCGCGAGTGCGGGGGTCCCACACGCGGCGGCGTAAATCGCGCTGATTGCGGTCTCGATATAGTCATGGGCATAAGCGTCGGTGGCTCGGATTCCAGCGTCCGCGAGCTGATCCTCGGGGCAATTTCCGATCTTGGCGCACAGCACGATATCTATGCCTTCAAGCGCTGCGATGACGCCATCGAGGGCGGCTTCTCCGCCCCAGCCGCCGAGGCAATACTGCTCCACCTTGCGATGCCCGACAAAGCTGATCCCTCCCGGCGAGGCTTGATAAACCTGGAATTCCTTCGCATGGCCGAAATGTTCATTGACGCGGCCGCCGCCCTTGGTCGCCACCGCGAAGAGAAGGGACTTGCCGGGGCTCGCTGCCTTGACCAATCCGATCGCTTCTCTCCTAGCAGCCACGTGATCACGGCGCTCCTCCGCGACCAGCTCCCGATAGGCCTTGCGATTGCTGGCATCGTAGGTGACCTCGCCGGGAATCCGGTCGACTGTGAATTCCTGGCCACGATCCTCTCCGAGCAGGCCGACGGCATCTGCCCGGCACTGCCGGCAGTGGCGCATCAACTGGGCGCCGCCTTCGACACGATCCTGAAGAGCCTTCATCTCCATTGCGTTTGGGCCGCGTTGCCCGCTCAGTCCGTAGTGCGTGCCGTGCGCCGGGTCCGAAATCAGCGGCATGAGGTTGTGCAGGAACGCGCCTCGCTCCTTGACCCATCTATTCACCTCGATCAGATGCTCATCGTTCACGCCGGGGATCATCACCGAATTGATTTTGGTGAGGATGCCGCGCGCGGTCAGCATCTCCAGGCCCAACATCTGCCGCTCGTGCAGGATCCGGGCGGCTTCGATGCCGACGTAGCGGCGATGGTCGTAAAAGATCCAAGGATAGATCTTTGCACCGACCTCAGGGTCGACCATGTTGATGGTGATCGTCACGTGATCGACATTCATGTCGGCAAGCTCCTCGACATGGTCCGGCAGCGCGAGCCCATTCGTGGAGATGCAAAACTTGATGTCTGGGATTTCCCTGGCGACTCGTTCGAACGTTGCCTTCGTCTTCTTCCAGTCGTAACAGGCATCGCCAGGTCCGGCGATGCCGAGCACGGAAAGCTGCGGCACCTCGTTGGCGACCGCGATCACCTTGCGTAGCGCCTGGTCGGGCGTCAGCTTTTCGGAGACCACCCCAGGCCGGCTTTCGTTGGCGCAGTTATATTTGCGATTGCAGTAGTTGCACTGGATATTGCAGCCGGGCGCGACCGCGACGTGCATGCGCGCGAAATAGTGATGCGCCTCTTCTGAAAAGCAGGGGTGATCCTTGATCTTGTCCCAGACAGCCGGATCCGTGTCGTCCGGCTTTATCGACGAGCCGCAGGACGAAGACGCGCAGCCACCGGCTTTCACGGTGGCAAGCAACTGGTCATCGAATGTCGTGCTGAGGCTCTCAAGCGAAATTGCCGGTGCGGACATCGAACGGCTCCGTTGCTGGGTGAATGTCGCAGTTCAAACCGCAAGAGCCATGCCAGCTCAAAGAGCGGTTTTGGTTCACGAATTGGCTTTCGTGTCGGAATCCGTCGGATTGCTCCGACACACCTTTGTCGGGCTTCCGACAGTGGACAAGCAAATCGGGTCGCGAAGGCTACCAGCCTTGGGCGCGCAGAGTGTGAGGGAGACTACTCCGGGCTTACGTTTGACGTCATCACAACGTCTAGAATTTCTTCACCTCGATGCCATGTCGGCGCAGGGCGTAGCCGATTTGCCGCGGCGTGAGGCCGAGGATACGAGCCGCCCTGGCCTGAACCCACCCGGCTTTGTCCATCGCGTCGATCAGCCGGTCGCGTTCCGTCAGACACGGGGGACAAGCGGGATCGTTCGGATCGCCGGCCGTAAGGGGAGATACGTTGCCTGCGGAGGCACCGATGCGAGTGGCCGGCAGCCGCAATCCGACCGGCACTGCGTTGACCCGTGCGAGATCGTCGATGGTATTGCCGCCATTCGAGCGGTCGGCTCGCTTCCAGAGGAGCCAGGAAAGGCACTGGCTCTTCTTACAGGCGAAATCGGATGGCGTGATCGTCCTTGAACGCGCAAGTGTGGCCGTCCTTTGGACGCAGTTCTCCAGCTCGCGGACGTTACCAGGGAAGTAGCATTGCGAGATCAGGTCAAGCGCCGACGGCGCGAAGGCGAGTGCGCGATCGTTCTCCTTGTTGAATCGGTTGAGGAAGGCGTTCGCAAGGCGTGGAATATCGCCGGGTCGCTCTCTGAGCGGAGGCAGGATAATCGGCACCACATTGATGCGGTAATAAAGGTCGGCCCTGAACTCCCCTTTTATGACGGCCGTCTCGAGGTCCTTGTTGGTGGCGCATATGAGGCGCACGTCGACCTGTAGCGTTTTGGTGCCGCCGACTCGCTCCAACTCGCCTTCCTGCAAGACACGCAACAGCTTGGCTTGAAAGGCCGGCGAAATCTCGCCGATTTCATCAAGTAGCAGCGTTCCCTCATTTGCCAATTCAAAACGACCGGCGCGCTGGGAGATAGCACCCGTGAAAGCGCCCTTTTCATGCCCAAACAGTTCTGACTCCAGAACGCTTTCAGACAGTGCGGCGCAGTTCAATTTGACGAAAGACTTCTTCCTCCGACGTGAGAGCTTATGGATGGCTTGCGCAAAGAATTCCTTGCCGGTGCCGCTTTCACCCCGCAGTAGCACGGTGGAATTGGTCCCTGCTACGACCGAGACGGTTTCGAGGACCTGCTTGAGTGCGGGGCTTTCCCCGATGATCCCGTCGATTTTGACATCCGCATGCCGGGCAGGGTCGTAGGTCCTACCCTCGTTGGGCGATTTCTCCGGTCTCCATTGCTCATGGACAGACCGCTGACGATCTGTACTCAGGATGCGATGGAGACGGATGGTCCGGCCTACAAGGTTGGCGACCATCGTCAGGAAGTATGTGTCCTCGTCGTCGCGAAAGTCGGTGGCGCCGTCTCCGGCGCGGTCGATCGACAATGTCCCAAGGATCTTATGATCAGCCTTTAGCGGGATACCGATAAAGGCAATTGGGATGGTGCCGCTGCTCGAAGACGTTTGAAGGTCAGCCTGAAATAGTTGGGACTTGCGGACGTCCGGTATCAAGAGCGGCGTCCCCGTAGCGACGATTTGATCTGTTACGGCCTGTGGTATGACGCGGCGAGTGCCTGATTGAGGTGCGTGGGTATTGCCGGCAGTTGCGGCAATCTCCGGCTCTCCTTCAGCGTCCAGGACGATGATTGCTCCGTGACGCATCTGCAGAAACGAAGGCAGGATGTTCACGACATTGGCGAGCGTAATCTCCAGCTCGCTGGGGGCGGTCAGCACCTTCGATATCTCGTAGAGTCCCCTGAGCGCGATATCTGCTTGGGGCATGCTTTTGATGGGCGGTTCAGGGCGGGTATCCCGAGGTGCTACCTCGTCGACCCGATCTTGCGGTACGTGAGCCATGGAAACACCTCAGAGGTTGTCGTCCAGAGTGCTCCTCCTTTTGTATCTGGGTCTGAATTGTGAAAGCACAGTATTCACGAGCTTCTCTTCGTTGCGAGGCGATTCAAGCAAAGATGAGACTTGGCGTTGGTCGCGACCTCAGGTGTACCAAGACTAACGCTCTTGATACGTGCGTGCGTCGGTCATCCGAATTTGAAGAGGACTCCGAAACCGCCGCGTGGATAGTTCCACTCGATCTCGCCACTGGTCTCACACAAAATCCGGCAGGTGCCGCACTCCATGCAGCCGTCGGCAGTGATCTCCACTTGACCTTTGTCGTTCAACTCATAACATTTCGCCGGGCAGACGTGGGTCAGCGCGAGCAAGTTCGCGCTTGGCCTCTCGTGCGGTAGCACTTTGATATGCGGACGGCCGGAATCCACCAAGTAGCGGTTCTGGTAAAGCTTGTCCTCGACACGTGACTTCGTCACTGCGATCGTCATTTCGTCTCCCCTCAGCGCCACGCCAATGCAAGGCGGACCGCGTCGCTGACCAGCCCCCAGCGCGAGCGCGCCTTGATGAAGGCCGCCGTGGTCGCCTTTTCCTTCTCGATCTTCGGCGTGCCGTCGACACGCATGAAATTCTGCGCGGCTTGCGACATCAACCGCGGATAAGTCGTGAAGTAATTGCAGGAATTGGTGTGGAGCAAGGCCGGCATGTCTTTGTATTTCCTTAGGTCCTTGACCACGAAGGACTTGTCCAGCATGGCTTTGTAAAGGGCGAGATTCCGTTTGGTCATAGGACCGTTGCGGCTCTTGACCTCGATGATTGCCTCAGCCGCGATGCGGCCGGAGGTCATGGCGAGGTTCGAACCCTCGCGGTGAATGGCGTTGTTCAGTTGCGCGGCATCGCCGACCACGACCCAACCGTCGCCAAAGAGCTGCGGAATAGCCTTGTAGCCGCCTTCGGGAATGAGATGCGCGGAATATTCTTTCACTTCCGAGCCGGCGATCAGCGGCCGGATCGAAGGATGGGTTTTTAAGGCGTCGAGGAGGACGTAAGGGCTCTCGACCATCGCGGCGAAATCGGAGACGAGGCAGCCAATGCCCAGTGAGATCGACTCCTTGTTGGTGTAGAGGAAGCCGAGCCCGGCCATGCTGCGGGAGGTCGTGCCCACCGCCTCGATCACGCAGCCTTCATCGCCTTTGAGGCCGAACCGCTGCTCAATGACCTCTTCGGGCAGGAAATGCATTTCCTTGACGGCGAGCGCCACGGTTTGCGGCTTCGGCATCTCGCGCAGGCCGGCCCGCGTGCCAAGCAGTCCGCATACACCTTCTGCGAGGACGACCACGTCCGCGTAGATGGCTCCGCCGGCCCGGTCTGTGCGGACGCCGATCACCCTGTCCTTGGCGTCACGGATGAGTTCCGTCACGGTCGTCTCGCACAGAACCGTCGCGCCGGCCTCGCGCACCTTACGCGAAAACCATTTATCGAACTGGGCACGGATGATCGTGTAGCGGTTGGGCTTCGCCTCATTGAAGTCGTCCGACCGATAGTGAATCCCGGTATGGGATGTGTCGTCCATCACCCAAAGCCGCTGTTCAACCAAATGCCGCTCGAGAGGCGCATCGTCCCGGAAATCCGGGATGATCTTCTCCAGCATGTTCGCGTACATGATGGCACCCTGGACATTCTTGGAGCCCGGATATTCACCCCGCTCCAACTGCAGCACCTTCAGGCCGTGGCTGGCCATGGTGTAAGCAGCTGCGTTTCCGGACATGCCGGCCCCAATAACAATGGCGTCGAATTGTTCCTCAATCATGTCCATCCCTTAGCTCGCAAGCTTGTCGCGACTGTGGGGCGACAGCCGCCGGGTGAAGGCTTCCGTCAGTGCGGGCAGGAAGCGGATCGCGTCGGTGACGATCCCGAGGTGAGCGAAATCGAAAATCGGCGCGTTCGGGTCGGTGTTGATGGCCACGATGAGATCCGCCCCCTCGACGCCAACCCGATGCTGGACGGCGCCGGAAATCCCGGCCGCTATGTAAAGCTTCGGCCGGATGGTCTTGCCAGTTTGGCCGATCTGCCGATCAGCTGGCATCCAGCTCTTCTGGACCAACGGGCGCGAACAGCCATGCTCGGCGCCGATTGCCCGCGCGAGATTCTTCACAAGCTGCAGGTTCTCCGCCGCGCCTAGACCGAGGCCTCCCGCAACCACGACGTCGGCATAGGCAAGATTTGCCTTTGCCGACTGACTATCCGGCAGGAAGCCGAGGATTTTGGTAACGATCTCGTCCTCGGCTACCGAGAGCTTGTGCCGGATGACACGCCCGACCGGTTTATCCGCCCGCTGCGGCATGGGCATGACCCTCGGTCGCACTGTCGCCATCTGGGGGCGGAAATTGAGCGTATAGATGGTGCACAACAAGGAACCGCCGAAAGTCGGACGGGTGGCGGCGAGCGAACCGTCGGTATCCACATCGAGTTCGGTGCAGTCGGCCGTGAGCCCTGTCTGCAAGGTCGTCGCCACGGAGCCGGCAAGATCCCTGCCGAGTGTGGTGGCACCGAGAAGAAGGATCTCGGGTTTGTGGGTATCGACCAGATCCGTCATCGCCTTGGTGAAAGGCTCGTTCCTGTAGTCGGCGAGCAGCGGCTCCTCGACGATGTAGACCAGGTCGGCACCATAAACGAAGGCTTCGGCAACGGCGTTCCCGATGGCCTCTCCCGGCGGTCCAAGCACGACGCCCGCAAGCTGGACCTGAAGCTTCTCTGCTAACTTGCGGCCTTCGCCGAGCAGTTCGAATGATACGGGATGGACCTGACCGCGTTCGAGCTCGATGAAAACCCAAACGTGCCGGTAGTCCTTGAAATGCGCGGGCAGCTCCTTCTTTATGCCGGCACGGCCGGCGGCAGGGCGAGGGGTTTCTCGGTTCGCGTTCGACATCGTCTGATCCTTGCCCTCTCACGCGCCGCCGTTGAAGGCGAGCTCATGTTCCAATGCCGGCTGGCGGGTGAAGATTGCCGTGATGAGTTCGTCAGCGACATCGCGCAAAGCCATCTCGGCGGTGTCGATTTTTGCCGCCTTTTCCGCCCGCGCAGGAGGGGCGAAAACGCGCTTGACGACCGTCGGTGAACCGCGCAGGCCGCATTTGGTGAGATCCTCAATGCCGGCGTCGGCCGCACTCCATTTCAAGACCAGGCTGCGCGCGGCGCACAGGGCGTCCTGGATCGAGCCCCGGCGGATCTCGTTTGTGCCTTCCAGCATGGTGATGAGGCAAGGGAGCCTGCTCTTCAGCATCTGTGTGCCGCCTTCGGAGCGGCGCTCGACCTTGATCTCGCGTGCAGCAAGGTCAATAGAGGCGATCTTCGCGACATAGGTCAGTTGCAGGAGTCCGAGGCGCTTGGCGATGCCGGGCCCGACCTGGGCGGTGTCGCCATCGATCGTCTGCTTGCCAGTGAAGACGAGGTCTGGCGTGCCGAACGTCTCGCCAACCTTCGCGATTGCCTGGGAAAGGGCGAACGAGGTCGCCAGCGTGTCGGAGCCGGCAAAATAGCGGTCGGTCAAGAGCACCGCTCGGTCGGCGCCGTAACCGAGCGCCTTGCGCAGCGCGTCCTCTGCCATGGGCGGACCCATAGTGAGCACGGTGACTTCGCCACCATAGGCGTCGCGCAGCCTGAGGGCTTCTTCGAGGGCGAACAGGTCGTAAGGGTTGATGATAGTCGGAACACCCTGGCGCATGATCGTGTTCGTCACCGGATGAACCCTTATCTGTGCCGAGTCCGGCACCTGCTTGATGCAGATTACGATGTGCATTGGCGGTTTCTCCAGGCTCCTGTCCGGATGCGGGCTTGGCGGTTATCTCTTTGGAGCGCATCATTCGTGCCAACTGTTTTGCGCTGCCCCTATTCCTAGAACTTCGCTTGGTTGCTTCCGAGGGCGCCGTGATGATGACGGATTTGTCGGCTTCTCGACATTGTCGCGTCGCAACCCGTGTCGCGGTCATTCCTGTCCGAACCGCTTCAGTACGGAGTCGAACGGGACAAAGGTGCGGCCCGGCGTGGCAGGTTTGTTCGGATCGTGGTCTTTGAGCACCTTGAAGACCCGATGCGAGAGCGGCGAGGAAATCGCGAAGTCTTCGTAAGCGCGTTCGAGCGTCGCGCGCACCCGCGCGGCAATCACCTGGTCGGGCAGACCGGAGAAATCTTCTTCGGCAAGGTATTGGCCGACGCGCTTCATGATATGGAGCCGCGAGACATTCAGCACCTTCGGATCATAGGAGACGCCAAGGACTGCGAAGAACTCCTCCGCAGCCGACAGGCGCTTCAGTCGTGCGAGGATGTCGGTGACATCGATAGGGCGGCTGTCAGCGGAACAATTCATTGCATTCTCCCTGGTCGGAAAACTGTGGTGTCGGTGCGCTCGCGCACGGCTGACCTGGACCCGCACAGCTCCGCGAGGGATGCCTCGCTGCACATTCCATCGTAGAGCTCGACCAGTTTCGTTGCAGTGACGGTCGATTTGGTCTCGGCCGCCTCGCGCCGGGCGCGGGCCACCATCGCGGCTGCCAGATCCGGGTCGAGATCGCGGCCGCTTTCGCTCAGCACATGGGCAATCGCAGTGGCGCCGGAATGCTTGCCGATGACGATACGCCGGCAGCGGCCCACGAGAGCCGGATCGAGCCCCTGATAAGTACGCGAGTCCTTCAGCAGCCCTGCGACGTGAATGCCGGATTCGTGGGTGAAAACATCGGCGCCGACGACCGGCTTAATGGCCGCGGTCTGCCGGCGGGCGGCCCAAGCCACCTGGGCGGCGAGGTCGGGCAATGCGGTCAGCTCGATGCCGGTATCCGCGCCGTCGAGGACCGCCATCGCGGCGGCCACCTCTTCCAGCGCGGCATTGCCCGCACGCTCGCCGAGCCCCAGGACGGTGACGGACGCATGGCGCGCGCCTGCGCGGATCGCGGCCAGCGTGTTGGCGGCAGCAAGTCCGAGATCGTTGTGCGCATGAAATTCAAGGTCGATTGGAGACTGCGCCACGAGTTGGGCGACAAGTTCGAAGGTCGAAAACGGGTCGAGAACGCCGACTGTGTCGGCTAGCCTGACGCGGCTTGCGCCGGCGCGTGCAGCCGTCTCGATGACGCGGGCGAGATGATCCCGATTGGCCCGCGAGGCGTCCTCGCAGCCCACCGCGACGAAGAAGCCGGCGGCGGCTGCGCGCCTGACCATACGTTCGATGACCTGGAGCGCTCCCGCCTTATCGAGGCCGAGCTTGGCGGCAAGTTGGATGTCCGACGCAGGCAGCGATAGATTGATGGCGTGGACGCCGCTCTCGATCGCTGCATCGAGATCCAGCGACGTCATCCGGCACCAGGCCATGAGCCGAACCGGGAGACACCGCGCGACCACGGCGCGAATTGTTTCGATCTCGTCGGCGCCCATGACCGGCGTGCCGATCTCGATCTCTGTGACGCCGGCCGCCGCAAGAGACTCGGCGATCTCCAGCTTTTCCGTCGTGGTAAAGGCGACGCCGGGCGCCTGCTCGCCATCGCGCAAGGTCGTATCGTTGAGAAAGACATGACGGGTCATGAACGGAAGCCTGTTCTGCTGCCGCTCAGGCATAGACCGGATTGAACGTCTTCGGAGCTTCGCTTACCCGGCCCAGAACTGGGAAAGCCACGCAGCTTCTCCACGATTGCCGGCATGACCTCGAGCACCCGGTCGACGTCCGCTTCGCCGTTGTCCCGCGCCAAGGAGAAGCGGACTGCCGCGTGTGGCGTTTTCATCGCGCTCAGGACATGGCTCGGTTCCAGCGAGCCGGAGGTGCAGGCGGAGCCGGAGGAACACGCGATGCCCACGCGGCTGAGGAGAAGTGGAATTCCATCACTTTCGACATGTTCGAAGGAGATGTTTGCGGTGTTGGGCAACCGTTCCAGGGGATCACCAGTGACACAGGTGCTTGGGATGCGCTGGAGAATCCCGTCCTCTAAACGGTCGCGGAGCGACTTTACCCGTGTGGTCTCGTCGTCCATGAATTTCAAGGCGAGTTCGGCCGCCATGCCGAGCCCGACTATGCCGGGCGTATTCTCGGTGCCAGCACGCCGGTTGTGTTCTTGGTGGCCCCCCTTGATCAGCGAGTGGAAATTGACGCCACGTTTTACGAAAAGCGCGCCGATCCCTTTCGGCCCGTGCAGCTTGTGGCCGGAGAGCGACAGCATGTCGATTGCGGTCGACTTCAGGTCCATCGGAAGCTTGCCGACCGCCTGCACAGCATCGGTATGGAAAAGGGCGCCCACTTCCTTGGCCAACTCGGCAAGCCTGACCACGGGGAAGATCACACCAGTCTCATTGTTCGCCCACATTATCGAGACGATTGCCACCTGTGGGGTGAGGGCGGCCATATAGGCGTCGAGGTCGAGCCGGCCACGGCAATCCACCGGGATCCTGTGCACCTTGACGCGGCGGGTCTTCTCAAGATGCGCGCAGAGCGTCAGCACGGCGGGATGCTCGACCGCGGACGTCACGATCTCGGTTCGGTTGGGCGCCGCCTCGAGCGCCGAAAGAAGCGCTGCATTGTCGCTTTCTGTCCCACCCGAGGTGAAGGTGATCTCATCGTCGGACTCCGCGCCGATCAGAGCTTGCAACTGCCTCCGCGCCTTTCTCACCGCCGCACTGACTGAGGCGCCAAGAGCGTGCGCCGACGAAGGGTTGCCGAATTGATCCCTAAAGAACGGCAACATCGCTTGCACGACCTCAGGATCGACCCGTGTGGTTGCGTTGTTGTCGAGGTAGACAGGTTTCATGTGCGATCCTCAGTTGACCGGAATGACGCGAGCGGGCGACCGCCTCATTGAGCCTCTGGCGTATGCCGTTGATGATGATGGGCCCGAACTGGCAGCCGGCGCAGACGCCCGAGAGTTTGACGTAGACCGGATCGGCGTCGACATGGACAAGTCCGCAGTCGCCGCCGTCAGCCCGCAGGTAAGGACGCCCGAACACGACAACGTTATCGATAAGCCGAATTTGGCGCAGCGGCGCGATTTGGCCGCCAGCAGCTTGGGTGCCACCAGGAACCGAACTGTTTCGGGAGGCGACGTTCTTTGCATCCTACCTGAAGCAATTGCCGGTCCCAAGATCGGCTTCGACCTTGCCTTGTTCTTGAGGACAGGGACATCTGTTGTGCCGGCCATATAAGCCTCCTCTGCCGCAAATGAGTCCGTCGGCGGCAATCGCTTCATGGACCCGCACAGGCGCTTCGGACGATCAACTGAAGGACTTGCCGCAGCCGCACTTCTCGCGCGCGTTGGGGTTATCGAAGACAAAGCCGGAAGATTCGAGCCCGGTGAGGAAGTCGACGGTCATGCCGGCGACATGCGGTTGGGAGCCCGCGTCCACGAACAGCTTGATCCCATCTGTCTCGGTGATCGCGTCGCCCTCGCGCGACACGCTCTCCAGGCCCATTAAGTATTTGAAGCCGGCGCAGCCGCCGGCCTGGACCATGATGCGAAAGCCTTCCGCCGGCTCGCTGGCGCGGGAAAGAGCAGTCTTGATGGCGGCAACAGCGTTGTCGGTGAGCGTAATCATGGCTCCATTCTCCTCAGTCCGGGACCTGCTTGCGCATCACGTTGCATGCACCGTGCCAAAGCGAAAAATGTTTCAACACAGCGCGGCATCTCTGACACTGCGGTGGTTCTTGTGAGTCCATTGCTGCGAAGGTGTCGGCCAACCGACACGTACTGTCGGGTTTGTCGGGTCCGCCACGGGGATGTTGGGCCTGAGTTCTTGGCTGAACTCACATTAAACCAATGACCATTACAGAAGACTTCTTCTGAGCTTGCTTCGGCGCAATTGGCACGGTTTTTGAAGCTCCATTTGGCGAGGCGGCAAGAGACTGCCGATCCACAATCATGTCGTGGGTGCCCTCGCGATCGATGGGGCGAAGCAAGGGAGCAACATGTCAGGACTGGGTCAGATACGCTTTGTTTGGCAAAGCAGCGCCGCCTGTGGCATCCGAATGCCCGATTGGCCGATTGCGACAACACCGACAATCGCTCACCACCGCCCAGTGGCCGCCGGCCGGCTCGATGGGATTCCATCGGCATGTGCCTGCTCGTGTCACTCGGGTCTCGCCGCTCCGACAGCACCCCCGGTTTTCGCGCGGGTGCGACGACGTGCGCACGCTGTCCAGCGACACTTTGTTCACGGGCCAGCAGCAGATCAGGGTCGAGCATTACGGCACGCCCTATCGGCTGAAGATTCCCCGGCAGGGCAGCTGATCCTTACACGTAGGTGGAAGCAGGGGTAAGACATGGACCAGCGCGAGAAACCGTCGCCGGACGAAATCCGGCGGGCGTGCGAAGACAATCCGAAAATCCGGGAGCATGATATCGCCGCTCGATTGGGCATTTCGGAAGCCGAATTGGTCGCGGCGCATTGTGGTCACGGCGCGGTGCGCATCGAGCCGCGCGTCGATGACCTGCTGACCGGCCTCGAAGCGGTCGGCGAGGTGATGGCGCTCACCCGCAATGAAAGTGCCGTGCACGAAAAGATCGGCGTCTACGACAAAGTGGTCACCGGCAACCAGCATGCCATGGTGCTCGGCGACGAAATCGACCTGCGCATCTTCCCGAAAGCGTGGGCGTATGGCTTCGCCGTCGAGAAGCGCGAGGGAGCCGAGATCCGCCGCAGCCTGCAATTCTTTGATGCCACCGGCGAGGCGATGCACAAAGTACATCTCAGGGCCGCCTCGAACCTGCACGCCTATCAGAATCTGGCGGCAAAGCTCGCATCCTCCGACCAGGAGCCGATCATATCGGTCAAGCCGAGCGGGGCGGGCGATAACGCAGTGAGTCCGGACCAAGCCGCCACGGTCGACGACCTACGCGAGCACTGGAGCCGGCTGAGCGACGTGCATCAGTTCTACGATATGTTGAAGACACTGAAGCTCAGCCGCTGCCAGGCGATGCGTATGGCCGGCGAGGATTACGCCTGGCAGCTCGACAATGATGCCGTTGGCGCCCTGTTCCAACAAGCGGCCGAAGACGAGATGCCGATCATGTGCTTTGTCGGCAATCGTGGTTGCATCCAGATCCATTCCGGCCCGATCAAGTCGGTCAAGCAGATAGGGCCGCGGATCAATGTGCTCGACGAGACCTTCCATCTGCATCTTAGGACCCATCACATCCGCGAGGTCTGGGCCGTGCGCAAGCCGACGAGGGACGGTCACGTCACGTCCATTGAAGCCTATGGCGCCGACGGCAAGATGATCATCCAGTTCTTCGGCGCGCGCAAGGAAGGCGAACGCGAGCGCAGCGACTGGCGGTTTCTGGCCGAGAGTCTACCACGTGTTCCCGGTCCGACCTACAGGGATGTGTAGAGTGCTGAGAGGCCCTCGGATTGAACCGGCCGCCATAGGACTCGGCACCACGTTGCGACAGCGGCTGCGAGGTCGTAGCGCATACGGACGGTTAGGTGTGCACGCCGGAATTGACCGCATCGATACAGTCAAGCTGGTCGCCGGCCGGACTGCTGCGCACGAGTGCATCGCCGTCTGACCGAAAATCCTTGCAGCGCCTGCGAGCGATAAAACGCATACGCCATCAGCGCCGAACCGAAGCGCGGCTCGACCTTGTTGATATTTCCGATCATCGCGCGCAAGCGCCGTCGGGTATTGTCGGACCGCACCCGATCCTTGCGCTGGATCGCGTCGTAGCTCAATCCGGGCCGTGCGAGCGATCTCCTCGCTCGTCGACCGGAAGGCTGTGCAGCAGCAGCCAAGCCGAACAGCCCTATGTCGCGGACTCGACAAAACCGACCACGGATGTCGGTTGTCGGACGTTGTCCTAAGAATGATGGACAGGTGATCATCAGCGGCGGGCCCAGTGCAGGCTGGCATTGATTGGTGCAGCGCCATGGGTACGCCTATCCGGCACGCGACTTGCTTCGACAATTTGATCAGCAGGGCATCAGCAGTGCGTCACGGTGCTCAGAGGTGATTGACCAGCCTCTCAACCCTAACGGGGATAAGCGGCGGCTTTGCTTCATGACCGCAGCGCGGCGGAGATGCCCCTTCTGATCGACTTCGCAACCGATCTCATCCGCGCTGGTGCAGGTGGGCTGTATCAGGCGACAGAATCTAGAAGGCGCCCGACAAGAGACGTGCCCATGCTGGAAATCGACTTTATGAACAGCGGTGCAATCTCAATCGAGCCATGAACGCCAATGTAGAGAAAACAAAATGGCGACCAACCCCGTTCCAGATCATGTCCCGCCCGAAATGGTGAGGGACTTCAGCCTGTTTACATCGCCAGGGATGCCACCAACACTCAACGGGGATCCACACGCAGCTGTCGCTTGCGTACATGACGGGCCTCCGATCTTTTACTCCCGCTACAACACGCAAGATGGCCGGGGTACCTGGGTCATCACCCGTGCCGCGGACCAGCGGAAGGTGCTGCAGGACGCAGAGACTTTTTCCAGCCATCGCAGCATCTTCTCCTCCATACTGGGTGAAAACTGGCCGACGATCCCGCTTGAGCTCGATCCACCGGCCCATGGCGTCTTTCGCTCACTGCTCAGTCCGCTGCTTTCGCCAAAGCGGGTGAGGGTGTTGGAGCCGGCTGTCCGCGAGCAAGTAATCATGCTGATCGATAGAATTGTCGCATCGGGCACAAGCTGCGACGCGATGAAGGATTTTGCCTTTCCTTTCGCGGTGAGCACCTTTCTTCGCTTTCTGGGGTTGCCCGATGACCGACTCGATACATTCGTCGGCTGGGGGAAAGATCTGCTCCACGGCGACGATAAGGAACGACCTGTGGCTGCCCGGACGATCGTGGCATTCATCGACGAACTTGCAGCCATGCGCCGCCAGGAGGCGGTTGACGATTTCATGACCTTTATCGTGCAGGCACAGGTCGAGGGCCGCCGGCTGACGGACACCCAAGTCCGCGGCATCGGCGTGCTTGTCTTCGTCGCTGGGCTCGACACGGTCGCAGCAGCTATAGGCTTTGACTTGGCGTACCTCGCGCGCAACCTCAAAGATCAGCAATTGCTGCGGAGCGAACCGGACCGCATCCCGCTCGCAACCGAAGAATTGCTGCGGGCCTATCCGCCCATTCAGTTGATCCGCGTGGCTACGAAAGATATCGACTTCGAAGGCGCGCCGATCCGGAAGGGGGACTATGTTTCCTGCGCCACGATGATTGCCAATCGTGACCCGGCGGAATTCGAATGCCCCAACACGATCGATTTGGAGCGGGAGGACAACCGCCACGCAGCGTTTGGCTATGGTCCCCACCGTTGCCTTGGCTCACACCTTGCCCGGCGGGAGATTGTCATTGGCCTGGAGGAGTGGCTGGCGCGCATCCCGGCTTTCAGGATCAAGCAGGGTACGGCACCGATAACCTCTGGCGGCCATGTGTTCGGGATCGAAAATTTGATCCTGGACTGGTCTTAGGCCCGCCCCGAGCCGGGGCACAGACAATGGAGGCAGCGCCATGCGCATCATCGTCCAAAAGGCCAAATGCCAGGGTCACGCGCGATGCGCGGCGCAAGCGCCGGACATCTTCAAGCTTGATGACGAGGGCTACATCCTGCCTGGTGACATTGAAGTTGCGAAAGGGGAGGAACTGCCTGCATCGCGAGGCGCGCGATGCTGTCCTGAACGTGCGCTGGAACTCACCCGCTGACGCTTTGAATCAGACGTCATTCAACCGAGAGTCTGGCGGGCTTGAATGGGGTCGACCATGTGGCCGCACTGGAAAGGACGGCACGCGACCTCTGTCCCAGCACGGTCCACGTCCAACTCCGCGGGGGCACTTCCGGCGCAGAGGTGTTCCCCATGAGGCGCAAACGGCACGGCGGGGGTTCGCGACACACCTCTTCCAATCACAGAATTTGCGACAGAGCCGATGGACCAGACGAAAATTACCGCACTACTCGACCGCGAGACGATCCGCGACTGCCTCTACCCGAAGAACTGCCCGACCCATGTTGCGGCCGGCCGGGTCGCTGCATGACTTGATAGGACAAACCAGGAGAACGGCACCATATTTGCCCAACACTATGCCCGGCTCCGCACCGGCGGATGGCCGCAGATCGAGCTGGAGAGGAGGTTCGACCAGCATGTGCTTGCCTGTGTGCTTTCACGTGCGCTCGAGGAGATCGAGGCCGGCGAGGCGACGGCGACGCAGGCAACCGGCCTTTCGCGCGCCGAGCTGCGCGATGTCCTGGCCCGCTGTTTCCCTGCTATTCCTATCACCGCGTTTGCCTTGGAAGAGGTGAGCGAGCCCGAGCCGGACCTGGAGGAAGAACTTCTGCGCGGACTGCTGCTGGCGCATGCCCGGCCGGGCGACCCGGCGAGCGCCCGCTTCGCCAAGATCATCGCCCGGCGTGCCATGCGCAATGACCATCTCTGGCAGGACCTTGGCCTTTTTAATCGAAGCGACCTCGGCTGCCTGCTCGCCTCGCATTTTCCGACGCTGGCGGCCGGCAACACCCAAAATATGAAATGGAAGAGATACTTTTACCGCAAGCTCTGCGAGGCCGAAGGTTTTTCGCTGTGCAGCGCGCCCAGTTGCCGGGAATGCAATGATTTCGAAAGCTGCTTCGGCCCGGAGGAAGGCGAAAGCCACCTCACACGGATCAAGAACGGCATCGCCTCGGATTGAGAGCCGCTTCCGTCAGTCGTAAGCCCCAGCGCTCGCGCCGCGCCATATGTCTCTTGTCGAATGTCGACTGACGCCTTCGGGGATTGAATGCTGTGCCTGCTGCCCGATTGCTCGCGGTGCTCGCTTCGGCGGGCCGTCGTCATGGCGCGCCGCCGGTGGAGCTCTTACGGCAGGCGCAAGCGATTTGACCTGCTTGCGAGCGTCTTTCTCGTTGCCGCAAAAAGAGAGCCTCAACGTGAGCTAAAGCGGAAAACGGGAGAGTGACCAATTCGTGAGGATATTTGTTGCATTTTTAAGCTGGCATGATTGCAGTTTCTCGATTTTTGGGCACATTGTGCCGCCAAGTCGGGTGGTCACTATGAAATCGCGATCCAGAATGCTTCCAATGCTCGCCGCGTCGTTGGTAGTCGGGGTTGTATCGGCCGAAGCGAAAACCTGCGATGAGGGCGATACCCGTCAGGAACATCACGTCGGCAACTTCAACTTCGTAACCAGCTCCTGGGTCGAGAAGAAAGGCAAGCTGCGACGTTACATTTCTTGTGTTAAAAACCTCGATCCCAACAGCGATCTTCTAGTCACCTGGTTTATCGCTGGGCCATTTCAGACCTATGTTCCCGCGACAGTCGAACTACCCACGCCTCGATTGCGTGACGACATCAGCCCCAGGCCAGTGCGTGGCTGCATCCAATATGGGAACCTCGGAGAAAGGACGCCTGCCGAGTTCATGGGGACGGCAGACGACGAAGAACGAAATGGCAAAGAAGGAAATTGCGCTCCCGCCACCCAAGTTGGGAACGAACCTCAGGGTACGGACTTACCTCCCGATGGGTGGCAGGATGATGTGAGAGTATTCTTCCCAAGCGACCCAGATGATCCGCACGACACAATGCTCGAAGTTACCGGAAAAATTGGCATCGCACCGATCCCAGGAGGCGTGACGGGGGGTGGCTTCCAAAGCTTCTTCGCTTACTCCGCGAAACAGTATGAGGGAAGAAAGCTTGGCAAGGTTGAGGACGTTACGGTCACGCCTGTTTTCCCGATAAAATCCGACTTCTTCGCTGCGGCCTTCTTCAAAGAAAACAAAGAGGCGACAGGGCTTTCGCGCGACGGATCGATCAGCTTTGACGTGCTCGCCCCCTTTTCTAACGCCTGGAGGCCTGCGCCGGCGTTCTACGAGTTTCGCGACAAGCATGGCCGAGTGTTGGGAGCCATACCAATGCCGCTCTTCCAGAGCTCAGGCGGATGAGTTTAGAAGAGATTTTTGACTTTATTCGAAAGGTCACGCCAGAGCTTCTTCAGGGCTGGGTTTCTAGCTGGGCTACGCTCTTCAAAAACACGTACATAATGCGTCCAGATGCCAACGATCAGGTCGTTTCCACAGCGTTGGCCATTTCCACTCTGTTCGCCATTTTCTTCGTATTGATTACTGTTTCCACAACTGCGGCACGCCTTAAAGCGATCGCTATAGGCTTCGCCGCTGCCGTTGTGGTCCTCTTTTGCTTCTGCAATGCCATAAGGATTTGGCTAAATTTCCCTCTGACCCGCGAAACCATAGGGAAGCTGCAACCCACCTGGGACTATGTGACCATGGCATTCACACTTGCAATGGTAATGATGATGCTATTTGCAATCCTGTCATTTATAAAGGCGGTTTACGGAAATCTTCGATCGACCTCGTGAACAAAAAGAAAAGACTCAATGGTCGACTGATTAAGCTCTTGGAAGAAGTAATCTCAATTCAGACGAGAATGAACTTGTAGATTTCTGCCCTTGTTTATCTTATGCACATGAGGGGCATGGAGCGGACGGCGGATGACCTCACATATACGTAGGATGGTTCCTCGTCGCAAGTCGGCTGGGGCGGCCAAGATTGCGACCTCCACTATGAAGCGAACCGGGGCGCCGAAGAAGCCGCTGCTAGTCGAAAGCGTGACGGCATACCTGCAACGGGTGTTCGAGCTCCCTGAGATGACAGGTGGCGCTCGCTGCTACCGTGGCGAGTCTGATGCCAAGTGGCAACTGAAGCCCTCTATTATGCGGGGAGTGCGCTCTGATGCGGAGGCACCTACAGAGTTCAGCACGCATTAGTTCGCTGAAGATGCGGTTCTCGATGTCTGCTCGACTCTGACGTCGCCGATGAGGCTCCCACTTCTTCGGTTCTGACCGGATACGACGAAGAGCGTCTGCTTACCTACATTCGTCTGCTCGACGCCGCGGCCGAGGAGGCGGACTGGCGAGAGGTCGCCAGGATCGTCCTGCATATCGATCCTGAGAAGGAACCGGAGCGGGCATTCAGGGCTTGGGAGACGCATCTCGCCCGCGCCCGGTGGATGACGACGAACGGCTACCGATATCTGCTGGCGGGCGGTGCGCCGCACTGAAAACCTGGCCCGATCGTTTGGCAAAGGACACCTCAGAGAAAGCTGGCCCAGTGACTTTCGGCGACGATCGAGATTGGCAATCCTTTGTCGCGCCAGCCGGTAGCCTTGACGATTTTATCCCCAAATGAAGAATGCTTCCACGATTCGGTGGCATAGGCGCCTATAACCAAAACTTCTGTTTTCTGGCTCAGACCTCCCGCGAAGGCTCCGCGATCTGCGATGGCCTGTTCGCAATGCTTCCGCTGGCCAAAATTGAATGTGCCTGTGAAGCAGTACAACCGGCCGACGAAAGTCAAAGTCGGGGCCGGATCGCAGAGTGGCAGCGACGTCGGCTTTAGCACTTCTCCGAGTTCGAAATTCCGATTCGAGAAGCTGTTTAGCGTATCCACAAGTTGCGCGTGTTCATCGGAATCGAGCACGCCGTCTTCAAGGATCTCATTGATGCGCCGGTACAAGGTTCGGATGATTGGTTGATTACTGATCTCCACATTCGCCGCCAACCATTTTTGAAGGAACTGGACCTCGGCCTTGTTGATGGTTCCATCTGCGGCCAGGCCACGGGCGAGCCCTATGAGTTCGTCGACCTGACGCGACGAGATACGGTCGCCGCCAACGCGATTGTAGAATTTCTCGTCCATTAATACGTCCCCCCGAGGGCCGCGGCCCATTGTCGTTCCTAACAGAGCGTCTCGCACGCCCTTCCGTCGCCATCGCGGTCCAGCTTGCCGCCCCACGGGCAATTGCCGAGATACCATTGCGCCTCGTCGCACGGGCTGATTTTCGAGCAAGTTCGCCGCGGCTGGCATGAGTAGCTTTGCGCCACTTGCCGGCCGCCGACGATGCCGAGCGGCTGGCTGATCGCCGGCTGCGCCTTTTCTGCGTGCTCTACCCGCCAAACCCACGGCGCCTCGAAATCGCCAGCCCAAAGACCGATTTTCGCCGCCTCCGCTCTCGCCTGCTGCGGTGCATATGCGCCCTGGCTGTAGCTAGGCCAATCAAGAGCCTGGCCGTTCTCCACCAGCCACGAGGCAACGCTTCTGCCGTCGGCCCGCGAGCAGTCGGCAACAAAGCGGCCGTAGCGGTCCCAAGCGACGAAAGTGCACCGGAGCGGCCTCGAGGGCTGCCAGGAAGGCGTCAAGGGCGCCGGCGGACTTCGCACCGCACTGGTAGCGGAAGCCCTTGGCGTCATCGCACCGTTGCGCGGCCTCCCGGGCGTCGATTCCACTGAAACGGATACGCTGGCCGTGAATTTCGATCGTATCGCCGCCGATAACGTCGGCCGAGCGCTGGTTCGACCATAGCATCGGTAATGCCGATGGTATCTTTTCGGTCGAGCAGCGGAAGCAATCCCCGCTATTGGAGCGGGAGCCGGGCCGATCCATTTCGACACGGCTTTTTGGAAACCATCGGTGTGCTGCAGGAAGTACTGTGTCGCCAATGCGGCCACTGCCGCGATGGTAACATACACCAGCCGCATCGGCACGCCCGAGAGCGGTCGGGCACGATATCGCCTTACGCCAGGGCGCTTCCGCCACTGGCCAGACCGATTGTCATACCGAGATTTGTCCAAGTCCCCGCTCCCCTCGGGAACAATGCGTTCTTTGCTCCGGAGAGTCCAGTGGGCCTTCACGGTTGCGCGGGCAGGTGCGTGACAAGGGCGTTCGGCTTGGTGGTCATGAAGCCATAGACCTCGTAGCCCCTGGGACCTCCTGGACCTTGCGCATCCCCGCCGTCATGCCATCCACCTCGATACGCAAAACGGAATACGATCTGGATCGCAGAATCCTTTCGGTGTGGTTCGTCGCCAGCGGCAAACGATACGAATTTGAAGATGTGCCGCCGGAGACCTTTGCCGAGTTCCGAGGCCCGGTCGTTGCTGCCGGCCTCGCTGGGGGCGTCCTGCGCGCTCTGTCGCGCCACCGCTACAAGATACGCGCATGGTGGCGTCGCCGATCTGCGGCGCCCTGGCGGCTGCCCTATCTGACGCTGCCGGTAGTGAATTACTTCCGCGCCACAGGGTTGCCGATTCCGGCGACCGACGACGACACAACGACGCTCGCCGCGGCGTTCCTGATCGGGGTGTCGGCAATGTGGATCTCGGACATCCTGTTCGAATTCATCGTGCGGAAGTTCAGACCGGCGGCGGAGGAGTGAATCGGCAGCTGGGTCACTGGGCCGCAATATTTTCTGTATCTGCTGTCGTCTTGTCGATTTCATCCGACTCGGACTGCTCTGATTTGACCACTATACCTAGCTCCTCAGCCACTGCTATTAGGGAGGAGTATATAGCGGACTCTTCATCGTAAATGTACGACGGGCCTTTATCTTCGAGCAAAGGCATAGGCTCTCCTTTGTACCATTCAGCAACTTTCCCATCAGCAGAGCGTCTCGAACCTTTTTCAAATATGTCTCGATACCTGCGGGGCGAAATACCCACGAAATGCTCAAATAAAATGCGTCGTTCATTCTTTTCATCAAGGACAGCAGAGTCCTCGTGAAACTCCACTGCCTTACTTTTTGGGTACGGTTCGATGAACACAACCCGCTTTAAACCTGATGCAATTATGTGCTTCGCGCAGTTGTGGCATGGAAAGGTCGTGACAAAGATGGTCGCGCCGCCTGTTGGCCGACCCAAGCGCGCCGCATCACAGAGTGCCGTCATCTCGGCATGGGTCATTCTCCCGAATTCCGTGATATCGGAAATCGAGGCTGCCTTAATTCGCTTCCGGACGGCCGAGTCGGCATAAAGCGCTTCGGCTGTTGCGCCATCCTTCAAAACGGATGCCTCCTCCAAAGTTCGAAGGAAGTTGAAAATAATTCGGTTCTTTTCGGTTCGATTTACGTCGACCCATCATCATAATCCCTATGGGGATAATCGTCTTCGGTCCAATAGGTGCGCCACCAAATTTCGGCACCTCGTTGCAGCCCCGTGCCTGGTGAACGACTGATCGCCCGCCGTGCCGAAAGGTGCGGCGGGCGGTCCCGATCGCCGGGTTTTGTCGGCGCTCAGACCAGAGGCACGTCGCAGCGCGAGCGCAGTTTCTACCTAGTGGAAGTCAATCTTTTTTGACGACTGCGAGGTGTGTCTTTGGAGACGGATGAGCGCAGGCGTGTCGATCTTCGACGCTATGCGCCTAGCGAGTTCCCGCAATTCGAAAAAGCCGTCAATACTCATTAGGCTCAACGGTTGGCCTGACGAAGTGTCCCACCGCAAAGGTGCTTTGTCTTGCCTGTACGAAGATCCGTTCATCTCGCAAATGGCATCGTAAATCGCCTGTGCGATCGACATTTCGGCAAGGATACGCTCTGCATCTTTTTGGCTATTCACGAAAAGTTCCCCCAAATCCGCGCTCCCCTTAGCCGGTTTCATTAGAAGCCGCTAGATTACCCGGATGTGACACCTCGGATAAAATCGATTGATATGGCGGAGGGAGCACGCCGGGCTTTTTGTCTGGCCGTATGTACGCGATGAAAAATCGACGTTTTTGTTGCTGCAGCCCGGCGCCCGCCGGCTCGAGTTCATTCCGCCGATGGAGCCAAAGCTGGTCGCCAAGCCGCCCGGTGGCGAGTGACCTTGCCCCCAGTTTCTATCCAGTTTTGAGTTCGTTTCCGGCGTGGGTTGTGCCCTGCTGGGCGGGTGAAGCGGCGGGCGCTGGCGCGGAGCCTTTGGCATAGCGCAGCGCGAGCGACCGTCGCAGATTGAAGGTGGTGGCGAACTCGGCCGGTGTCTGCCAGGATTTGGGAATGCGGCCGCGGGGTGTTGTACAACACGACGACAGTACACCCACGGGACGGAGGTTCGCGAGCTTTTATATCCGTGGCATCCTTGGTGCGGTCAGCTCGTGCATGTCCCTCAGGCGCTGGCCAAAGGTACGGATAGTTTCCGCTGCAGCCTTTCTGGTGCTTCTTCTGATCGGCTTCTTGAAGTCCCAGCATGGATGTTCGACCGCGGATATTGGCGCAGCCTGCCGGTTCCGCACGTCGATCTCGCGAGCCTGCATGCTTTGGCAAAGTTACTGGAAGACGCCGACGCCTCATCGCAATCTGCGGTAATGGGCGCAGCATTGGTCTCTCACGAAACGAGTCGGAGAGATGTCCATGCCTCGCCAGTCCATGACATACCAGTTCGATCTGTTTCGGCTCGGCCGCGACAGAGGACGAGTTGGCGGCAGAGAAAGCGGCGGCGCAGACGCAGTCGGTCAAATCGTTCGAGCGCAACCGGCCTTCGCGCAAGCCGTTCCCAGAGCACCTGCCGCGCGAGCGCGTCGTCATCGCCGCGCCCGAAAGCTGTCCCTGCTGCGGATCGGCGAAACTGTCGAAGCTGGGCGAGGACGTCACGGAGACGCTGGAAGTGATCCCGCGCCAGTGGAAGGTGATCCAGACGGTGCGCGAAAACTTCTCGTGCCGGGATGCGAGAAGATCACGCAGCCGCCGGCCCCCTTCCACGTAACCCCGCGGGGCTTCGCCGGCCCGAACCTTTTGGCGATGATCCTGTTCGAGAAGTTCGGTCAGCATCAGCCGCTGAACCGGCAGAGCGAACGATACGCCCGCGAAGGCATCGATCTGAGCGTGTCGACGCTGGCCGACCAGGTCGGCGCCTGCGCGTTGGTGCTGCAGCCGCTGCATGCGCTGATCGAGACCCATGTGCTTGCCGCCGAGCGGCTGCATGGCGAGGACACCACGGTGCCCATCCTGGCCAAGGGCAAGACGGCCACCGGCCACATCTGGACTTATGTCCGTGACGACCGGCCGTTCGGCGGAACCTCGCCGCCGGCCGCGCTCTACTACGCTTCGCGCGATCGACGACAGGATCACCCCGAGCGCCATCTGCAAGACTTCACCGGTTCCTGCAGGCCGACGCCTATAGCGGGTACAACACGCTTTACGATCCGTCGCGGGCTCAGGGACCAGTCACACCGGCGCTGTGCTAGGCCCATGCGCGACGACAGTTCTTCGAGCTGGCCGACATTGCCGCCAATGCGCGGCGCGGAAAGAAGGCGCCGGCGATCTCACCCATTGCATTCGAGGCCGTCAAGCGCATCGACGCGCTGTTCGACATCGAGCGCGACATCAACGGCCTCACTGAGGAGCAACGGTTGGCGGTTCGCCAGGAAAGAAGTGCCCCACTGTTATTGAAGCTCGAAGAATGGCTGCGTGAGGAGCGCTCCCGCCTGTCGCGCTCGGCCTCTGTCGCCAAGCCGATCGACTATATGCTCCGGCGGTGGGACCGCTTTGCCCGCTTCATCGAGGACGGCCGGGTGTCTTACGAACAACGCCGCCGAACGGGCGCTGCGCGGTTTTGCCCTGGGCCGCAAATCCTGGCTGTTTGCCGGCTCCGAACGCGGCGCTGCCCGGGCGGCGGCCATGGCGACGCTGATCATGACCTGCTTATGCCGCGCGCGGCATAAGCAGGTTTATGCCGACCGCCAAACTATGCCGAGTGAGCAAGTTTTTACCAACACTTTCCTCAACGTAGCGGTAGCTGAATCGGCATAGCTTAGGCTCTCTCCGTCGCAATTGACGCGAAGGAGAGGACACATGAATGCAAGTGACTACCTGCAACGCAGCACACTGTTTCGGAAGCTGATCCACGGGCCGTATGGCGAGTTTGCACGCGTTTATGCGGGCAGATTGTCGGATGAAGGCTTCGGTCAGCAATGCACATGGCGATCGCTAAGCCTATTTCGTGAGCTGAGAGACTGGCATCTCGGCAACGGGCACGATCTCCAGGATTTAAACGAAGATCATGTCGAGCGGTTTCTTGAGCACCGTTCCAAACACTGGAGCATCGATTCGGGCGACCGCGCTGCGCTCCGGCGCTTGCTTGCCGCGTTACGGCAAGAAGGCTTGATACCAGCCGCCCTTCCGATTGAGCGCACGGAGCACGAGCGGATTGTTGATGTGTTCGCGGCTTACCTCACGAGTGAGAGAGGGCTCGCCGCCTCGACGGTGGAAAGTCACAAGCTGCTCTCACACCGATTTCTGCAGGAGGTCTGTCCGGCTGGCGCAGATGGGTTTGCAGCGCTCACCCCGGAGATCGTCATCGGCTATGTCGAGCGACATGCTCTCGATGGCTCCGCCGACAGCGGCAAAGCGATGTGCGGGGTGGTGCGCACCTTCCTGCGCTATTTGCATCTGAAGGGCTTCATTTCGGTAGCCTTGGCCGATTGTGTGCCGTCGATCCGTCGCTGGCGGCTTGCTGGCCTGCCAACCTTCCTGCCACCACAGAAGGTTCAGTTGGTTCTCGATGCCTGCGATCGGACCACGGCAATGGGGCTTCGCGACTATGCGGTTCTGATGGCGCTGGCCAAGCTGGGCTTGCGCGCCAGCGAGGTTGCTGCGCTCAGTCTTGACGATATCGATTGGCAGTCGGGCAGTGTCCTCGTCCATGGCAAGGGACGGCGGCAAGCGATGATGCCACTACGCCACGACGTCGGTGCAGCTGTCGTCGCCTACATCCGGCATGGGCGACCGGCTTCAGCGTGTCGCCGATTATTTCTGCGAATGCTTGCTCCGCACGTCGGCTTTGCCTCCGGCTGCGCCATCACGATGATCGCGAAGGAGGCCCTCGAGCGGGCAGGTATTCACGGCTATGCGCACCACGGCGCGCACCTCTTCCGCCACAGCCTTGCGACCGACCTGCTGCGGTCGGGGGCCAGCTTTGCTGAGATCCGCCAGTTGCTTCGTCACCGGAGCATCGACAGCACGAGGATCTATGCCAAGCTCGACATCGAGAAGCTGCGCGAACTGAGCCTGCCGTGGCCGGGAGGTGCCCAATGAGACGTCTTCGAACAGCGCTCGAGCGCTATGTGGGCATGCGCCAGGGGTTGGGATACAAGTACCACGGGCCCGCTCGACGGTTGTCGGATTTCGTCACCTTCATGGAGGCTCGCGGCGCCGAGACCATCACCACGGCGCTGGCAATGAAGTGGGTGACGTTGATCGGCCGACAACCGAGTTGGTCCATCCGCCTGACCGATGTGCGCTGCTTCGCTCAGCACCTCGCTCATTTCGACCCCATGACGGAAGTGCCACCTCAAGACGCTGTGCCGCCGGCGCGGCGGGCAAAGCCCTACATCTATACCGATGCTGAGATCACGGCGCTTCTGGCGGCGGCACTGGCGCTGCCGCCGGCCAACGCCCTCCGTCCCTGGACATATCATTGCCTGTTCGGATTGATAGCGGTCGCCGGGCTACGCCATTCCGAAGCGCTGGACCTGCGCCGAGACGACGTCGATCTCGACCAAGGTGTCCTCACCATTCGGGAGACGAAGTTCGGCAAGTCGCGGCTGGTCCCGCTCCATGCCACGACGGTCGCCGTGCTGTCGGACTACGCCGCGCGACGCGACGCGCATCTCGTCGCGCCTCGTAGCCCCTATTTCTTTGTCGCCGAGCAGGGCGGCAGATTGCTGCACCAATACGTGCACCGGGTGTTCTGGCAGCTGTCGCGACAGATCGGTCTGCGGCAGCGGGGACAGCGCAATGGTCCGCGGGTTCACGATCTTCGTCACCGTTTCGCCGTCCAGGTCCTGACCAACTGGTATCGTGCGGGCGAAGATGTCGAGCGGGAACTGCCGGTCCTCTCGACCTTTCTCGGCCACGCCAATGTTCGCGACACCTACTGGTATCTATCCGCCGCGCCGGAGCTAATGACCCATGCTGCGCGACTGCTGGATGAGCGGTGGGAGGTTCGCTCATGAGCGCCTCGAAGGATCTGGCCGTGCTGATCGAGCGGTGGTTCACCGATCGGCTCATGCGACATCGAGGCGTAAGCTCCAACACCATCGCCTCCTATCGCGACACCTTCCGGCTCCTGTTTGCATTCGCGCAGACACGCCTTGGCAGGTCTCCGACGCAGTTGACGCTGCGGGATTTGGACGCGCCTTTCATCGGCGCATTTCTGGAGGACCTCGAGACACTGCGGTCCGCCTCAGTGAGGACCCGGAACCTCCGCCTCACAGCCATTCGGTCTTTCTTCAGATATGCGTCGTTCGAGGAGCCGGCCCATAGCGCTCAGATTCAACGCGTGCTCGCGATCCCGAGCAAGCGATGCGACAAGCGACAACTTCAGTTTCTCACCAGGCCCGAGATTGAAGCGATCCTGGCCTGTCCGGATCGCAGCACATGGCTGGGACGGCGTGATCACACTCTGCTGTTGCTGGCCGCGCAAACAGGCCTGCGGGTCTCGGAGATCATCGATCTCAACCGGGACTCGGTCATGCTGGGGCACGGTGCCCACGTGCGATGCGTTGGCAAGGGCCGCAAGGAGCGAAGTACGCCGCTCACCAAGGTTGCACAGCAAGCCCTTCGGGGCTGGCTCAACGAGCCCAGGAAACGGGGCGCAACGGCTCTCTTTCCGAACATGCACGGCGGCAGGCTGAGCGCCGACGGCGTGCAGGCGCTGCTGAACAAACATGTCGCCAAGGCTCGCGAACACTGCGTCATCCTCCGCTCGAAGCGGGTGTCGCCTCATGTTTTGAGGCACAGCGCTGCCATGGAGCTGCTGCAGGCGGGCGTCGATTGTTCGGTCATCGCCCTATGGCTGGGCCATGAGGCGATGGAAACGACGCTGACCTATCTTCACGCACATCTTGAGCTGAAGGAATCCGCACTTGGCAAGCTGAAGCCATACGAACGCGCAAAGGCCGAACGATTTCGGCCAAACGACCGACTTCTTGAATTCCTGAACGCCCTTTGAGCATGAGAACTATGCCGAGTGTCAACGACCGGCTCTCGGTCGAAATGGCGGGCAAAGCGCTTCATACCGCCATGATCGGAAGAGGCGCTCGGCATAGTTTGGCGGTCGGCATAAACGGCGAAGCTCAACGACGTCGATCCGCAGGCCTGGCTGGCCGACGTCCTCACCCGCGTCGCCGATACGCCGCAGAACCGGCTTCATGAACTGCTTCCGTGGAATTGGCAGCCCCGCCAGATCCTTATGGCCTCGGCCGCGTGAACAGCGCGCGGAACAGTTCCTCCGACCGCTGAAGACCTTCGTCGGTCAGGACCAAGGACTTCGCCTTGTTCACAGGGTCTGCAATCAGCCCCTTCCGATGCAGCCGATCCGTCACATCCCAATCAAAGCTCTTCCAGGCGCATCGTTCATTGTGCAGCGTCAGCCAAAGCAGCGCCAAGACCGCATCATCGATCTTGTCCGTGTCGATCTCCATCCGCCCAGTCTAGCACAAATCACGCGTCTGCCGCGGCCCAGACCGGCCCAGACCGGATGGTTACCGAAGGGGTGCGCGGCGTGCCGGTGCTCCGGCTGGTCTATCCCGAGCTGATCTACCGGCCATTCACTGCTGGTCTATGTCGCGTCCTGATGATGCCATCTCCCTGATTGGTGCTGTTTAGCACCCGCGTCGGCCTAGGGCTTCGCGCGGTCGACGATAATCCGGCCGCCGTTGACACCACTGGCATTTCGCGACCTGGCTGCGCTATCGTGCGGCATCTTCACCGGCGTTCTGACGGGCATGGCCGGCGCGTAGCTGTCGCTCGCCCAGAATGCCGGCTTGTCGTCAAGGATATGACCGCCAGCAACGCGCTGGCAGCGCTCATCGTCGCCAAGTGGAAACCGGTGCCAGCGAGGTTCGCGTGTCTGGCGGCGAAGGTCGCCATACGCTGCTCTAGGTTTCCCGCTTCGGGCCGAGCAGGAACACTGTCAGGGCAGCGAGGAACGTGGCAACAGCACTGTAGGCAATGGCACTGGTAATCCCGGCATTGTCCACCAATAGTCCGCCGAAAATCGCGCCGCCTGCGATTGCCACTTGGAACGCTACGACCATCAGCACACCCGCGCTTTCGGCCTGCTCGGGAGCGGCGCGCCACACCATCCACGTCTGCAATCCCACCGGCACTGCGCCGAAGGCAAAGCCCCACGCGGCAACCGCAACCGCCGAGGCGGAGGCCGATGCTCCCGCCGTCAGCAGCGAAACAGCGGCTATCGCTATGAGCAGCGGTGCAAGGGCCGCGACTGCCTTGAGACTGTACTCGGCCAGCAGCCCGCCGGCCAAATTGCCGAAGAATCCGCCGATGCCAAAAGCAAGCAACACAAGCGAGATCGTCTCGACATCCAGCGCGGGAACCTTCTCGAGGAAGGCGCGGATATAGGTGAAGCCGGCGAAGTGGCCGGAAGCGACCAGCAGGACGACCAAAAGCGCGACCTTGATCATCGGAATCTTGGCCACATCCAGCAGGCTGCGGAAGCTAGCCACTCCAACCGGAGGCAGCCTCGGAATGGTTATGAGTTGCACCAGCAGTGTCGCGGCGCCGACGACTGCGGCGAGCATGAAGGCGCTTCGCCATCCCCAGATATCGCCGACATAAGCGCCGATTGGAGCTGCGCAAACGGTAGCGACGGAAACGCCGGTGAGGATGATCGATATGGCGCGCGGCAGGAGGTGGCTTGGAACGAGCCGCATCGCCACTGCTGCCGACATCGACCAGAAGCCTCCGAGCGCTATGCCGAGCACGACGCGTGCCGTCAGAAGTACCGCCAGCGACCACGCGCCGGCCGCCAGAACGTCCGACAGGATCAGCAGCAGCGTCATCGCCCACATGACGATCCTGCGGTCCAGGCGCTTTGTGATGATGGCCACAGTCGGCGCCGAGATCGCCCCGACGATAGCGGTCGCCGTCATCGCCTGTCCAGCCGCACCCTCGGTGACACCGAGATCATTCGCGAGGGGCGTGAGGAGGCTGACAGGCAGAAACTCTGCCGTCACCAGCCCGAAGGTGCCCAAGGAAAGCGAAATGACCGCACCCCATCCGGGACCAGACGGTTGGTCGGGCTTTTCTGGGTCGTGCAGAACAGCGTCCATCACGCCTGCCGCGGATCGGGTCATGAACGAAGTCTCCACTTTGGATGCACTGCAACATGAGGTTGGCTGCCTTGACCCACATTAAAGACACAAGCGCATTTCGCGGCGGCGTTGCACGGAGGAGGGGATGTTCATTGCTTCGCGATATTTTGTGACGGTGCGGCGCGCAACATCGATGCCGGTTTCCTTCAGCCGGACAGCGATGTCATCGTCGGAAAGCACGTCGCCGGGAGATTCTGCGGCAATTATCGCTTTGATCCGATGGCGGACAGCTTCGGCGGAGTGCGCATCGCCGCCTTGGCAGGACGCGATCGCGACGGTGAAAAAATACTTGAGTTCGAAGACTCCGCGCGGGGTAAGCATGTACTTGTTCGAGGTCACCCGGCTTACCGTCGACTCGTGCACGCCGATCGCGTCAGCGACGGTTCTGAGATTGAGAGGCCGCAGGTGGGCGACGCCATGTTCCAAAAAGGCATCCTGCTGGCGCACGATTTCAGCCGCAACCTTAAGAATCGTCTTGGCGCGCTGATCGAGGCTGCGGATCAGCCAGTTCGCGTTTTGCAGGCATTCGTTGAGAAATGCTTGATCTTTCGAATTTTGGACAGTGTGACGCGAGACTTCAGCATAGTAGGTTTGGTTGATCAGCAGCTTGGGCAGTGTGGCCGGATCAAGTTCGATCTGCCATCCGCCTTCCGGCGAGGGCGTGACCCAGACGTCGGGTATGATTGATTCACACGCACCGGATTGGAACTGGTTTCCAGGCTTGGGATCGAGCGCACGAATCTCATGCATCATGTCGAGAAGGTCGTCTTCATCGACGCCGCAATGCTGCTTCAGCGCCTGAAAATCGCGTCGCGCAAGCATTTCAAGATTGGCAACCAAAGCTGCCATTGCCGGGTCGAACCGGTCTCGCTGGCGCAACTGGATCTCGAGGCATTCTCTGAGTGTTCGCGCAAAAATTCCCGGTGGATCAAAGTGCTGCAAGGTTCCGAGAACCCGTTCCACATCAGTCTCCCGGACATTCAGGCTCTCGGCCAGCTCCAAAAGGTTGGCCCGAAGATAGCCAGTGTCTTCCAGATCGGCGGCAAGCTGGCCAGCGATCAGCCGCTCCTGTGGTGTGAACGCAGTGAGGGCGATCTGACGAGCGACATGGTCGTGCAATGTTTCGGCGAGGGTGGCAAACTCGTCGAGGGAAGGGCCATTACCCGGCGGGTTGTTGGTCGTGTTGCGAAGTGATTTCCATTGCCCGAGCCGTTCAGGCGACCCGGCCCCGGTCGATCCGTGAACGGCGTTTGCGCGTGGGCCGACACGCTGATCCGCTCCCGAAATCGAAACATCGCCAAAAGGCCCGCCATCGTTTGACGCAGATTCCAAGAGCGGGTTCTTCTCGATTTCCCGCTCCACGAACTGATGCAGTTCAGTATGCGCCAGTTGCAGCAAGCGAATCGACTCAATGAGTTGAGGCGATGCGACCATGGATTGCTTCTGGCGCTGAAGCAGGCTTGCTGAGGATTGCATGGTGAGCGCGATAATCCTGTCGAGGGAGCCTCTTGGGGCGGGCAATGGCACCAGTGAGACGTTTTCTAGGTCATGCGGCGGCTTTCAGCGTTTCGAGAACGTTTTGCGGGGATGAGACGCCATAGGGGTCGGCCTCGCAGTTGTCGGAGAAACCTTCCTCCTCAAACCACTGCTCCACCACGCCATTGTTGATCAGGGCGGCGTAGCGCCAGGAGCGCATCCCGAAGCCGAGATTGTCCTTGGCGACCAGCATGCCCATCTTGCGTGTGAACTCGCCTGAGCCATCGGGGATGAGCTCGACCTTCTGCAGGCCCAAGGACTTCCCCCACGCATTCATGACGAAGGCATCGTTGACGGAGACGCAGTAAATCGCGTCAATTCCCTCCTTCTCAAACTCATCATAGAGCTCTTCGAAATTGGGCAGTTGGTACGTCGAGCAGGTCGGAGTGAAGGCGCCAGGCAGCGAGAACAGGATGACGCGCTTGCCGGCAAAGTAGTCGTCAGATGTCTTTTCTTCCCAGCGATATGGATTTGGGCCCTGGACTGACTCATCGCGAACACGCGTGAGAAAGGTGACGAAGGGAACCTTCTTTTGAACGGTCATCAACTTGCTCCTCAGGAAAAAACTGGCGCGCCGGATTCTGGCAGAGGCTGGCGCAATACCGAGCAAAGGCTCGTATGCCGGGCATGAAATGAGGCCCTCGCGGCTCGCCCCCTCCTTTTTCCATCCCGATGTAGGGGAACGTCTTGGCTGCTGGTCTTCGTCACCCGAACGCCATCGATCTGAGCAACTGGAGGCTGTCGAGCCGCTGGGGCAATCTTTCCACGGCTATGGCGCCGGAAGCGGCATCCATCGCTCGCGCTCGTGCCCGGGAAAAAGTGATAGCGGGCCCGAAGTAGCCAATATCGGAAGCATGTGGAGGCCTCAAATGTGACTTTCCGCAAGAGCCCCGCGTTACTGAGCTGGTTCGGCGTATTGTCGATATTTGCCAGTGACCTGCCGACCTTGGCTTCGGTGGCTCTTTGATGGGGCTCTTGGGCACTCAGATGCTGATCAGAACCGGTAAACGGCAGTTGCGCGAGCGCCATGTGTTGGCGTGCCGGCATCGGACCAGCCGTGCGCAAATCGGCTGCCGAGGAGGGACCTCCGGAGGAGATGATGTACCGATGTTCAGCGGGAACGGGCACCGTCTCCTCAGGCCACGGTCTAGAGCTTCGCGTGTCGGGCATGGCGCAAGTCGCTTTCATCGTGATTTGATGGGCTCTAACCAGGAGCAGCAAGCGACGTGCCATTTCAAATAGAGATGCTTTTGGACCGCCCCCTTTTTCTCGGAGGCCGTGTCTTCGCCAAGATCGGGCGCGCGCTATAACCGCCTCGTCACCACACTCAACAACGGTGCTGTATGGTGCGGATATTCGGCGCTTCCGCCCCGGCTGGGCAAAGACGAACCGGAAGCCGAGCCGATGCACTACCTCACACCGGCGGGCACTGCAGCGATTGCGTAGCGTGTGCCGCTAGCGTGTTCTTGCGTGCGGAGGCACGGCTATCGCGAACACGCGCCTGTCGCAGCAACCATGAGCGTGCGCTCTTCGGCAAGCGCCCTGATTCCGTGAGAATCGAATTCTCCAAGCGAGTCCTATTTGCAACCCTCTTATGTTCGAAACTGGACCAGAATGTCGCAAGCCCGACCGAAAGGTCGCCGAGGCGAACTATCCGACACTGTTCTGTCGCCTTTGTTGGTCCGCGACAGCGGCCTATTTCGCCGAGCTCTTGTCTGGCCTCAGGGTAACCCACTGAAAAGCAATCACAATTTTTTTCTTCTGCTGGGTCGGCCAAATTGGCACGAGTTTTGAAGCTCCTTCGTTGCGGGCCGGGAGCTGCCGACCGACCTTCATTTCGTGGATGGCACCGCGATCGATGGAACGAAGAAAGAAAAGCAAAATGTCAAATCCGCATCAGATGGGGCCTCGGCGAAACCGCCCCCTACCAAACAGGCTCGCCGCCCTTGTCGACCCTTGCGCAGGAAATTTTGATGGCCGGCTGCGACTCAAAGGCCCGCCACACTCGCCTTATCCTGAACTCGAAGGCGCAGGATAACGTTCTGCATCTCGCCGCGCGGTATGCCTAGGCAGTTACACGTTGGCCGACCTTGATAATCGAATCGGGCTACGCTGCGGAGGACGTCGTCTACATGCCTTCCTAGCCCTTCGCTGCCCGCAGCGCCTGCCGGTCACCTTCCGCCCTTCCATCGCTTAGAGATCAAGTGCCACCATGTCCGAACAACCCTTGCCGACGCTGCCGATGTGGCGCGTCGATCACATCGAGCCCTCGCCCGAGATGTTGGCGCAACGCGCCAACGGTCCGATCCACCGCGTGCGCTTCCCGTCCGGGCACGAAGGCTGGTGGGTGACAGGCTACGATGAAGCCAAGGCGGTGCTGTCCGACGCGGCGTTCCGGCCCTCGGGAATGCCGCCGTCGGCATTCACCCCGGATTCGGTGATTCTCGGATCGCCGGGGTGGTTGGTCTCGCACGAGGGGGGCGAGCATGCCCGGTTACGCACGATCGTGGCGCCGGCCTTCAGCAACCGCAGGGTGAAGCTGCTCGCGCAGCAGGTCGAGGTGATCGCCGCGCAGTTGTTCGAGACACTGGCGGCCCAGCCCCAGCCCGCCGACCTGCGGCGCCACCTCTCCTTTCCACTTCCGGCCATGGTCATCAGCGCGCTGATGGGCGTGCTCTACGAGGATCACGCCTTTTTCGCCGGGCTGTCCGACGAGGTGATGACGCACCAGCATGAAAGCGGCCCGCGCAGCGCGTCGCGCTTGGCCTGGGAAGAACTGCGCGCCTACATTCGCGGCAAGATGCGGGACAAGCGCCAGGATCCTGGCGACAACCTCCTGACGGATCTGCTCGCGGCGGTCGACCAGGGCAAGGCGACAGAGGAAGAGGCGATCGGCCTGGCGACGGGCATGCTGGTGGCGGGGCACGAGAGCACCGTCGCGCAGATCGAATTCGGCCTGCTGGCCATGTTCCGCCATCCGCAACAGCGCGAACGCCTGGTCGGCGATCCATCCCTGGTGGACAAGGCGGTGGAGGAAATCCTGCGCATGTACCCGCCGGGCGCGGGCTGGGACGGCATCATGCGCTACCCGAGGACCGACGTGACCATCGCGGGCGTGGATATTCCTGCGGAGAGCAAGGTGCTTGTCGGCCTGCCGGCGACATCGTTCGATGCGCGCCATTTCGACGACCCGGAAATCTTCGACATCGGACGCGACGAAAACCCGCACCTGGCGTTCTCCTACGGGCCGCACTACTGCATCGGCGCGGCGCTGGCCAGGCTGGAACTCAAGGTGGTGTTCGGTTCGATCTTCCAGCGCTTTCCCGCGCTGCGCCTGGCCGTAGCGCCCGAAGAACTGAAGTTGCGCAAGGAGATCATCACTGGCGGGTTCGAGGAGTTCCCGGTGCTCTGGTGATGCGGACGCCGGGAATCGCGATCTTCTACGCAATTTGCCGGCGCGCCTGGCGCGCCGGTCCGATCAGCCAGCCAACAGGTAACCAAGATGGACGTGCAAGAAACCACGGCAGCATGCCGGGACGCCTTCGCCGAACTGGCGTCGCCAGCGTGCATCCACGACCCGTATCCGTTCATGCGGTGGTTGCGCGAGCACGATCCGGTGCATCGCGCGGCGTCGGGCCTCTTTCTGTTGAGCCGCCACGCCGACATCTACTGGGCGCTCAAGGCCACGGGCGATGCTTTTCGGGGACCGGCGCCGGGCGAACTGGCGCGCTATTTCCCGCGTGCGGCGACCAGCCTGTCACTCAATCTGCTGGCGTCCACGCTAGCGATGAAGGAACCACCGACGCATACGCGTCTGCGCCGGCTGATCTCGCGCGATTTCACCATGGGCCAGATCGACAACCTGAGGCCGACCATCGCTCGCATCGTCGCAGCGCGCCTGGACGGCATGGCGCCCTCGCTGGAGCGCGGGGAGGCGGTGGACCTGCATCGGGAATTCGCGCTGGCCTTGCCCATGCTGGTTTTCGGCGAACTGTTCGGCATGCCCCGGGACGACATTCTCGGGCTCGTCACCGGCATCAGCGCCATTCTGGAAGGCCTGAGCCCGCACGCCAGCGATCCCCAACTCGCTGCGGGGGACGCGGCCAGCGCCAGGGTGCAGGCCTACTTCGGCGACCTCATACAGCGCAAGCGCACCGATTCCCGCCACGACATCGTGTCAATGCTGGTCGGCGCACACGACGACGATGCCGAGATGCTGTCGGATGCGGAATTGATCAGCATGCTCTGGGGCATGCTGCTGGGCGGCTTCGCCACCACTGCCGCGGCCATCGGCCATGCGGTCCTGGCGATGCTGGCGCATCCCGAACAGCGGCACTGGCTGAGGGGAGATGCCGTGGGGGTGAAGGCATTCGTCGAAGAAGCCCTGCGCTACGACGCGCCCGCCATGTTCAGCTCCATTCCGCGTATCGCCCAGCGCGACATCGAACTGGGCGGCGTGGTGATCCCGAAGAACGCGGACGTGCGCGTGCTGATCGCGGCCGGCAATCGCGACCCGGACGCCTTCGCCGATCCCGACCGCTTCGATCCCGTGCGGTTCTACGGCACCAGTCCTGGCATGTCGATCGACGGGAAGATCATGCTGACCTTCGGCCACGGCATCCACTTCTGCCTTGGGGCGCAACTGGCCCGGGTGCAGTTAGCCGAGAGCCTGCCGCGGATCCAGGCGCGCTTCCCCACGCTGGCATTGGCCGAGCAGCCGACCCGGGAGCCCTCCGCGTTCCTTAGGACGTTCCGCGCGCTGCCGGTGCGGCTGCATGGGCAGGAGGGCTGAGATGCGCGTCCTGGTCGATCAGGATCTGTGCGGAACTACCGGGCAGTGCGTGCTGACGCTGCCGGGCACCTTTCGCCAGCGCGAACCGGACGGCGTGGCCGAAGTGTGCGTGGCGACGGTCCCGCAGGCGCTGCACGCCGCCGTGCGGCTTGCGGCCAACCAGTGCCCGGTCGCCGCCATTCGGGTCATCGAAAGCGACGCTGGCCATGACGAGCGCGCCAGCGCCGACCCTGCGCCTTCTCCGGCGGAGGCCGAGCGGCATGCCGCGAAAGACCAATGCAATTTAGGAGACACGATGGGACGGTTTGAAGGCAAGGTGGCCGTGGTGACCGGCGCCGGCGCCGGCATCGGCAAGGCATGCGCTCTCGCCATCGCGCGCGGGGGCGGCAGAGTGGTGGTGGCCGACATTGATGGCTCGGCGGCCATCGCCTGCACTGCGCAGATCGCGGCCGAAGCAGGCCACGCGCTGCCCATAGCCATGGATATCGCCGATGAGCAGGCGGTGGCAGCGCTGTTCGAGACGGCGGAGCGGCACTTCGGGGGGGTCGACCTGCTGGTGAACAATGCGAGCGCCATGCATCTGACCCCGCGCGACCGCGCGATCCTCGACCTGGACCTGGCGGTCTGGGATCAGACCATGGCGACCAATCTGCGCGGCACCCTGCTCTGCTGCCGGCAGGCCATCCCACGGATGATCGCCCGCGGCGGTGGCGCGATCGTCAACATGTCGTCGTGCCAGGGACTCAGCGGGGACACCGCGCAGACGTCCTACGCCGCGTCGAAGGCGGCGATGAACATGCTCTCGGCTTCGCTCGCCACCCAATACGGTCATGCGCAGATCCGCTGCAACGCCGTTGCGCCGGGTCTCGTCATGACCGAGCGTCTCCTCGCCAAGCTGGACGAGTGCATGCAACTGCATCTGCGCCGTCACCAGCTCCTGCAGCGCGTCGGCCGCCCCGAGGACGTGGCCGCGCTCGTGGCGTTCCTGCTCTCCGACGATGCTGCGTTCATCACCGGCCAGGTCGTGTGCATCGATGGCGGCATGCTGGCGCATGTGCCGACATACGCCGACGGTGGCAACAGCTGCGCCGCGCGCCCTGCCGGCGACACCGAATCGGCGGCGGCGGCGCGCTGCTGATGGACATGCTGCTCAACCCGTTCAACCGTCGGCACCGGCTGCGATGCGACATCCCGGTCATGCCTGGCGCTTTCCCCCTGGTCGGGCATCTTCCCGCCATTGTCTGCGACCTGCCGCGCCTGCTGCAGCGCGCAGAACGGACGCTGGGCAGCCACTTCTGGCTGGATTTCGGCCCTGCTGGACACCTGATGACCTGCGTGGATCCGGATGCGTTCGCACTGCTCCGGCACAAGGACGTGTCCTCGGCGCTGATCGAAGAGATCGCGCCCGAATTGCTTGGCGGAACGTTGGTTGCCCAGGACGGCCGCGCGCACCGGCAGGCGCGCGATGCGATCAAGGCGGCGTTCCTGCCCAAGGGGCTGACCCAGGCCGGCATCGGCGACCTGTTCGCGCCCGTCATCTGGGCGCGGGTGCAGGCGTGGCGCGACCACGGCGACGTAACCATCCTGCGCGAAACCGGCGACCTGATGCTCAAGCTCATCTTCAGCCTCATGGGAATCCCCGCGCAGGACCTGCCGGGATGGCATCGCAAGTACCGGCAACTGCTGCAGTTGATCGTCGCGCCCCCGGTCGACCTGCCCGGACTGCCCTTGCGGCGCGGCCGCGCCGCCCGAGACTGGATCGACGCGCAGTTGCGCCAGTTCGTCCGCGACGCGCGCGCGCATGCCGCGCGCACCGGGTTGATCAACGACATGGTGAGCGCCTTCGACCGCAGCGACGATGCGCTTTCCGATGACGTCCTGGTCGCCAATATCCGCTTGCTGCTGCTTGCCGGTCACGACACCACTGCCTCGACGATGGCCTGGATGGTGATCGAACTGGCGCGGCAGCCTGTGCTGTGGGACGCCCTGGTCGAGGAGGCGCAACGCGTGGGCGCGGTGCCGACCCGGCACGCGGACCTGGCGGAGTGTCCGGTCGCCGAGGCGCTGTTCCGGGAGACGCTGCGCCTGCATCCGGCGACCACGCTCCTGCCGCGTCGCGCCCTGCAGGAATTGCAACTCGGCCAACGGCGCATTCCCGCGGGCACCCATCTGTGCATCCCGCTGCTGCATTTCTCGACCTCGGCGCTGCTGCACGAGGCGCCTGATCAGTTCCGCCTGGCGCGGTGGCTGCAACGCACGGAGCCGATCCGGCCGGTGGACATGCTGCAGTTCGGTACCGGCCCACACGTCTGCATCGGCTACCACCTGGTATGGCTGGAAATGGTGCAGTTCTGCATCGCCTTGGCGCTGACAATGCACAAGGCCGGGGTGCGGCCGCAGTTGCTGAGCGGCGTCGAAAAAGGCCGGCGCTATTACCCGACCGCACATCCGTCCATGGCAATCCGCATAGGCTTCTCATGAGCTGGCATCGCATGTCCCGTGTGGCGAGGCAGCGGCGCCGGCGAGGCGCGGCATTGCTGCACTCAGCGCACGCGCTCGGTGCGACGCCGGCAACACCGCGGCGGCTTGGCGCTCGCCGTGGCCATCTCGTGTCAGGTACAAGGACATGAAAAACATGCAGACCGGTTCCACGCTACACGACGACCGAACTGGCGTTTCCGCCCTCGGCGGATTGGGTGCGCAGGCGCGCGGCGCATCCGGCAGGCTGCTGCCGGAGATCTGGATGCAGGACGGCGCGAAGCGGCTCGAACAGGCGCTGGCGCGTCTTCTCTGCGCCGAAGACGACGGTGAGACAGAGCTGATGGCGGCGATGCGCTACGCCACCTTGCATGGCGGGAAGCGCACCCGCGCCTTGCTCTGTCTGGCTGCCGGCGCACTGGCCGACACGCCGGCGCACATGCTCGACGATGTCGGCGCCGCCATCGAGATGATGCACGCCTGTACCCTGGTCCACGACGACCTGCCCGCGATGGACGACGACGTGCTTCGCCGCGGCCTTCCGACCGTGCACGTCAAGTTCGGCGAAGCCACTGCGATCCTGGTCGGCGATGCGCTGCAGGCGCACGCCTTCCTGACCCTGGCGAGCCTGGATGCGCCGGGCGACAACCGTATCGCGCTCGTGCGCGAACTGGCGCAGGCCGTGTCCGCCGAGGGTGCCGCAGGCGGGCAGGCCATGGATCTGTCGCTGGTCGGAAAGCACGCCGAGCTGGACAGGATCGTGGCGATGCACCGGATGAAGAGCGGAGCGCTAGTGCGCGCGTCCGTTCGCATGGGCGCGCTATGCTCCATCGCGGAGGATGCCGCGCACGCTGCGCTGTACTGTGCGCTTGATCGGTACACCGCCTGTTTCGGCCTGGCGTTGCAGGTGATCGACGACATTCTCGACGCGACAGCGGATACCGCGACGCTGGGCAAGACCCCCGGCAAGGACGCGGCGGCGCAGAAGCCGACCTGCGCGTCGATCATGGGGCTGCAGGCAGCGCGCCAGTTCGCGCTGGATTTGTTGCGCGACGCCGGGGAGGCCATCGCCCCGCTGGGGCCGCGTGCGGAACGGTTGGCGCAGATGCTGCAGCGGGCCAACGCGTATCTGTTCAAGCACGCGCCATGCGCATGAGCGCGCCCGTCCGCATGGAGTCGCCGCTGTGCCGCTGCGATCGGCCGGCGGCAGCGGTGCATGCTGCACCGTGTCCGAGTCTGCGGCGTCTGCCCGATCCTGGTTCTCCTCAACCGTCTGCAGAAGGAACATCCCGCGTGAACGCGCTGTCCGAACAGATCCTTTCCGAATTGCGCCACCTGCTCAGCGAGATGAGCGACGGCGGCAGCATCGGTCCGTCCGTCTACGACACGGCGCGCGCTCTGCAGTTCCACGGCAACGACGCCGGTCGGCAGGACGCATACGGGTGGCTCATCGCGCAGCAACAGGCCGATGGCGGATGGGGAAGTGCGGACTTCCCGCTGTTCCGCCATGCGCCCACGTGGGCGGCGTTGCTGGCATTGCAGCGTGCCGATCCTCTTCCCGGCGCTGCCGACGCAGTCCAGGCTGCAACCCGGTTCATCGGGCGCCAGCCCGATCCCTACGCGCATGAGGTGCCAGAAGACGCGCCTATCGGCGCGGAGCTGATCCTGCCGCAGTTGTGCGACGAGGCCGCATCCTTGCTGGGCGGCTTAGCGTTTCCGCGCCACCCGGCGCTGTTGCCGTTGCGGCAAGCACGCCTGGTCAAGCTGGGGGCGGTGGCGACGTTGCCGAGCGGCCATCCGTTGCTGCACTCCTGGGAAGCCTGGGGGACGTCGCCGGCCACCGCATGCCCCGATGACGACGGCAGCATCGGCATCAGTCCGGCGGCCACCGCCGCGTGGCGTGCGCACGCCGTGACACAGGGAAGAACGCCGCAGGTCGGGCGCGCCGACGGGTATCTGCAGGCGGCATCGCGGGCGACGCATACCGGCATCGAAGGTGTCGTTCCCAATGTCTGGCCGATCAATGTGTTCGAGCCATGCTGGTCGCTGTACACCCTGCATCTGGCCGGCCTGTTCGCACATCCCGCGCTCGCCGAGGCAGTGCAAGTGATCGTCGCGCAGCTCCACGCCCGCCTCGGCGTGCGCGGTCTGGGCCCGGCCTTGCACTTCGCGGCCGATGCGGACGACACCGCCGTTGCGATATGCGTCCTGCGCCTTGCAGGCCGCGACCCTGCGGTCGATGCGCTGCGCCATTTCGAAATCGGCGAGCTGTTCGTCACCTTCCCCGGCGAGCGCAATGCCTCGGTATCGACCAACATCCATGCCCTGCATGCGTTGCGACTGTTGGGAAAGCCCGCCGCCGGCACCAGCGCCTACGTCGAGGCCAATCGCAACCCGCACGGTCTATGGAACAACGAGAAATGGCACGTTTCGTGGCTGTATCCCACCGCGCATGCGGTCGCTGCGCTGGCGCAAGGCAAGCCCCAGTGGCGCGACGAGCGCGCGCTGGCGGCGCTGCTGCAGGCGCAGCGCGGCGACGGCGGCTGGGGCGCCGGTCGCGCGTCCACATTCGAGGAAACCGCCTATGCGCTGTTCGCGTTGCACGTGATGGACGGGAGCGAAGAGCCGACAGGGCGCCGGCGCATCGCGCAGGCGGTGGCGCGTGCGCTGGAGTGGATGCTCGCCCGCCATGCGGCGCATGCATTGCCGCAGACGCCGCTGTGGATCGGCAAGGAACTGTATTGCCCCACCCGGGTGGTGCGCGTGGCCGAACTCGCCGGGTTGTGGCTGGCGCTCCGTTGGGGGCGGCGCGTCCTGGCCGAGGGAGCAGGAGCGGCGCCATGATCCAGACCGAACGCGCGCTGCAGCAGGTGCTGGAGTGGGGGCATTCGCTGACCGGGTTCGCCGACGAGCATGCCGTGGAAGCGGTCAGGGGCGGCCAGTACATCCTGCAGCGCATCCACCAGAGCCTGCGCGACACCAGCGCCCGCACCGGCCGCGATCCGCAGGACGAAACGCTGATCGTGGCGTTCTATCGCGAACTGTCGCTGCTGTTCTGGCTCGACGATTGCAACGACCTTGGCCTGATCGCGCCGGAGCAGCTCGCCGCGGTGGAGCAGGCGCTGGGGCAGGGCGTGCCGTGCGCGCTCCCCGGATTCGAGGGCTGCGCTGTGCTGCGCGCTTCGCTGGCCGCGCTCGCCTACGATCGTCGCGACTATGCTCAGCTTCTCGACGATACCCGGTGCTACTGCGCGGCGCTGCGCGCCGGACACGCGCAGGCGCGGGCGGAACGCTGGTCCTACGCCGAGTACCTGCACAACGGCATCGATTCGATCGCCTACACGAACGTGTTCTGTTGCCTGTCCTTGCTGTGGGGGCTGGACATGGCGACCCTGCGCGCGCGTCCGGCGTTTCGCCAGGTCCTGCGGCTCATCTCCGCGATAGGGCGCTTGCAGAACGATCTGCATGGACGCGAAAAGGACAGGTCGGCCGGCGAGGCCGACAACGCGGCGATCCTGCTGCTGCAGCTCTATCCGGCTATGCCTGTGGTAGAGTTCCTCAACGACGAACTGGCCGGCCATACGCGCATGCTGCACCGGGTGATGGCGGAAGAACGCTTTCCCGCGCCGTGGGGACCGTTGATCGAGGCCATGGCGGCCATCCGCGCGCAGTACTACCAGACCTCGACCAGCCGCTACCGCAGCGACGCTGCGGGGGGAGGCCAGCGTGCGCCGGCCTGAACGCGCGGGAGGCGGCGGCCTGCGCCCGCTGCCGTCGGTCCGATCCGACGCAACGCCGTCGCCCAATGCGCCGGATGGAGCGAGCATGCGCGACACCAACTTGAGCCGGCGCAAGAACGACCACCTTGACATCGTGCTGGATCGGCGAACGGCGCCGGCCAAGGCCGCCGGCTGGGAGTACATCCGTTTCGAACACTGCGCATTGCCCGAGTTGGACCTGACGCAGATCGACCTCAGCGCCTCGCTGCTGGGCAAGACCATGCGCGCGCCGCTGCTGATCAGCTCCATGACCGGCGGCATGCCACGCGCCGAGGCCATTAACCGCCATCTGAGCGAGGCAGCGCAAGCCTTGGGGATCGCCATGTGTGTCGGTTCGCAACGCGTGAGCCTGCAATCCCGCAACTCCCAGGGGCTGACGCGCGCGCTGCGCCGCCTGGCCCCAGACATTCCCTTGCTGGCCAACATCGGCGCCGCGCAACTGTGCGAGGCCGACGGCCTGGACCTCGCGCGCCGGGCGGTGGATGCGCTGGAGGCCGATGGACTCATCGTCCATCTCAATCCGCTGCACGAAGCAGTACAGCCGGAGGGCGACCGCGACTGGCGCGGCGTCCTGGCACAGATCGCTCGCGCCGCGCGCAGCGTGGGCGTGCCGATCGTGGCCAAGGAAGTGGGGTCGGGCCTGTCCGCCTCGGTGGCCTGTGCGCTCGTCGAAGCGGGCGTGGCGGTGATCGATGTCGCCGGTGCCGGCGGCACCAGTTGGGCCGCGGTGGAGGGCGAGCGCGCCCGCGATGCCGCCGACCGTGCAGTGGCGATGGCGTTCGCCGATTGGGGGATTCCGACCCCGGCCAGCGTGCAGGCGGTACGTCGGGCGCTGCCAACGGTTAAGCTGATCGCGTCGGGCGGGATCCGCGACGGCGTCGACGTGGCCAAGGCCATCCGCCTGGGCGCGGACATCGCCGGGCAGGCGGCCGGCGTGCTGCGCGCGGCTACGATATCCACCGAGGCGGTTGTCGCGCATTTCGAGATCGTCATCCGCCAGTTGGCCGTCGCCTGCTTCTGTACCGGCTCGGCTGATCTGGCGGCCTTGCGTCAGGCGCGCTTGTTGCCCTCGGCGCATCTGCCCGCCGGTTGATGCCGGCATCGCGCGCACGTGGCGGCGGGCGCCTAGAACTGGAGAAGCGAAAAAGTGCGCTACGACATCATCATCATCGGCGGAGCCATCGTCGGCTCCTCGGTCGCCTATTATCTGCGCGAGGAAGGGTTTTCGGGCTCGATCGCGCTTGTCGAGCGCGACCCGCAATTTTCCCGCGCCGCGACCACGCTGTCCTGCGCCTCCATCCGCCAGCAGTTCTCGATCCCGGAAAACATCCGGCTGTCGCAATTCACGCTGAAACTGTTCCGGCGGCTCAGGGAAGAGTTTGGCGCGGACGCCGATATCGGCTTTCGCGAAGGCGGCTACCTCATCCTTGCCGGCGAGAACGGGCTGCCG
>NZ_JAMYTF010000038.1:0-54261 GCF_040322295.1 Mesorhizobium sp. M0159
CATACTGCAATGTGCAAACGACAAATCCTGCTTAGGGTTCAATTTCCGCAAAAAAGAAAGTGCGTGTGTCCTTTTCAACAGCATATCCCAATCCGCTGATAACGCAGCGGTCGCATCTGGCATCAAGAGCGTCGCCAACTAAAGTTGAAGCAAAGCACCTATCCTCAAGGAGCGATTGAAGCCAAGCCGCTTGCAAAGAAAGTGGCTAGCAAAATTCCACGACAGCCTTTGGGTTAGCGGTAGGAATCTTCTTCGACGAAGCTCTAACAGAATGCAAAGTGGAGCTGACGTTGCCCCCAGTTTCTATCCAGTTTTGAGATCGTTTCCGGCGTGGGTTGTGCCCTGCTGGGCGGGTGAAGCGACGGGCGCTGGCGCGGAGCCTTTGGCATAGCGCAGCGCGAGCGACCGTCGCAGATTGAAGATTGAAGGTGGTGACGAACTGCGTGGCACAAGGATTCGCGGACCGCGCCTAACGCGGCGACTTCAACACACCAGACGAGAGGCAAGGTACGCCAAAAGGCTTCATCTCCCGTTTGATGTTCGCCGTTTCAGCGGGGCTTGCGTGAGGTGTAATCATCACTTGGTCGATGAACGTCTTCGCCTCGATGTCGATATAGACACCCTCTCTCAATGCCTGCTTGTCCAGCCAAAGGAGTCTCACCTCGTCTTCGAACTTGAAGGCACGCCGCTTGTGCAACAGCATGGTCGCGGCCATCCGGGTAACTTCTTTCTTCGATCCTTCTGCGACCGACTGCGCCAGACGAACAAGAGTTCTCTCGCCACGATATTGGACGCGGCCTAGAAAAGCGGAGCCGGCGCTGTTCTTGAGGAGGCCTTTTGCCGCGTTCACCATAGCGTCCACCCGACAGCGGATTCGAACAATAGGAGTTTCCTTGTCGGGACCAAAGCCTGCCATTCGCCAACGCGGTTCGTCATGTGCACCTGTGGTCCAACACGAGCCGTACGGTTGAAACCCCGACAGGGGACCGGGGCGATTGAACAGACCATCGCACCACCACCGCTCATAGGGGTGCTGCCAACATCGGACGGGCGAGAGCCGCAGTTTGTTAGTTTCGAAAATCAGCTTGGCGTAACGCCATTCGAGCATATGGTAGAGGAATGGTTTTGTGAGTGCGGGGTCCTTCATCACTTTCCGGCCGTCTGCGCCGCGCTCGACGAGTGACCAAGAGATGGGATGCTTCTGGTCGATGATCATAACAGTTTCCCAAGAGCCAGCTCGGCACTGTAGTCAGCTGTGAACTCTCTGTCATTTGGGCATCACGCGTCTAAACTCAGGCCATTCAGACCTAGCGGGCGCGCGGCAGGCGGTATGGTCTGGCGGTATGGTCTTGCGTTATTCCGGCCAGCCGCCTAGAATATCCCTATGATTGATCTAGCAACCCATGCGTTTGAGCTGCTAACGGCGCTACTTGGATTGGCAACAGCAAGCCTTATAAATACCTAAAAAATCGATATCTGTCTTTTTAATACAAACGAAAACGCCCTCGCCAGATCATAGATCGTGAAGGACATTGGCACAAAGGACTGGAAAGACCTTTGCGAGACTTCTGGCACAAGCCAAGATGAATGGCCGACAGTCAAATCTCAGACCCAGAGTTTACCCGGACGGTAGCGGCGGGGCAACCGGTGCCTCAGCCACCTCAACTGACCGCTCAATGACCGCCTTTGAGATCACGAGGCGGTTGGCTCTACGTCTGATATTAGGCGCATTGCCGCCCGGCAGCCTATGGGCCGAAAGCTGTCAGTCCGCTATAACAACGGAAGTTGGACGCGTGCTTGGGACCTACCCAGGTCAGAGAAGAAATTGCCCGCAACCTATACCCAGGCATATCTCAGGTCGTGTCTCCAGAGAATGTTGGTCAGGCCAAGACGTAGTGCATGAGCGGCAGCCAAAGCCAAAGCTCCAAAATGTGGAACTCTGGCATTCAAAACGATCCACTCGACATCTCCGCCGGTACAAACGCCGATGCGTGAGACGTCATTGTTTTCGTCCTGTCCGATCAGTTCAGTGACCACAGCGATGTACCTTTGAGGAACGACGGTGCCCGAATGGAGCTCCTTTGCTGCATGTACCAACCTGCTGGCTTCAACACCGTAGCGGACATTCGCGGCGGCTCGCAGAGAGTCCAATCCCGAGGAGCCTGGATTGCGACGCTTCCATGCCTCCCAGCCGCCCCGTGAAACCGCGACCGGGACCACCGGTTTGAGAGGCGTACCGTATGAGAGCGCCTCGCCGACATGATCGTTCCAGGTGTCCAAACTTTCCAACAGCGGTTCGTCCTTCAGCGCGGCTCTGACTCGGCGGTATTCTGCTGGCGAAAGCCGCGGAACGGTCAAAGCCACGTGCTTCACACGTTCGAAGCGAAGATGGTGGAGCCTCGGCCGCCGAGCTCCGAAGAACGCGCTCTTGGCACCGATAGGTGTTGCAGGCTTTACGAAGGTACGCCCTTCCCACTCGAACACGATGTCGGTCTGAGCTTCCTTCGCCGCCGCCGGACCATGCTCGCCTCTTACGAACTCGGTCATATGTCGATCGGCAAGCTTGTTCCAAGCCGACCTCAGGGCTTCGAATTCCGAAAATGGGCGTTCCTCGCGGATCAGCACGTAGTCTATCGGCCACAGAGCGAAGGTGTCGAACCCGTCTCCATGAAGATAGCACCCCGCGACCACAACCCCGTCGATTTCATCGGTGTCGTTCCGCGCCCGCCTCACGACGTGATCCAAAAGCTCCTCGTGAGTGAGCGCGTTGAAGCCGTTGTTGATGACGAAAAGGACCGTAGTGGCGCCTCCGCCGATTTCTCTGCGACTCTGCTTCAGTTGTCCTCTTGCCGACCTCACGACACCCTTGATCGGCCCTTGCATGATTGACGCGTACGCGTGCCGATCGTTGAACTCGATTATTGTCGGATCGATCACCACCACCGGGCGATCCGGTTGGAGCGCTCCGAACAGGGAACCGATCTTCGCCTGGGTTTCGGGCTTTTCGAGCCGTTCGTCCTCGAGCAGCTTGAGTTCGATTATTGATTGCCCAAGGAGGTAATCCGAGTTTCTGGTATCTTTCCGATCCGAATCTTCGTGTGCTCGTCCACCGCCGGCCTGAGTGATAACGAAATCGATATCCCGATCCTCGGACAATGGCCGAATTCTTGAACGTTCCAGCATTTGTCCGTCCTCGACGTATGGCATCTAACTTTCGTCGAATTTGCTTGGCGCTAAGTTCCCACGGCTGCTGAAAAGGTTTCTAATCTTTTGGCTTGCGAGGCGGTGCAAGGTGGCTACGCAGGGCCATATGGTCCACATCATGTTCCCCGACATCGTCGGCATTTCGTACTATGATCTCCCGCTTGAGAATGGTCAGCTCGGAAAGAGGGTCCGGTGCCCCCGCTCCATCGAAAATCGCGGGCATTAGCAGGTAAGCTTTGAAATGCTCATATGATCTCAGGAACCTTTGTAGGTTCACATCATCATCGGGTTGCATCGTCCTCATGCGTGACGCGATAATAACCGTGTCCTGCTTCTTGAAATCTTCCTTATCGGGGTTGGCAGTTATCATCACTGTATAGTGGCACGGAGGCTGCGATGGTAGATTTCTGATGATGGAAATTCTGATCGCTTCGTCTTTGTCTTCTTCGCCCACACGTTCCCGCCAACGTTCGAATATGCTTATGGCAGCGGCTCTGTTCTCGAACAGCAAAGCCATGGCGGGCGGAACCCGTGGGTCAAACTGTATATAGGCAGTGCCTCTCCACGTTGCCTCATCCCAGGAATGGATGTCGATCACGGATTTGATCCCCATCTTACGATGATCGGTGATCTTGGGTGGCCCCTCTCGGACGGGCCTCTCATGGGAGGATTCTGTTTCTTCCTCTTGGTGAAAATCTATGCGTGGGAGCGACGGTCTTTCACCTGCGGAATAAGAGCGATGCCCGTCTCGCTTCCAGTTTTTAAGCGATCCTATGTGCTCGTTCAGCACGCGGTGATAACTGTTCGGGCTTACAGCAACCATTGTGGCGCGGTTCATGATCGCCTCACCCACGAACAATTGCTCGATGAAGTCTTTTGGCCGCTGGATCAAGAAAGCGGTGGCAAGAATTCTGGAAGCTACCACGGCAAGCAAATCCTGAACGACGCGCTGATTGTCGAAGCTGGTCAGCGACAAACCCAATGGCCAATGCAACTTGCTCTTCATCGTCATCGGGTCAAATATGAAAACAGGCGCGGCGCCATCTTCAGTGAATTGTAGAGTGATTTCCACTATCTCGGTGTGTGGAACTAGATCCGCATCGAGTGCGGTCGCGAAAAACGCCTCCAACGCTCCAACCAATGTCTGTGCAAGAAGCGAACTCGCTTCATTCCCCAAAGTAGCAACGTCGATCCGCATTCCCATGATTGACGTGGATATTGTTTCCGGCTTGTCCCCATTCAGGACAAGGACGCCAGCGATAGAATCTGCCACTGGCTGACTCATGAGGATCGAAAACATCCGATCAATATCCTCATCACTTTCCTCGGGAGGAAGGCTGCCATCTAATCGCAACAGTTCACGGTGACCCAATGCGAAAAGCAAAGCCGACCTAGCCAACATGAGCCCTAGGGCTTCAAGTACATCAGGAAGAGCTTCCAGCTTTTCCAACTGTTCGTCGTCGAGGTTCAAAAGCTGGCAAGCGAACGCGTACTCTAACTCGCGAATTTCGTTGTAGAGCGCTTTTTTGGATTCATCGGTTAGCGGAATAGAACGGAGAGACCCGTTCAATAATCTGATGGCGTTCAAGAAATCCGGAACGCACCGAAGTTCGAGCGCAATCCACGCGAACATCTTCATCGTTGGGATAAAGGCAACCGGAATCTCACTCTCTTCCTCGCCCTCTATCACAAGGGAAGCAGCGAGGAAAATACAGCTGGCCCGTGCAGCCCACAGCATGCCCGCACTACGGTAGGCAAGTGTCAGAAGGCGCAGAGCCTCGATCAAACTGTCCGCGTATTCTTTCTTGGTGAGCTGAATCGCTGCTTTACCTGCGAGCCTTATGATCTCGAAGGGCTTCGTAAGATCGAGCTTGCTGGCGCGAGCAAGGAGGATCAGAGCACCTTCTCCCTCGCTTTTCCTTTCCGATACAAAAGCGGCAACGTCCTCAACTAGCTGACCGTAAGACGGGTCAGAAACGGCAATCATTCCCGTAACGCCGACTAATTTGATGAAGCGCTCGGCATCGAATTCACCCAACCCGCGCGCATCAACCAGAACTTCCGAAAACGACTTCCATATCTCCGACAGCGCTTCGCGATTTGAATTAAGCAGTTCAATATTCATCTTCAAAAGAAGAAGGGAAATCTGCGATTCCAACCTGTTGTTCGGTCGATTCCGATCAGCCGCCATGTCTTCCAAGGCGGCAATGAGCGCGTTCGTTCTTTCATCGAATTTTACATCCTCTCGCGTCAGATGACCGTGGATGACAGCGCTGCAAAACGCTTGCATGAGGTTGCAGAGGAATTCGACATTCTTCGCTGAATCCGCCTTCAGAGCGAAATCTGCCAGATCGTCATATGATTCATTGGCGAGAGCGAGGTCGTCATACCACCAGATAGCGGTCCACAAATATTCGTATCGGGCTTCGAGTTGCTGTCTGAATGTGCCTCCATCTTTCGCGAACCGGATCGCGCGAAGGAATCTGCCGTCTGTATCTGTACGAGCCCGTTCCAATCCACGGGAAAGTTTGGCGGCGATAAGTGCTTCAGACGCCCGCTGAACCTCCAGACCAGTGAATGCCTCAGGGTTGCTCAGCGCGGCTTCCGCGTCTTCAAGCTGTTGGGTTCTCGAATAGTCCGCCGGACCTAGCCGAAGCCGGTCGGTGATTTCCTGTCCGACCCCGAGGTAATTGAAGGCAATATCTTTCCGGTCGTTCTCTATGATTTCCTTGGCAATCCATGAACGATCTTGGATCGTGACTGAAACACCACCTGTGTCGAGAAGCTCATCTTCGAGGCGCGCGCGGTCTTTCGATCTTGCCGGACGGCTCGTTACGCAGATGATACGGTCATATTTCCGGCCCGTATCTATGATGCCCTTTACGTCCTTGCGCACTTTATCTGCCCAGGTCTTCTTAGCACTGAAGGCAAATGCCCAGCGTTCACCGGCTGCTTTCAAGTCGCCGATGTAGGTCTGGCTTATCTCGTCGCTGACGGGATAAGTCTCGCTATCGACCTTGCTGTCACCGCCGCCTTCAGGACCGGTTTGAGGGCGAAGGTTGGGGCAAATTGCGCGCTCGCAAAGTTTTCGGCAGAAAAGCTCGAAGCCTTGCGTTTGGTTGCGGTCGGTTATGGTGTCGAGGTGGAAGCTCAGCGTTGGCCCATCGAGCACATACGCTGACCTGTCACTTGTGTCGGAATAATACTCCGGACGCAGCTGCCGCATGAACTGCGAAGGCGACATCCCCAATTGCATGGAATCATCGGCGACTTCGCTGGGCTTTGATTTCATTTCCATCCTTAACAAATAGATGGGAAGTCCGCCAATTGTCATCCTATCGAGTAAACATCAGTCACTTTCGATGTGGACAAGCCCATGCGTCCATCCCTCAATTTTTCTGTGTCGATGAAGACCCGTGTCGTCATTTCCAGTTGTCTGCCTAGAGGAAGGTTTAAGGCCAGCTCCAACGCCAGGGATGAGGCGCAAACTCGCCCATGGCATTGACCACCAGCGATGTCCGTCGCTTCTGGAGGACGGCAGGGGCCGGCGGAATGACCGGGATTAGGCGCAGAGCCGGCATTGGTTCGGGGCAGATCAGCTCGTCTATTGTGCCCTATGTTTCGGCTTGTCGCCGGCAAAATGCTTCAATGCATTTGCCCGCCTAGAAAGGTGCCCCCTCGGACTCACTGGTCGCTGCGGACCCTGAAATTGGCTGCCGCCGCGATTTCTCTGCCTTGTCGACGACAGGGAGCCCTTCCTTTCTGGCCTTGGCAAACGCTCGATCGCTCTCCAGGAACTCCGCCAGCATGAACGGGATGAGTTCCGCTACCGATTCGGACTCGCCATAGGTCTGACGATAAAGCGCTGCATAGTCCTTCAGTGCTTGGTTCAGGTCTGCACTTACGCTTATGGTGATCTTCGAAGGAGTCCGGTCCGGAAGTTTGGCGAGTTTCAGATTGGTCATGATGACTCCAGTCAATTCGGGTACGGCCGCAGCACAAGATCCTTGCGCACGATGACGCGCAGTGGCCAACCGGGCCGGACAGTGATGGTGGGTTGGATATTGAGATTCTTCTCGGTGATGCGCTGGCCAGCTTGACTGACGTTCTGCTGAGCGGATTCGCGGATTGCTTTGACGAGGTCGCTTTCGTCTTCCCCGAGGCTCAGCTCGGTGCCGACCCCTAGCAACGTGGCCAGCGCAACGCCTTTGATCAGCTGCCAGGTGTGGAAATCCACCTTGTCCTCAAGCCCCGCATAGCCGGCAGTGTCTGTTGCCGGCAGATTGTCGATTTCGATCGAAGAGCCGTCGGGCAGCAGTATCCGTTGCCAGACCAGCAGCGCGCGCCTTTGTCCAAAGGCCACGACGCTGTCATAGGCGCCAATCAGGCGAGAGCCTTGCGGAATGAGCAAGGTACTGCCGGTGACTGTGTCGTGCACATTCTCGGTGACCTGCGCGACGACGAGGCCGGGCAAGTCGGAATTGATGCCAGTGATCAGGCTCGCTGCGATGACGCTGCCGGCCATCAGCTGATACGGCGAAGCCGGCGTCTGCAGTGCATGCAGATTATAGATTCCACTTGTGTTCCGCTGGCTGACAAAATCGAGCTTGCGCTCTTGATTGTTTTGGTCGCCCTCGGCCGGTGCTACGGAAGCTGAATCGCGTGCGGCATCGGATTGTGGAGCCGTTGCCTCAAAGGGTGGACGCCCGCCCTGCCCGTTGCCGGCGGCATCCGCTTGCCGGGGTCGATTTTCGATCCGGAAGAAGACTTGCGATTCGCGCGCCTCGATCGCCTGCTGTGCAAGGCGCTGCTCCTCCGCCGAAACCTCCTGGCCCGGCGCGATGCCCAGCTGGCGTTGGTGCTCAAGGATGGGGCGGCCGAGGTCGCCGGGCAGCGGTGGTCCAAGCACCGGAGGCTTGGGCTTGATCCCGGAATAGTCCTTAGGCAACCTTTCAATTGCCTCCGCGGTTGGCTTCCGCTCAGTGTTGTAAAGCTCTTCAGCCTGCCCTTTGATGCGCAGCGCCGGTCCCTGCAGCGCCATCATGGTGACGCCTAGAACGGTGCCGGAACCAACAGCTGCAATGGCGACAATAATGCCGCGCTTGAAGCGCACAGCGCGGCGAGGCGAGGCCCGCAGCTGCAGCTGTTCAGGATCGAGTTTCGGTGGAGCATCGGAGCGGGAAGTATCCGTCATGGGCCGTCCCTCACCTGCTGGAACGCGAAAAGAGCAATATCCCCCGCGGCGCTTGCCTGCCGTCGGTCCTCGTAATGCGCACCACCTGCTGCTGCTTGGCGCCGAGGCGCAGTTCGGCCGCGGCGAAGAGGCGATCGACGATGTAATAGTTGCCCCGTATGCGGTAGTTGACGAGCTGGTTGTCCCCGTCAGCACCGACGATGAAGAGCGGCGGGGCCTCGCCCTGATCGATGCGGCGCGGGAACTCGATGTAGACCTTGCTGCCATCATCGAACGCGCGCGTCGGCCTCCAGGGCGGCATGTCTCCAGTAATCGAATAGCGGAAGCGAATATTTTCGAGAGCCACATTCGACGCCACTGGCATAGCAGCCTCGGCCTGCGCATTGCGCCGGCGTAGCGCGATGATCTGGTCCTCGCTGTAGGTCCAGGAGATTGCCGCCATGGCGGTCTTATCCGTGCTTTGAAGCTGCAGGTGATAGCTTCGCCGGTCCGTGGTGATCACCAGATTGGTGGCAAGTCCTGGCGCGAAGGGCTTCACCAGCACATGGGTGCGCTGATCATCGCCGGAGCCACTGACGGTGTCGCCAATTACCCAGCGCACTGTATCGCCGGCCGACACGGATTGGAGTTTCTCGCCTGACTGCAGAGCGATATCGCTGACGCGCTCCGGTGCTGCATAGAGCTGGTAGAGCGCGCCTTCGGCAAAGGGGTAAACCTGCACCGCATTCACATAGCCATATTTGGAGGGTTGCTGCGTCGCCGCCTTGTTGGCATCGGCGACACGTTCTTCAGGCGAGCGCCTGTCTTCAGCAGCCTTGCCCGGCTCGGGCTGCAACTGGCCGGGCAGCGGCAGCGGTTTCGGCACTTCCACGACCTTGACGGGCTTCTCCGGCGCCTTCTCGATTGCCGCTGGTTGGAACTTGGCAGCATCATAGGAAATCTGCGGCGGCGGCACCGGCTTCGAGGCACAGGCGGAGATGACCGCAGCCAACGCCGAGAGGATTAGCGCAGTGCGGAGCGACGAGAGTCTATTTATCATTGGCGGGCTCCTTTGGGGGAACGGAAGTCTGCGCGGCACTGTCGAGCTCGCGCGACCAGTCGATGGCATTGATGAAGACGCCGAGCGGGTTTTTGCGCAGCTGATCGGTATTGTTCGGCGGCCGGATCACAATGGTGAGGATCCCGGTCCAACGCGTTGTGCTGGCGAGGCTGCCGCGCTCAAAGACCTGCTCGGTCCATTTGACTTGAAAGGAGCTGTCGGACGCTCGAACCACGCTCGTCACCTGCACCGAGACGCTGCGCGTGCCGATCTTGCCGAACGGGTCGTTGGCCTTAGCGTACTCGTTGAGAAAGAGGGCTCCACGGTCGGTGGCAAAGTCGTAGGCCGAGAGCCAATTCTGCCGCACCAGGACCGCATCGGTGGAAACAGAGCGGACATTCTGGATGAAGCGGCCGAGATGCCAGGCGATCTGGGCATCGGTGGGCTCGTAGTCCCGGATTGCTGGGGCGACGGCGCGCGCCTCGCCGAAACGATCTACCTCGACGACATAGGGCACGACGCGGCCCTGCATCGACTGCCACAAGAGTCCACCAGAGAGCCCGGTGGCCAGAGCGAGGCAGCCGAAGGCCATCAGGCGCCAGTTCCTTGCCTGCACGCGCGCTGTGCCGATGCGCTCGTCCCAAAGTTGGGCGGCCTTCTGGTATGGTGTGACGGGGTGGGGCGTCTTCCCGTAGCGTTGAACAGGTCGCTTGAAGAGCATCTAGTCTTCCTTGTCATTGAGAGAGGGGTTGGCGCCGCTTCCACCCCGATCGCCATCACGGACGGCGTGCGTGGCGGCGTGGCGATGGGCGCGCGCGGTCTGTTCGGAACGCAAGCGCCTCGCCCACGCCGGCGCGGCATTGGCACCTGACGCGGCAGGGTTTCCGGTCATTGATGCGGTCGGCTTGCCGCCCGCCGCGGTCCAGGCGGCATCGCGGCCGGCATCGGCGCTGCGCCGGAATGGTTCTGTTGCAGATCGCATTCCCCGCATCGCGGCGCCGCCAGCTGCGTCGGCAACGCCTTGCAGTCCAGCAGCTACGCCGGAGAGGCCGGACTCGGGCGATGTTGCACGCCCCATCTGCCAGGCCGTGGAAGCAGCCGATCCCATGGCCGTGCCGGCTCGAACGGCGGCGAGACCGCCGCCGGTTGCCATGCGCGCGCCGGCAAGCGCCGCACCTCCGGCAACGAGCGTTGATCCGGCTGCCGCCGCGGTGGTTCCGAGTGCGGCTCCCGCGCCAAGCTGCGGCGCGCCCGAGACAAGACCCGAGGCAATTCCCGGCCCGAAAATGCCGAGCCCAAGCAGCGCCAACGCGCCCAGTACCTGTGACATGGCCGCGGCCAAGTCCGGCTCCTTGCCTTGCAGCGCGGAAGCGAACTCGCCGAAGAGCGTGGAGCCGATGCCGACGATGACAGCAAGCACCATCACCTTAATGCCCGACGAGATCACATTGCCGAGCACGCGCTCGGCCAGAAACGCCGAACGGTTCCAGAGCGCGAAAGGCACCAGAACAAAACCGGCCAATGTGGTGAGTTTGAACTCCAGGATGGTGATGAAGAGCTGAATTGAAAGAATGAAGAAGGCGATGAGGACCAGGAACCAGGCGAGAAGCAGCACGAAGATGGTCAGCGCGTTGCCAAAGATCTCGGGGAAGCCGACTAGCTGGCTCGCTTGATTGAGCAGCGGCCAGGCGCCCTCGAAGCCGGCCGCGGCAATGCGGCCTGGCCGCAGGAGACTGTCGGCGGACAGATTGCCGGCCGATGCGTTGATGCCGAGCCCGGCAAAGGAATGGTAGATGATGTCGGCGAGGTTCTTAAAATTGTTCAGGATGAAGGCGAAGGCGCCGACATAGAGCACTTTTCGGACAAGCCGGCCAAGAACATTGGGCTCGCCGCCGAACGCCCAGACCAGGCCTGCCAGCGTGATGTCGATGCCGATCAGGATGGTGGTGAGAAAGGCGACGTCGCCCGAAAGCAGACCGAACCCGCTATCAATATAGCGGGTAAAAGTCTCCATGAAGCGATCAATGACGCCGAGGTCGTTCATGTCGCCGCCTTCCTCGTTGTCTTGAAGAACTGCTGATCAGTTGCCGGGATAGGCCGTTCCGGTGCCCAGGAAACGCTTCGTCGTCTCGCGGGCGGCTTCCTCGGACTGCGCCTTGCGGGCAGCATCTTCGGCTTCAGCCCGGAACTGGGTCGCGAGCAGCGTCTGGATCTGAATCTGCTGCTTGGTCGAAAGCGCGATCAGCTGATTGGTGGCCTGGCTTGCCTCAAGGGCACCTGCCGCGCCCTGACTGCGGTTGACGAGATCGGTAAGCAGGTCGCCGTCGGCCCGCACGTTCTCCACGATCTGCGACTGCGCGCTCATGGTTTGGCGGAACGCCTGCATGGCGTTTTGCCAGCGCTCGCGCGCGGCGCTCGCCACATCGCTGACCTTGATTGTGGCGTCGTAGCTTTCCGGATATTGCTCACGCCACTGGTTCTGAAGCTTGTCGAGATCGAAGCTCAGGCCGCTGGCCTGGGTCATCAGGCCGTCGATCCGTTGGAGCGAACCTGTGAGCTGCCCGACGGAAGAAAAATCCAGGCGCTGAAGGTTGCGCGCCATGTTCTGCAGCATCGTCGCCTGGTTCTGAAGCGACTGGATCTGGTTGTTTATCTGCTCCAGGGAACGTGCCGCTGTCAGCACGTTCTGCGCATAATTCGACGGATCGAACACGATTAGGGCGTGGGCCGGCTGGACGTAGTCGGCCATCGGTTTTGCGATTAGGGAAACGGTGATCAGGCTGGTGAGAAGGCGGCGCCGCATCATGACGATTGCTCCTTGTCTGGTTGAGGGAATTGCTGGAGAAGCTCGGCAGCCCAATCGAGGCCGCGCGCACCCAGGAACCGGGAGGCAAAGCTGTCCTGTCCGTGCTCCGACAGGACCCTGTCAATCAGGGTCTGCGTGGCCGGGTCGGAGGCTCCGCAAAGCGCAAGCGTGATCGGGCCGAGCCCGAGCTCGAAGAGCCGGTTGCCGCGGCGCGACTGCAGATAGTATTGCCTCTTCGGCGTCGCCCGGGCGACCAGTTCTATCTGCCGCTCGTTCAGACCAAATCGCTCATAGGCCACCCGCGCCTGCGGTTCCACGGCACGGTCATTGGGAAGAAAAATGCGCTGTGGGCAACTCTCGATGATCGCCGGCGCGATGGAAGAGCCAGCGATGTCGGCAAGCGACTGCGTGGCGAAGATCACCGACACGTTCCTCTTTCGCAGCACCTTCAGCCATTCGCGGATGCGGGCGGAAAAGAGCGGGTTGTCGAGATAAACCCAAGCCTCGTCGAGCATAAGCAGAGTCGGCCGTCCGTCGAACCGCTCCTCGAGACGATGGAAGAGATAGGTGAGCACCGGCAGCACAGCGCCTTGGCTGTGCATCAGCTCTTCGGTCTCGAAACACTGCACATCCGACAAAGCCAGCCGATCTTCATCGGCATCGAGCAGCCGGCCGAAGGGACCGTCGAGCGTGTAGGGCATCAACGCGGCCTTGAGCCCATTGGACTGAAGCAGAACCGACAGGCCCGTCAGCGTGCGTTCCTGCGCCGGCGCGGTGGCAAGGCTGGTGAGTGCCGACCAGATTGCCTCCTTCACCTCCGGCGTGACGGTGACATTCTCATGGGCGATGAGGCCGGCGATCCATTCGGCTGCCCAGGTGCGGACAGCCCGGTCGTTGACATTGCGCAGCGGTTGGAAGGCAAGCGCACCGTCCGCACCAAGCCCATGGTGCTCTCCACCCATGGCGAGTGTCGCCGCGCGAGCCGAGTTGCCCTTGTCGAAGACATAAACCTGTGCGCCGGCATAGCGGCGGAACTGCAGAGCGACGAGGGCAAGCAGAACCGACTTGCCGGCACCAGTTGGACCAACGATCAGCATGTGACCGACATCGTCGACATGGGTTGAAAGCCGAAACGGGGTCGACCCGCTGGTCTCGGCAACAAGAAGCGACGGTGCTTCGATCCGGGTGACTTTCGCGAGATGCTCGTTTGTCGCCGGACCGGCCCAAACCGACGATAGCGGCATGAGATGGGCAAGGTTCAATGTATGAATGAGCGGCTGGCGAACGTTGGCATAGACATGGCCGGGCAACGAGCCGAGCCACGCCTCGACCGCATTGACGCTTTCACGGATTGTGGTGAAGCCGAGTCCGTTGACGATGCGCTCGACCGCGCGAAGTTTCTCCGCGGCGGCTTGGCGATCCTCGTCCCACACCGTCACGGTAGTGGTGAGATAGCCGAAGCCGACATGATCGCCGCCCAACGCCTGAAGTGCTTCGTCGGCATCAAGCGCCTTGTTGTCGGCATCGCTGTCGACGAGCGGGACCGGTTCGTTGGTCACAACCTCGCGGAGGATCGCGACGATCGATTTGCGCTTGGCAAACCACTGCCGCCGCGACCGGGTCAGTGTCTTTGTGGCTTCCGTCTTGTCGAGCGGGATGAAGCGCGTCATCCAGCGATAGGCGAAATCCTGGTGATTGAGCGCATCAAGGATTCCTGGCCGGGTGACGTTCGGAAAGCCGAGAACGGTGAGCGTGCGCAGATGCTGATCGCCCAGCATCGGCTCTAGGCCGCCGGTCAGCGGCGCGTCAACCAGGACGCCGTCGAGATACATCGGGGTTTCCGGCACGGCGACCGGAAGACGGCAGGTCGAGATCGTGCCGTGCAGGTAAGTCAGCGTCTCGGCATCATCGAGCGCGCGCACCTCGGGCATGAAGCCCGAAAGAAGATCGAGAACGCGGTCGGTCTCGTCTCGAAACCGGGCAAGCTCCTGGCGCCAGTTTCTTTCCCCTCTCGAGTGATGGGAGTCGACGAGAGCGCGTTCCGCGCGCGCTTGGCCATCGGGCGCAGGCATGAAGACCAACGTCAGATGATAGACGCTCTCGAAATGCGCGACCTTGCCCTCGAAGGCGGCGCGCCGCTCCTCATCGACCAGCCATGAGGCGGCGTCGGGAAACCTCGAACTCGGATAGCCAAGCGCTTCGATCCGCTCAGCCTCGAAGAACAATGCCCAACCGGAGCCGAGGCGTCTGAGCGCATTGTTTGCTCGCGCGCAAATGCCGATGAGCTCAGCTTCCGTCGCACTTTCAAGGTCGGGGCCACGAAACCGCAACGTCCGCTGGAAGCTGCCGTCCTTGTTGAGCACGATGCCAGGCGCAACGAGTGCTGCCCAAGGCAGATGGTCGGCAAGCCGGTCGGCTTTGCCGCGATACTCCGAAAGCCTCAGCATGCAAGCCAGCCCTTCTGCCGTAGATGGCGGACAAGCACGCTGGCAAAGTCCGGGTCGCGTCTTGCCGCAAAGACCGCGAGTGTGTGTCCTGCGACCCAAAGCACCAGACCGGCGATCCACTGCTGCAGGCCTAGGCCGATGGCCGCCGCCACCGTGCCATTGAGGATCGCCACCGCCCGCGGCGCACCGCCGAGCAGGATGGGTTCGGTCAGTGCCCGGTGGACGGGCACCTCGAAGCCCTCGATGTGCTGCTCTCCGGTGCTCATCAGACGAGTGCTCCACCGCCAAAGGAGAAGAAGGAGAGGAAGAAGCTCGATGCCGCGAAGGCGATCGACAGGCCGAAGACGATCTGGATCAGCCGGCGGAATCCGCCCGCCGTGTCGCCGAAGGCAAGGGTAAGGCCGGTGGTGATGATGATGATCACCGCGACGATCTTGGCGACCGGCCCCTGCACCGACTCCAGGATCTGTTGCAGCGGCTGTTCCCAGGGCATGCCGGAGCCGGCCGCATACGCCGGTGCGGTGAGAACAAACGCGAGCGCGGCGGACGAAAGAAAGCGAATCTTCTTGCGCATGAAGTGACCTCTCAAAACTGCTGGAGTTGCGGAAGCGTGAGTTGGGTGAGGGCGTAGTCGCCGCCGCCATCGAGACCAGTGACCTCGGCGATCGCGTCGATGCGACGCGAGGATCCGCGTCCGGCGATAAAGACGATCAGATCTATCGCCTCGGCGATGAGGCGGCGAGGCACGGTGACGACGGCCTCTTGGGCGAGCTGCTCGATGCGATAGAGGGCCGAGCGCGCTGAGTTGGCGTGTACCGTGGCGATGCCGCCAGGATGCCCGGTGTTCCATGCCTTCAGCATGTCGAGGGCTTCAGCACCTCTCACTTCGCCGACGATGATACGGTCGGGTCTAAGTCGCAATGTCGAGCGCACGAGGTCGGCAAGCGTGACCGAGCCCCGCCTCGTCCTCAAGGCAACGCAGTCCTTCGCCGCGCATTGCAGCTCGCGCGTGTCCTCGATCAGGATCACCCGCTCGTCGCACTCAGCGACTTCCGCCAGCAGCGCATTGGCAAGCGTGGTCTTGCCCGACGATGTGCCGCCGGCGACCAGGATGTTGCGCCGCTCGCGGACTGCCTTCTTCAGAGCGTCGGCCTGAAGTGGCAGCATGATGCGGTCGGCGACATAGTTGGCCAGCGTGTAGAGTTTTGCTGCCGGCTTGCGAATGGCGAAACACGGGGCCAGAACGACAGGCGGCAGCAATCCCTCGAAGCGCTCGCCTGACGGCAGTTCGGCACTGACGATCGGATTGCCGGCATGGGCCTCGGCGCGCACGTGGGAGGCAACCAGCCGGATGATGCGCTCGGCCTCGGAAGGGTGCATGTGCACGCCGGTTTCGACCCGGCCTTCGCCCAACCGGTCGAGCCTCAGCGCGCCATCGGGATTGACCATCACCTCGATGACGGTCGGATCGGCGAGCGCCTCGGTGATCGCCGGCCCCATGGCGGTGCGCAGCATGGCGCGGCGGCGGTGGTCGGCCTCTGGATGAAAACTCATCCTTCCCCTCCCCCGTCGTTCTTGTTGCCAAGCGCACCCTTCCCGGAAGCAATCTGGCGCCCGACCTGCTCGACGAACTTGTCGAAGCGCTCCTGGGCAATCGCCTGGGTTGCCTTGTCGGGAATTGGCGTGTGCGCATGAAGCGTGATCGAAAAGCGGATAAAGAGCGCCAGGCTCTCCAGGATCATCTCGACATCGCGCCTGACATGGCCGAGGTCGCGGGAAAGACGGTCGAGCCTCACACCGTAGCGCTGATCGAGCTCGTTCTCACCGCGCCGCTCGATGAAGGCCTCGACCGCCTTTGCCACGATCGCGGATTTGGTGGTCGAGGGATCACGACTGAGTTTATCCAGCCTCTTGCTCAACTCGAGTTCGAGCAGAAACTGGTGGCGAATGCGGTGGGGCTTCATGAAGCTCGTTCCAACTGACCGACGCTGATGCGCCAGCGGCAGGAACAAGCATCGGCCAGACACCCCAAATTGCTTATGGCCGTTATCTACGCTGAGATGCGCTCTGCCTTTGAGCGCCGTTCAGAAGCCGGGAATGATGTCCTTGTCGTCGCCCATTCCCTCGTTGAGGCCGTACGCACGTGCTGCGATGGAAATCCGGTCCATCACGCGTTGGTCGGCAGCCGCCTCGCTATCATCGTCAGCAGGCTTGAGCAAATCCTCCTGATCAGGCTCTTGGGCAAGGAGGGGATGGTCTTCGGGCAGACCTGGATGACGCTGCTGCTGGAGACCGCCGTCCTCTTCGATTGCTGCGCCGGTACTGTCGCCCTCGGCAGCAAGACGGCGGTCAACGCCGCGCACCTGTCCGACCCAATCGTCCGGGCGTGACGCAGGGGAGTCCGCGTAGGGACCCTCGCGTAGCGCCGGCGAAGGCAGCACCCGTTCGGTGAAATTCTGATCCTGGTAATAGCGCAGTTTCTTCGCGCGGATCGGCGGCAACCCCGAAACCAGTATCAATTCGTCTTCCTGCGGCAGCTGCATCACCTCGCCCGGCGTCAGCAACGGCCGTGCGGTTTCCTGGCGGCTCACCATGACGTGCGAAAGCCAGGGCGCCAGCCGATGGCCGGCATAGTTGCGCATGGATCTGAGCTCCGTCGCCGTACCGAGCGCGTCCGAGATACGCTTGGCCGTGCGCTCGTCATTGGAGGAAAAGGCAATCCGCACATGGCAATTGTCGAGAATGGCGTTGTTCTCGCCATAGGCCTTGGAGATTTGGTTCAACGATTGCGCGATCAGATAAGCGCGGATGCCGTAGCCTGCCATGAAGGCGAGCGCAGTCTCGAAGAAGTCGAGCCGACCGAGCGCCGGGAATTCATCCAGCATCATCAGGAGCTGATGCTTGCGGCTCTTCTTTGCATCGCCCTCCAGCCGCTCGGTCAGCCGCCGGCCGATTTGATTGAGCACCAATCGCACCAGTGGCTTGGTGCGCGAGATATCCGACGGCGGCACGACCAGATAGAGCGACATCGGTCGCTCGGCATCCACAAGGTCGGCAATGCGCCAGTCGCAGGCCGATGTTGCCGCGGCCACGGTTGGATCACGATAGAGCCCGAGAAACGACATGGCGGTCGAGAGAACGCCTGAACGCTCGTTCTCTGATTTGTTCAGCACCTCACGGGCCGCCGACGCCACAACGGGATGGGCCTCAGGCTTGTCCGCCGCGCCGAGGTGGTTGGTCATCATCATCTGCTGCAGTGTCGCGACAAATGAGCGTTGTGGGTTCGACAGGAAGGTGGCGACGCGGGCAAGCGTCTTTTCCTCTTCGGCGTAGAGCACGTGCAAGATGGCGCCAACTAGGAGTGAATGACTGGTCTTCTCCCAATGGTTCCGCCGCTCCAGCGCGCCTTCCGGATCGACGAGAATGTCTGCGATGTTCTGAACGTCGCGGACCTCATCTGGACCTTTGCGCACTTCCAGCAGCGGGTTGTACCGCGCCGATCTCGGATCGGTGGGATTGAACAAAAGGGAGTACGAGAACTTCGACCGCCAGCCGGAGGTCAGCTGCCAGTTCTCGCCTTTGATGTCGTGAATGACGGCCGAGCCGGTCCAGGAAAGAAGGGTTGGAACAACGAGTCCGACGCCCTTGCCCGAACGTGTCGGCGCAAAGGCCATGACGTGTTCCGGTCCGTCATGGCGGAGATAGCGATCCTTCAGTTCGCCAAGCAAAACGCCGGCCGGCTGAAACAGCCCTGCCTTCTCGATCTCCCGAGTCGCGGCCCACCGTGAGGAACCATAGGTGGTGACCAATCCGCGCTGCCGCGCGCGCCAGAGGGAGCCAGCTATCGCGGCGGCACAGCCTAGGAACCCACTGGCTCCAGCAAGCATGCCGGCCTTGTCGAAAACCTCAGGCGCATAGGCGTCGAATTGAAACCACCATTCGAACAGTTTCCACGGCTTGTAGACCGGCCAGGCCGCCGCGACAAACCATGGCGCGCCGAGTGGCGGCTGATAGGAGAGCATGTGGGCGCACCATTGGGTTGCAGTCCACACGCCAAGAATGACAATTGCGAATACGACAGCGATCTGCCCAATCAGCAACTTCGTGGGTGTCAATGGCTTGCTCCGCTCTTCTGGGCAGACGGACCAAACATCGCGCGGAGCGATGAGAATTCGAACGGCCTCTACGTGCGACTAGGTGCGATGACAAGGTTGATAGGTATTGTTCAGCTGCGAACAGCGAAAATCCGCCGCAGCAACCTATCGGCGTGCCAGGTACGCGGTTTGGTTGCAGAAATGTTGGCATCTGCGCGGGGCACATTGAAGAAGGCTGTGTGTGGTGAGGAAGGCGCATCCGGGCCACGATGATGCCAAGCGTCAGGGGACTGGCACCCGGTGCTTGATGCCGTCCGGCGTCGGGGACAGGCCATCTGGCAGGCCTTGCCGCTAGCCGAGCAGCGCCGCGTGGTGCGTCATCTTCGTGCGCTGTGGGATGTGCATCGCTTCCGCATCGCGCCACAGATCGCGGCCGTGCTCGATCGCCGCGTTGCCGAGGGCAGGCTTGCCTATCGCGCCGCATCGATTGTCGGCGCCGAACAGGCAGACGGATGCATTCGCGTGCGGCAGCGGCTGCGTGGCCAACGCAGCCTCGTTGTCGATGCTTTCGACAGTGTGATCGTGACGACCGGACCGGCGCACGCCGATGTCTTGCGGACCAACACAGCGATTGCGGCGCTCGAGCGGATGGGATTGGTCCGGCTCGACCCGATTGGTCTTGGTTTGGAGACCGACAGTCAAGGCCGTGCGGTCGGCACATCCGGGCGCCCGACCGACAGCATTTTCGTCAGCGGGCCACTGGCGCGCGGCAGCGTTGGCGAATTGATGGGAATTCCCGAAGTCACCGCGCATGCCGAGCGCATCGCCGCTGAAATCGACGAATGGCTTGGATATCAAACGGCGTTGCGCCACAAGGTGTCATGAAGCTGCAAACACGATAAGGCTATCCAGATGACACTGACCGAACGCGTTCCCCCAGTGGAAACCCGGATTCCCCTGAAATTTGCGATGCGACACTTGGCCGGAGCTGTCTCCGTGGTGACCGCAGGTGTTGGCGACGAACGGACGGGCGCAACCGTTACTACCGCCCATTCCCTATCGGTCGAACCAGAGGTGATGGTTGTGAGCATCAACCTGAACTCGTCTACCTGGGCAGCCATCAGCCGGCATGGGCATTTCTGCGTGAATGTGCTGCGTGCCGACCAGATGGCGATTGCCGACCGTTTCGCCGGACGCGGTGACCTGAGGGGGGCGGCGCGTTACGAGGGAGCCCGCTGGTCTAGCCTTACAAGCGGCGCATTGGCACTCGACAGCGCGCTCGCCGCGGTCGACTGTACGGTCGAGGACACGATTATTCGCCACAGCCACGCGCTGATCCTCGGCAGCGTCCGGCAGGTGGTGAGCGGAGAGCCAGGCCCGGCGCTGATCTATCATCACGGCGCATACGGATCATCGTGAGCTTGTTGGGTTCGGCTCCTTTCCAAACAGCTTGATTAAGCTAAACCGCGCGAAGCGATGTAAAGCGCCATCAGCCTGGCACTGGGCCACGGCGCCCCATCGCGCGAAGGGCAAGGTCGAAACCTTCGTCCACCGAGTTCACGATCCGGCCACTCAGTTCGTATCCAGGCAGACATCGGGATGGCGGGACAGGAGGCAGGGCAATGCCGTCGTGCATGACCTCGAGGCGACCATCGGGGTAGTCGCAGACGACGACCTTTTTGCGGGCAAGTCGCCTCGCGGTATCGGTCGGATCGAGAATGAACAGCACCTTGTCGTAGCGCAGTGTCAGGGCCTGAGACAGCGTGCGGACCTCCTTGCGGCACATGGCGCCGACCAGATTCTCGTGATCGGGGCGGCGCATGTCCTTCGGGTTGCGTGGTTCTTTGCGAAAACGTGCGTTAAAGTCCGCCATGAATGCCGGCGCAAAGGCGTTGGCCGCCTCGATGGTGTTGATGCCGCGAAGGCGCAGTTCCTTCATAAGCCGGTCCTGCAGCGTCTGATGGGCGCTTAACACGACCTTTTGCCTGTGGGGAGTTGGCGCAGATGATGTGGATGTTGAGCTCGTAGAGAGCCCGGCCGAACTGCGTCAGGCCACTGCTTCTATCCTTCTCCGAACATGTGTCGTCCGGAAGACGCCATGCTTGTCCCTGTAGAAAGAAAGCGGCTTGCCCCAGCGCCTTGCGGCATGAAAATAGTCGCACGTGTTCTCCGACCCCGCAAAGCGCAGATGCAGCAGCTTGCCGGTCGCGTCGTCTATGAAGACGAGCATGGCGCATTTGGGGCCACGATTCTCGAACCACCAGTGATGCGAGCCGTCGATCTGCACCATCTCGCCGAGACAGTCGCGCCGTCCGCGCAGCTGGTGCACGCGGCGCTTGCGTTCACGGCCCGATGTCCAGATCCCGGCCTCCGTCATCCATTTGCGCAGCGTCTCTGCTGACGGCGATTTGATGCCGCTCGATCACTCTTCGTGGGCAAGCGTTGGACCGAAGTCGACATAGTGTTCGCGGATCAGCTCCAAAGCGAAGTCGCGAATGCCATTGATGATGCGGGTGTCAGAGTCGGAAACGACAGCACATCGCGATGCCGTTGGGGGGGCGTCCACCGCATCGAGTAGGGCTGAGCATGAGGGGGAAGGCGGATAGCCGAAGCGTGACAGTGCGATGACCCGAAAGCCCTCGCCAACAGGGCGGCCGTAGGAGCACCGGCATACCGTCAGGCGCGATGCGGACCGACAGCCCCCCGGCGAAGGGCGCTGATTGATCGATCGAATTTGAATTCGGATCGTTTTATCAGCTGACATAATCCAAATCGAATTCCTCACGATGTTTCAGCACACGCCTGGATTTTTCTGCATTTGGCTCCGGCGAAGACCCCGGTGGTGCGGTGTAAGCGCGCCTCCGGCATCTTGGACTTGTTTTCATTAGCCATCCAGGACTGCTGCATTGCCGCAGCGATGGTTCCAACCTGCTAGGCGTCGCCAAACCGCGCATCATGGGTTGGATGCCGGATCCCCGTGGGCGACGTTGCCGGATCCAAACCAACCATGGCCGCGACCAGAGTTGCCACGTCGGAATGGCCAAGCACCTTGCCGTCGCCGGACTTGATGGTTTCGCCGACATTGCCCGGCCCGGCGAACAGTCATTGATCAGCCCTTGTCGGTGGTGCCCAGTACGCTGGCTGAAACCGATCACGATCAGGAAAAGTCGATACTTGAACAACAGGATCGAGCAGGACCATCGGCGCATTCAATCGCCGTGTGCGGCCGATGCTGGCCTTCAAGTCGCCGGCCACCGCCAGCATCATCCTGTCCGGGATCGAAATGCTTCACATGATGCGCAAGCGACAGGCAAGTACGCATTCAATCCAAATCCCTCCCTGGCCGAGCAGTTCGCCATGCTGGCGGCATGACAGCGGCCGGTTCGACCACCTTCATGACGCAGAAAAAACTTTGGGACCGAGCAGGGAGATTTTGCAGAGAGACAGGAAGCAGAGAGCGGTTGCTCATGGCATACTCATGCAATCGGTCAATCCCATTCCGGCGTCCACGGCACCTTGTTCTTGTCCACGCACCTGAAGTTCGTGCATGTGAGAGCGTCGATCCGCTTCATGTCGACGCTAGATAGAACGAAATCCATGACGTCGAAGTTCGACCGCATGTTTTCCGGCTTGGTTGACATTGTATTGACGGCGACGCCTTTCTGCAGAATCCATCTCAACACCACCTGCGCAGCCGACTTTCCGTAGGCTATGCCGATCTGGCCAAATTGCGGATATTTGAAAACCTCCCCCCTCGCGACCGAAGAGAACGAAGCCAGCGGAACGCCCGTCTGAAAGGACATGTCGAGCAGAATTGACTGATCGAGAAGCGGGTGGAATTCAACCTGGTTGATCGCGATTTCGCCATTGGTGAATGATTGCGCGTCCCGCATCATTGAGGCCGTGAAATTAGAGACGCCGATCTCGGTCGCGATTCCCTTACGCTTCGCGTCCCGAAGTAGGGCGAGAGACTTGCGATTGTCCCCGGACGGATCCGGCCAATGAAGGAGCAGAAGGGCGACCTTCGACACGCCAAGAGCGTTCAGACTCGCCTCCACCGATTTCAGGAACTGTTCCTCGGTGTAGTTCTCGGGATGCACTTTCGTGGTGATGAGAAGGTCGTCTGTCGAGACGTTAGCCTGGCGGATGGCCGCGCCCAAGTCGGCCTCGTTTCCGTACAGTTGAGCTGTGTCGAATGATCGATAGCCGACCTCGTACGCAGCGGCAAATGCCTTCTCCAAATCCTCGCCCTTGAGCGGATATGTTCCAAACGAACGTTCATGTCCCGGCCGAAAGCAGATCGACATTTTCCTTTCCTTTCCCAGGCGCCGTAGCGAACCGTGTGCACATTGAGCTGCTATAGATGGATGCCGTCCCCAAACCACGGCGCGATCGATCGACTGGATCACCTTCCTCTCTGCCACGGCCATTCTCCGACTGACGTCCTTTCATAATGCAGTGGTCAACCTCCGTTGTGGATGGAGCCGACGTCAATCATGCGATCCAGCGAACGGATGAAGCTCCAAAGCTAGCCACATGCAATCCGTATCCGCGTAATACTGATGCCATGGGTAGAGAAACCCGCCAATACTATCGCTTGTGCAATCGAAGAATGGCTGGGCGAAGCCCGGAGCCATCAGGATTTCTTCGGTCAGTGTTTCCCGCTGCTGCGTCTGAAACTTCTGCATCCGTCCCACTCCCATGATCTGCACATGGGTCTCGATGAATGGATGGAGATTGTGGATCAGGCAGTCCGTCGCTTCCGGAGCAAACCAAAGATTGGCTTTCGCGGCAAAAGTCATGCCGTCGGTCTCCGGGTTCCCGGCAAGCATTGCCGCTGCACCGCTCAGACGAATTTCAATAAGGTCGTCCTGCGATGAGCGGTAGAGCGGCAGTCCGAGAATTTCCGCGGTCGGGTCGGTGATCGTCTCCGCATATCGCGGCCACCCTAGAGTGCTCGCCCTGGCGCCTACTGTCTCGAGAACACGGATCACAATCATTGCCTGTGCGTTCTCGATGACCGCGTCGATGAGCGTGGTCGATGAAAATGGCTTGATTGTTTGCCGAGGCTTACCAGCGATCTCAACGACGGTATCACCGATGTTGAAGACGATATTGCGCCCGTGAAGTGCGAATGACGAAGCGCCCTCAATCAGTTCGGCGTCAACCACAGCGTTGGAGAAATTGAGATCTCGCCGGTTGTTACGCCTAGCCATGAGCTTCCTCTCTTGCCATCGTCGCCCGGTCCGGTCCGTCCGACAGGGACATGGTGGTGTTCGTGGGAGGGCGTGGATCGCAGCGAAATCCAAAGATCGGTGCGCGCCACGCCGCTGACATCTGGTGCCCATCAGCTGACCAGCCGCGCCTCGCGTGCCGTCTGTGCAGCGAAATATGTCGCGATTGCATCGATAACCCGAGTTGTCGCCTTTCCATCGCCGTAGGCGTCCACGGGCCGGGCCATTCGTGAATATTCGTCCGGATCGCGCAGCAGTCGGGTCGCTTCACTCACGATGCGGGCGGTGCTGCGGCCCACAAGGCGCGCTGTGCCAGCTTCGACAGCCTCCGGCCGCTCGGTGATGTCCCTTAAAACAAGCGTCGGTTTGCCGAGTGAAGGGCCTTCTTCCTCTGCGCCGCTGCTGTCCGAGATGATGATGTCCGAGCGCAGCATAAGGCTGCAGAAATTCCGGTACGGTAGCGGATCCACCACCGTAATATTCGCCTGGTTGCTCAGATAGGGCAACATGACTTCGCGCACTGCCAGGTTCTTGTGCAATGGGATGATGACACGCACGTTCTCCTGGGATGATAGCTGCACCAGAGCTCTTGCGATCTCGTGCATCGGTGCACCCCACGACTCGCGTCGATGTGCTGAGGCGACCACGATTCGCCGCGTATCGTTCTTGAGGTCGGCAAGTGCGGGCTCGGCGAAGGCGGGAGCATTTTCGGCCGCCCAATGAAGTGCATCGACGACCGTGTTGCCGGTGACCGTGATACGATCCTCACGGGCACCTTCGCGGATAAGGTTCTCGCTGCTCCGGATGGTCGGCGCCAGGTGGAGATCCGTTATCTGGGCAACGAGGCGCCGATTGGCCTCCTCTGGATATGGTGATGCAATGTTGCCGCTGCGTAAGCCCGCCTCGAGATGGATGATGGGGATACGGTGCTGGAAGGCGGCCAGGGCGCCTGCCAGGGTGCTCGCGGTATCGCCATGAACGATCACCGCGTCCATTCCCCATTGTTCCATTTGCACGGAGAGCATTTCCAGTATTCGATGTGTGACCTGCGACAAGGTCTGGCGAGGTTGCATGACGTTTAGTTCGATGTCCGGTCGAATACCGAATTCCGGTAAAGTGATATCAAGCATCTCGCGATGCTGCCCCGTGGAAACAACGAGTGGCTCGAACCTGCGGTCGAGCTTCATTGCGTTGATGACTGGGGCGCATTTAATCGCCTCAGGACGAGTACCGAAAATGAATGCCACTTTGGACATGATCGTCTCTCCAGAAGAATCTGAGGGGTCGCCGGCGACCGCAGTTGCCAAGGACTTGCATAGGGGGGCCATCCATCAGGGCCTAAGCGAACCACGTGTTGGCCAATCACAGCGGACAACGAGAATCCTCTAGCCGAGGTCGACTGGAATGCGAGCGTCGCTTTCTGGTGGACGGCGATGCGCCCTTCCCACAGAATGCGGTCTGACGCAGATCTCCTTCTTGTTTCATCCATCGCGGCTAACCGCGCCATCAATGCTGGTCGGCAGTTGCTGCCGCCACTCCTCAACGAAGAGACACAAAACTCGTGCCAATTTGGCTGATCGAGCTGAAGAAAAAACTTTGTGGTTGCTTTACAGCTATTTAGCCAAAGACAAAGGATCGGCTAAACAAGACTGTGTGTGACGGATCCGACAAAGAGACTGTGTGTCACGGACCCGACAAGGCCGACAGAAGGCGCGGATCTGGTGCAACGAAGAAAAAATTGGCCGCGTTGGTCCACGTTGGCGTTGGACCGCCCGTCAAAGCGTCGCTGACTCTTCACTCTTTCCCTGATCGCCCACCACAGTCCCGGCAGTGATTGGCGGAGAATGGCTGTGGGGTTCTGGATTGGCTTTTCGGTCGAAAAGCGAAGGGGATTTCGGGCTGACAGAATGGGAACTCTCGGAACGAGGTAACCCGATGATGGTCTATCGCAACAGAGGACTAACCATCTTTCCGTGCTGGTCGCCGGTGGCGACACCGATCACCGCGCCCTCGTGGTTGTAGAGCACTTCGGTTGCGGCAAAGCCGGGATAGATCTCGACGCCGAGCTCTTCCGCCTTGGTCGCCAGTCAGCGACAGACATTGCCGAGCGATACGATGTAGTTGCCATGATTGTTCATCAAGGGCGGCATGGCGAAGTTCGGCAGGCGGATCGAGCCGGCCGGGCCGAGCAGCAAGAAATGGTCGTCCGTCACCGTGGTCTTGAACGGATGGCTATCGTCCACGCACCAGTCAGGCAGCAGGCGGTCGATGCCGATGGGATCGACAACGGCGCCCGACAGGATATGGGCGCCGACTTCCGAGCCCTTTTCCAGCACGAGGACGGTGAGATTAGGATTGACCTGCTTCAACCGGATCGCGGCCGACAGGCCCGCAGGCCCCGCGCCGACGATCACGACGTCGAATTCCATGCTCTCGCGTTCGGAGAGTTCGATCGTCATCGAAGCAGCTAAGTCCTCAAAGCGCCTTTTCGAGTTCCGGCAGGGCCTCGAAGAGATCCGCAACGAGACCGTAGTCGGCAACTTGGAAAATAGGCGCCTCCTCGTCCTTATTGATCGCGACGATGACCTTCGAATCCTTCATGCCGGCCAGATGCTGGATGGCCCCGGAGATGCCGCAGGCGATGTAAAGGTCCGGGGCGACCACCTTGCCGGTCTGGCCGACCTGCCAGTCGTTGGGTGCATAGCCAGCATCGACGGCCGCACGCGACGCACCGACGGCGGCGCCAAGCTTGTCCGCAACGGGAAGGATGACTTCTTTGAATTTCTCCGACGAGCCGAGCGCCCGACCGCCGGAGATGATGGTCTTCGCCGAGGTCAGCTCCGGTCGGTCCGAGGTCGAAAGTGCGTTCGACACAAAGGTCGAAAGCTCTGAAGAAAAGGCTGCCGTCGAGATTTCCTCGACGACAGCAGATGGGCCTTGGGAGGCGTGGGAAAAGGACGCCGTGCGTACGGTGATCACCTTCTTGGCGTCAGTCGACTGCACCACCTGGATGGCATTGCCGGCATAGATCGGCCGTTTGAACGTGTCGGCAGAGACGACCTCGACGATTTCCGAGATCTGCGCGACATCGAGCAGCGCAGCAACGCGCGGCAGGATGTTTTTGCCGACCGAGGTCGCGGCCGAGACGACCGCATCGTAATTGCCGGCGATCGACACGATGAGCGCCGCCAGCGGTTCTGCGAGATTGTTGGCAAGACTGGCGTCGTCGGCAAGCAGCACCTTGGAAACGCCGGAGAGTTTTGCAGCCGCATCGGCCGCAGCCTTGACGCCGGAGCCGGCGACGAGCACATGCACGTCGGAACCGATCTTCGACGCGGCCGTCAGCGCCTTTGCGGTCTGGTCGGAAAGGGTTTCATTGTCGTGATCTGCCAGAAGAAGAATGGCCATGGTTTAGTCTCCCTTTCCCCCCTTAGAGCACGCCGGCTTCGGTCTTGAGCTTTTCAACCAGTTCGGCGACCGACTTAACCTTGACGCCTGCCTTGCGGCCGAACGGTTCCTGGGTCTTCAGCACCTTGAGGCGCGGGGCGGTGTCGACGCCGAAGTCGACCGGCGTCTTCTTGTCGAGCGGCTTTTTTTTGGCCTTCATGATGTTCGGCAGCGACGCATAACGCGGCTCGTTGAGGCGAAGGTCGGTCGTAACGACGGCCGGAAGCTTCACGTCGATCGTCTGGAGACCACCGTCGACTTCGCGCGTCACCCTGGCTGTGCCCTCTGGTGCCTTGCCGTCGTCGATCTCGACCTTGGAAGCAAACGTCGCCTGCGCCCAACCAAGAAGGGCCGAGAGCATCTGGCCGGTCTGGCTGCTGTCGTCGTCGATCGCCTGCTTGCCGACGATGACGAGCCCGGGCTGTTCGGCCTCGGTGACACCCTTGAGGATCTTGGCGACGGCGAGCGGCTCGACGGCGTCGTCCGTCTCGACCAGCAAGGCGCGATCGGCGCCCATGGCAAGCGCGGTGCGCAGCGTCTCTTCGGCTTTCGCAGGACCGATCGACACCACAACCACTTCCTCAGCCTTGCCGGCTTCCCTGAGGCGTAGCGCTTCCTCAACCGAAATCTCGTCAAACGGGTTCATCGACATCTTGACATTCGTAAGCTCGACACCGGAGCCATCCGCCTTCACGCGGATCTTTACGTTGTAATCAACAACGCGCTTGACTGGGACCAAGATCTTCATGGCTCGACTCCAAAATTCGTCAGCAGAGGGCGTGGAAACGTTCGACCATGACGTCAAGCACCTCGCCGGGATCACGCTTCCACCAATTGTTAGCGGAGAAAATCTCGACCTCGCAGGGACCGGTGTAGCCGGTGCCTTCGACACTCGCGCGGATCGTCTTGAGATCGGCAACACCGTCGCCCATCATACCGCGGTCCAGCAGCACGTCGCGCGTGTCGGCAAGCCAATCGCAAAGGTGATAGCCCAAAATCCTGTCCTTGCCGGCGCGCTGCAACTGGGTGTCAAGATCGCAGTCCCACCAGACATGGTAGACGTCAACGGCAATGCCAAGGTTCGGCGCATCCACCGCCTCGCAGATATCGACAGCGTCACGCACGGTCGTCAGGCAGGAGCGGTTCCCGGCGTAGACGGGATTGAGAGGTTCCAGCGCCAGCTTGACATTGCGGTCCGCCGCATAGAGTGCGAGGTCGGCAACACGTTCAGCGACAATCTTCAAGCTCTCGGCAGTGCCCTTGGTGCCGGGATGTACGCCGCCCACCACAATCGTCAGCACAGTGGCACCCAGACCGGCAGCCATATCGATGGACGCCCTCGCCTCATCGAGAACCGCTGTCCTGTCGATCGCTTCGCTACCGACAAGGAACGGTGTGCGGCAAAGCCCGGCGACGGAAAGGCCTGCCGAGCGCACCCGCTCGCCAATCTCGTTCGCCCGCGCACCGACTTCGCGGCGCCAGAAGACGATCGAGCCGAAACGACGGGCAGCACACGCATCAATCACCCGCTCCGGTGACCAGCCTGCACCGTGGCCATCCAAGTTGTGTCCGAGGCTGGCGGTGTTGAGCGCGAGCGCCAAATGGTCCGTCGAGAAATCGCGCATCGCCTACGCCCCGTAAACAGCGAGCAACTTCTTCATGCGCTCGACGGCGCGGTTGGGATCGCGCAGCAGGCCGCACTGGTCCGCCTGACGGAACACCTCGACGAAATACGGCAGCGGCCGCATCGCCTGGGCGCCGTTCAGCATCACGAAGTGATCCTGGAAGCCGTTCAGCCAGGCGAGGAAGACGACGCCGGTCTTGTAGTATTGGGTGGGCGCGCGGAAGATCAGGCGAGCGAGCGGCACGGTCGGGTCGAGCGTTGCACGGAAGCCCGCCTTGTCGCCGTCGCCCAGCCGCTCCACCGCATAGGCGGCGGCCGGCGCGAGCGGGTCGAAGATGCCGAGAAGGGCGTGCGAAAAGCCCTCGCTGTCACCTTCGATGAGTTCCGGATAGTTGAAGTCGTCGCCCGTATACATTTTCACGCCGGCGGGCAGACGACGGCGCATGACGGCCTCCTTTTCCTTGTCGAGAAGGGAGATCTTGATGCCGTCAACCTTGGCCGTGTTCGCTTCGATGACGGCGAGCGCCGTCTGCATGGCGGGGTCAAACGCCGCGTCGCCCCAATAGACGGCAAGCTGCGGATCAAACATATCGCCGAGCCAATGCAGGATCACCGGCTGGTCGCAGGCGGCGAGCACATCGGAATAGATCTTGACGTAGTCTTCCGGCTTTTTTGCGACGCGCACCAGAGCACGGGAGGCCATGAGGATGAGGCGGCCGCCGAGCTTCTGAATGGCTTCCGCCTGTTCCAGATAGGCCCGGCGCACATCGTCCAGACTCGCCACTGCCGCGGGGTCGAGATGATCCGTGCCGCAGCCATTGGCGACCACCGCATCCGGGAGTTCCTCGCGGGTGCGGCGGATCAGCTCCAGTGCGCCCGGCCAGTCGAGACCCATGCCGCGCTGCGCCGTATCCATCGCCTCGGCAATGCCGAGGCCGAGGCCGGCGAGATAGCGGCGAAACTCCATCGTCTTGGCCCAGTCGACCGTAGCGCGACCCGACGGATCGTTCGCAGTGAAGGGATCGGCGACGACGTGGGCGGCCGAGTAGACTGTTCGCGCCGGGTTCCTGCCAAGCGTGGCGGCGGCGATTGGCTTTCCGGTCAGGGCATAGTGCGCAAGGCGGCCAGCGGTATCGGGAAGGGCGATTTTCATGAAAAACCTCAGAAGCGCGGGACGAGCATGCCGGCATCGGCTGGGATCGACAGTCCGGTTGTGTACGGAAGCCTGCCAGTCGCAAGCGAGGCAATCAGCGCACCGACCTCCTCCGGCTCGCCGACACGCGGGAAAAGCGTGAGGCCCTGCGCGGCCCGTTCGCGATAGGCCTCGATAACCGGCGCGGTCATCTCGGTGGCAATCAGGCCCGGCTGGACGTCATAGACGGCAATGTTCTCGCGCCCGAGACGGACGGCGAGAGTCTTGGAGACCATGGCGGCGGCGGCCTTCGAGGCGCAGTATTCCGAGCGCTGCTCCGCCACCGCGACCGCATTCGAAGACGTGACATTGACGATCGAATGGAAGAGTGGCGGCCGCGCGCGTGCAAGCAGACGACGCGCGAATGCCTGGCTCAGGAAGAACATAGCCTTCGTGTTGACGGCAAAACACCGGTCCCAGCTCTCCTCGGAGACCTCCATCATGTCTCCGCGCTTGAGCACGCCGACACCGGCATTGTTGACGAGCGTGGTAAGCGGCCCGAGCTTTTCCTCGACCGCATCGATCGCCGCACCGTGACCGCCGATCGCAGCGACATCGAACGCGGCGGCGACGACGGGGACGCCATGGGCGGCGACGCGCTCGACCGCGGCGGCAAGTTCGGCGTCCTCAGCCGGCCCGTTGACGGCGACCTCAAATCCTTCCTTCGCCAGAGCTTCAGCAACGGCAAGGCCGATGCCGCGCGAGGAGCCGGTGACGAGCGCGACCGGCCGGGCGGACGCGGCGCTCATGCCCTAGCGCCTTTCTTCAGGAGTTCGCGCGCGATGATCATGCGCTGGATCTGGTTCGTGCCTTCATAGATCTGCGTGATCTTTGCATCGCGGTAGAGCCGCTCCACCTCGAAGCCGCGGATATAGCCGGAGCCGCCAAAGACCTGCACGGCATCGGCGGTACGCTGTACAGCCATGTCGCCGGCAAAGCACTTGGCGATGGAGCAGGCTTTGGTCGCATCCGCGCCGCTGTCGATTTTCGAAGCGGCAGAATGGACGAGCAGGCGTGCGGCCTCGATGTCCTTCGCCATGTCGGCCAGAAGCCATTGCACGCCCTGGAAGTCGGCGATCGCCTTGCCGAACTGTTTGCGCGTCCCGGCATAGTCGAGGGCGGCCTCCAGGCCGGCCTGTGCGATACCGACGGCGAGTGACGCGATGCCGACGCGCCCCTTGTCGAGGACCGACATCATCATGTGGAAACCGCGCCCCTCGGTGCCGAGCAGGGCATCTGCCCGAAGGCGCACATCGGTGAAGTTCAGCGCGCCGACCTGGCTGGCGCGCTGGCCCATCTTGTGCTCCTTCGGCCCCTTCTCGACGCCGGCCGCATGCAGGTCGACGATGAAGATCGACATGCCGCGATTGCCGGCTTGCTTGTCGGTTCGCGCCAGCACGAAACCGTAGTCGGCCACCGGCGCATTGTGGATCCAGATCTTGCCGCCGTTCAAACGCCAGCCGTCGCCGTCGCGCTCGGCCGTCGTGCGGATGCCCGAAACATCAGTGCCCGCCTCCGGCTCGGTGATGCAGTAGGCGACCTTCGAGCGCATGCCGAGTATTTCCGGCAGCAGGGCCTGCTGGCTTTCAGTGCCGTGGCGCACCAACAGGCTTGAAATCAGTTCGACCAGGCCGCACTGGTCGGCGACGGAAGCATATCCGCGGCTCAACTCCTCCATCACAAGGGCATAGGTCAGCGTGTCGAAGCCCGGCCCGCCGAGGGCTTCCGGCACGCCTATGCCGAATAGGCCGAGCTTTGCCATTTCGTCGTAAAGAGCCGCCGGGAAGCGTTCCTCGCGGTCCAATTCCTCGGCCACGGGCCGGATCATTTCGTCGGCAAAGGCGCGCGCCATCTCTCGCACCTGCTCCTGCGTTTCAGTGAGATACATGGCCCTCGACTCCAACTTAGTAACTATCCGGTTATATACATTCCCCAGTCTCAAGACGTCAAGTCGGAAAAATCTGAGACCGGGAAGAAAGCTGCTTGCACAGGCGTTTGGTCCGTGCTTATTTATTCACCAACTGGTTACTTATGGAGGAGAGGCATGCACCCTGGCGAAAAGAGGAAATTCGGCCGAACAGAACTTGACGTCACGACGTTCGGCTTTGGGACCGCGCCCCTCGGCAACATTTTCCGCGAGATCGACGAAGCCACAGCCGGGGATATGTTCGAACGCGCATGGGCCGCCGGCGTACGGTTCTTCGACACCGCGCCGATGTATGGCCACGGGCTTGCCGAACTGCGCACGAGCCACGCCCTGCGCTGGAAGGAGCGAGACGATTTCGTCCTCTCCTCCAAGGTCGGGCGCCTGCTGCGACCGGCACGGCGCGACACCATCGATTTTGCGCCGTGGACGAATGCTGCGCCCTTCACCATGCATTTCGACTACAGTTACGACGGCACGATGCGCGCCTTCGAGGACAGCCTGCAGCGGCTGGGGTTGGAGCGGATGGACATGTGTTTCATCCATGACATCGACGTTTTCACACGCGGGAGCGAGCAGCCGGAAGTGTTCGAGCAGGCGATGGACGGCGCCTGGCGCGCGCTGGAGCGGCTGCGCTCGGAAAAGGTCGTGAAGGCGATCGGCGTCGGCGTCAACGAATGGCAGGTCTGCCATGAGGCCCTCCGCCGTCACGATTTCGACTGCTTCCTGCTGGCCGGCCGCTACACCCTCCTCGAACAGGACGCGCTCGACGCGTTCCTTCCGCTGTGCGAGGCGCGTGGCGCGGCGGTCGTCGTGGGCGGCGGCTTCAATTCGGGAATCCTTGCCACCGGCGCGAAGGAAGGGGCGAAGTACAATTACGCGCCGGCGCCGCGCGACATCCTGGAAAAGGTCGCGAAGATCGAGGTGGTCTGTGCGGCGCATGGCGTGCCGCTGGCCGCCGCCGCACTGCAATTCGTGCTCGCCCATCCTGCCGTACCCTCTTTCATGGCGGGCACGCGCACGGTCGAACAGCTTGACCAGAACCTTGCCTGGTTCTCCCATCCGATCCCGGCAGAGTTCTGGGCGGATCTCAAGAGGCAGGGCCTATTGCGCGAGGACGCACCCGTTCCGGGCTGAGCTCGCATCAGCCCGCGCTGCAACAAGCGGCGCGGGCAACCTCTAACGGATCAGGATTGCCCTGAAGTCATTGACATTGGTTCCTGTCGGGCCGGGCACGAACAGGTCGCCCAAACGATGAAACGCCGTCCAGGCGTCGTTGCCGGCAAGCAGTGCGGCAGGATCCGCCCCCAGTTCCCGCAGGCGCCCCATGCTGGCGCCGTCGGCAAAGGCCCCCGCATTGTCCTCTGAGCCATCGATACCATCCGTATCGGCGGCAAGTGCTGCAAACGGCACACCTTCGCCTGCGAGCGCGAGCGACAACAAAAACTCCGTGTTGCGTCCACCCTTGCCACGTCCCTTGATCGTCACCGTCGTTTCTCCGCCGGAGAGGATGACGACGGGACGCAAGAACGGGCGGTCACGGCTGGCGACCTCGCGAGCGATAGCGGCGTGAACACCCGCGACGTCGCGTGCCTCCCCCTCTATGCAGTCCGATAGAATGACGGCGGGCACGCCGAGCGCCTCCGACCGTTGCGCGGCAGCCTCCAGTGAGAGGCGTGCAGAAGCGATGATGTGGACCTCATGACTGGCAAAGGCTGAGTCATGAGGCGATGGCGGCTGGCCCACGTCTTCATCAAGCCAAGCCAGGATCCGCTCGGGCAGCTTGACACCCCATGTCTTGACCAGTGCGCGAGCCTCTTTGCGATTGCTTGCATCCGGCACGGTCGGTCCACTGGCGACCTGCGCCGGGTCGTCGCCAGGCACATCGGAGACAACGAGCGTCACAACCCTTGCAGGATGACATGCGGCGGCGAGCCGCCCACCCTTAATGCCGGAGACCTGCTTGCGAATAGCGTTCATGACGGAAATCGGCGCACCGCCCGCCAGCAGCGCGCTGTTTAGAGCGGCTTCATCCTTCAGCGTGAGATCGCCGGGCGGGGCTGGGAGCAGGGCGGACCCGCCGCCACAGATCAGCGCCACGACGAGATCATTCTCACCGAGCCCCTTTACAGCGTCGAAAAGCGATTGAGACGCTTCAAGCCCCGCAACATCCGGAACGGGATGGGCAGCCTCCAGCACACGGATCCTCTGGCAGGCCGCCGAATAGCCATAACGCGTCACCACAACCCCTTCCAGTGGGCCATCCCACAGCCTTTCGAAAGCCGCGGCAAGCTGCGCGGCGCCCTTGCCCGCGCCGATGACGACGGTCTTTCCTTTGGGTCGGGTCGGTAGATATGTGCTTAAGGCCTTTTCGGGAGCCGCGGCTTCGATCGCTGCGCGAAAGAGTTGTGCGAGAAAATCTTTGTCTTCAGGCTTCATGAGACCGCCAAACGGATCAGGAGTATGGGATGACCGAAAGCTATCTGTCGAAACGCGCCGGCCGCTTCTGCCTGTGGGCCGCCAGCCCTTCCGTGAGATCTTCGGATGCAGCCGCCACCGCGCCGGCCAAGGCCTCTACGACCCGTTCGCTCTCCTCGTGCTCGGCGGCATTGATCAGCATCTTCGTCAATTCTGTCGCCCTTGGAGATCGCTTCAGCACGCGGGCCGCGGCGGCCTCTGCGGCGGCGCCACCCTCGCCCGTGGGCACGACCTGATCAACGAGCCCGAGCGCGATGGCCTCATCAGCTGAGTAGACTTCGCCAAAAAGCGCCATGCGGCGGACAAGCTGCGTGCCGAAGCGGCGCGAGGCGCGCTGCGTGCCGGACCAGCCGGGAATGATGCCGAGGCCGGCCTCCGGCTGGCCGATCTTCACATGCGCTTCGGCGATACGCAGGTCCGCGCAGGCAGCAAGCTCCAGCCCGCCGCCGAGCGCGTGGCCGTTCAGCACCGCGATCAGTGGAACCGTGAGGCGGGCCAGCGCATCGAAGGCGCCGTGTCCGTCGCGCAGCCAGCGGCGCGAGAACGTGTCGGCGTCGAGGCTGCTCCACGCCTCGATATCGCCCCCCGCGCAAAAGGACCTGCCGCCCTCTCCCGACAGGATCGCAACTCGGGCATCCGAGCGCTCGATGGTACGGCAGGCCCGCAACAGCGCATCGACCATGTCCTCGTCGATCGCGTTCAGCTTTTCCGGCCGTCGCAGGGTGAGCCGCGCAAGGTGGCCCTCGATTCGGAGTTCGATGCGCGGATCGCTCACAGCGCCAGCCCCATGGTGCCAGCGCGGAATAGCGCATCGTCCATCACCCTGAGCGTCTGCGAGACGCGTAACGGCGTCGCCGCCTGGTCGAGGACGTCACGCTGAAGGTCGAGGCCGGGGGCGATCTCTGTTATCACAAGTCCGTCCGTATCAAGCTCTATTACGCAGCGCTCCGTGACACATGTGATCTCCTGCCCCTGCGCGCGGGCGCGCTTGCCAGAAAAACTGACCTGATCAACTTTTGGCACGAACTTGGCGATGCGGCCCTCCATGTCGATCACCAACCGGCCGTCCTCGATGTGCATCTTGGCGCCTGCATTGAAATTGCCGGAGAAGACGATTTTTTTCGCACGCGACGTGATATCGACAAAACCGCCTGCGCCAGCGGTGCGGTGTGGCGTTGCCGCCAGGCGGCTGACATTGACCGAGCCCTCGGCGTCGATTTCCAGGAAGGACAGGAGCGAGCAGTCGAAGCCGCCCGCCTGGAAGTAACAGAACTGATGGGGCGAGGCGACGAAGGCCTCGGCGTTGGAGGCACAGCCGAACTTGAAATCGAGAAGCGGCACGCCGCCGACGGCGCCCTGCTCGATCACCCAGGTGATTTTGCCGTGCAGCCCCTCCTCGATGAGGATGCGCGGCACGTTGGCCGAAATGCCGAAGCCGATATTGACGGCCCAGCCATCCTGCAGTTCCCGCGCCACGCGGCGGGCGATGACCTTGCCAACATCGAGGGCCGGCAGGCGGAAGGTTTCGAGCGGCCGGAAGAGCTCGCCGGAAATCGCCGGGTCATAGGGCGTCGCCGTCGTCTGCAATTGATCGGGCGCCTCGACGATGACGTCGACGAGGATGCCGGGGACGCGCACGTCATGGGGCCGCAGGGTGCCGCTGGCCGCCACCCGCTTGACCTGCGCTATGACCAGACCGCCGGAATTGCGGGCGGCCAGCGCCATTTCCATAGCGCCGAGAGTCGCACCCTCCTGTTCGAAGGTGAGGTTGCCCTTCTCGTCGGAGGTCGTCGCACGGATGATCGCAACATCGGGGCGAAGCGCCGGGAAATGCAGCCAGTCCTCTCCCGCGAACGAAACCCGCTGAACGATCGGCTCGGCGCGCGCACTCGCATTCATCGCGCAGCCTTCCTGATCGGGATCGACGAAGGTCTCCATGCCGACCTTGGTGAGCACGCCCGGACGCTTGGCGGCGCCCTCCCGGAGCATGTCGAAGACGATGCCGGAGGGCACGTTCCAGGCGGCGAGCTCCTCCTTGAGGATCATCTGCCAGACCAGCGGCGGCTCGGCATTGCTTGGCCCCGAGGGATAGGAGCCGCCGATGATCTTCTTCAGCATGCCCGGCTTGGCGATGTGGTCAACACCACGGGTGCCAAAGAAGTCGCCGGCCGCGATCGGGTGAATGGAGGTGAGACCGCGCGGATGGCCTTCGCGATCAAAGCGTTCGCCTAGCGCCTTGAGAACGGCCTCAGGGCAACACAGGCCCGACGAAGAGTTGACTGCAACGACCGCACCATCCCTGACGAGTTGGGCCGCCTCCTCCGCCGTCTTTACCTTCTTCATCGACTTCACCTCCGTTCCGCATTGCATTAAGTAACTAACTAGTTATAGATTAAACACGGCCTGGGCAATCAGGCAAGCAGGTTTTTCGCGTCGACGCGCATGGCGCCATCGATGCTCCCAGACAGCCAAGGAGGAGGCATGAACATCTATTTCCAGAAGAGCTTTCAGCGCGGCTTCGGCACCTTTCCGCTGAAGGGAAACGACCTCAGACACGCGATCGCTGCCGCCATCGGCGCCGGTTACCGAGCGTTCGATACGGCGCAGATGTACGGCAATGAGGCCGATACGGGTGCGGCACTCGCAGTCTGCAGCGTCGCGCGGGAAGAGCTCTGCATTACCACGAAGGTGCATCCGGACAACTATTCAGAAGAAAAATTCCTGCCCTCGGTCGAGGCCAGCCTGAAGTCATTGCAGATCGATCGCCTCGATGCGCTTCTCCTGCACTGGCCGCCGGCAGACGGTGACGTCGCGCCATCCCTGCGCCTCCTGCAATCCGCCCGGGACAGGGGTCTTACGGATACCATCGGCGTCTCGAACTATACCGCACGCATGATGCATGTGGCGCGCGCCGTGGTCGAAGGACCGCTCGTCACCAACCAAGTGGAGTTTCACCCGCTGGTCAACCAGCAGAAGCTCCTCGCCGCCGCATCGGAGACGGGCATCCCGCTTTCCTCCTACGCGTCCATCGCCCGCGGCGAAGTGTTCAAGCACCGTCTTTTCGCCGAGATCGGCAAAACCTACGGAAAATCTGCTGCACAGGTCGCGCTGCGCTGGACTCTCCAGAAGGGTGTGCCGCTCAACACGATGTCGACGAAGCCGGAAAACATCCGGGGGAATTTCGACATCATGGATTTCACGCTGTCGTCCATCGACATGGACAGGATCGACGCCCTGAACGCGACCGGTTACCGCATTGTCAAGCCGGGGCAACTGCCCTGGGTCCCCCAATGGGACTGACGCAAAAGGGCGGCCGCAAGGCCGCCCTTTTGCTTGAGACGCCTCGATCGATCAGGCATTGCCGCGGATCATGTCCGATGCCTTTTCGCCGATCATGATAGTCACCGCATTGGTATTGGAGCCGACGAGGCTCGGCATGATGGAACTGTCGCAGATGCGGATGCCATCGAGGCCGTGGACGCGCAGTTGCGGGTCGACCACCGACATCTCGTCCCGCCCCATCTTGCAGGTGCAGGTGGGGTGATAGGAGGTACGCCCGTATTGGCGCGCATAGGCGACATAGTCTTCCTGCGTGCGCACGTTTCTATCGGGAAAATGCAACGTTTTGATGCATTTCTGCAGGGAAGGCTGGCCAAAGATTTCCTGACTGATCTTCACGCCTTCAGCGGAAATCCTTACATCGTCGGGGTCGCCGAGGAAGTTCGGATCGATAACGGGCAAGGCGCGCGGATCGGCCGAGCGCAAGGTCACGGTTCCGCGCGACTTCGGCCGAAGCGTATAGGAGTTGAGCGTGATGCCGGACGCGCCCTTCGGCACGCTCGGTACGCCTGCCTCCGCCCCCGCGCCCGCAAGGAAGTGGAACTGCAGGTCCGGGGTCGGGCTCGCCTCGTCGCCATACCAGAACGCCCCACCCTGCACGACGTTGGAGGTGATGCGGCTCGCCTTGTCGCCATACCAGAACGCCCCACCCTCCACGAGGTTGGAGGTGATGGGGCCGGACTTGAAGAGTGTGTACTGAATGCCTGCCCAGATCGACCAGTGCAACTTGTTGTATTTGTCGAGGCTATCGTGGTTCTTCAGTTCCGCGACGATGTCGACGCCAAAATGGTCCTGGAGGTTCTGCCCTACGCCGGCCATGTCCTGCACCACCTCGATGCCGTGGCTGTTGAGCGCATCGGCCGGCCCGACGCCGGAGAGCATCATCAGCTTCGGCGTGCCGATGGCGCCAGAGGTAAGAATCACTTCGCTTTCCGCCCGCGCCGTCGTGCGGTAGCCGCCGGCCTCATAGTCGACGCCCACCGCACGGAGTCCCTCGAAGACAATGCGCAGGACAAGCGCACCGGTGACGACCGTCAGGTTCGGACGCTTCAGGGCCGGACGCAGATAGCCGACGGCCGCCGAGCAGCGCCGGTTGTCGCGCGTCGTCGTCTGGTAGACGCCCGCCCCCTCCTGCACCGGGCCATTGAAATCCGGATTGTAGGGAATGCCGAACTCCTGGCAGCTCTGCACGAAGGCGCGCGTCATGCGTTGCGGCTCGGGGATGTTGGAGACGCCGAGCGGGCCATCCGTTCCATGCCAGGCACCGGAGAGGATCGAATTGCCCTCCGATCGCAGGAAATATTTCTGGATGTCCTTGAAGCCCCACCCTTCCGCGCCTTCCTCGACCCAGCGATCATAATCGGCGGGCACACCACGCGTGAAAACCTCGGCATTGATCGACGACCCGCCCCCGAGCACCTTGGCCTGCGCGTAAAGGATCTCACGGTTGTTGGCGTGCTTCTGGGGCGCGGTCTTCAGGCCCCAAGTGAGCGGCCCCGTCGTCATCTTAGCGAAGCCAACGGGCATGTGGATGAGCGGATTGGTATCGCGCCCGCCCGCCTCGATGAGGCACACTCGCGCGGACGGGTTTTCCGAAAGCCGCGCCGCCAGCACGCACCCGGAGGTACCGCCGCCGACGATCACATAATCATAGCCAGCGGCCATCATGCGATCCAATGCGTGCGCTTGCCGATCTCGACATGAACGGACTTCACCTGCGTATATTCCTCTACCCCATACATCCCGGCCTCTCGGCCCCAGCCGGACTGCTTGAAGCCGCCGAGCGGCATTTCGGGACCGCCGGCCATGATCGTGTTGACCCAGAAGCGCCCGGCGCGAACCCGGCGGCTCACCATCAGTGCCTTGTCGATATTCTTCGTCCAGACGCTCGCCGCAAGACCGTAAACCGTGTCATTGGCAAGCTTGATGGCTTCTTCCAACGTATCGAAATGCATGGAGCACAACACGGGGCCGAAAATCTCGTCGCGGGCGATGACCATGTCGCATGAAACGGCGGAGAAGAGCGTCGGCGCGATATACTGGCCGCGACCAAGATTGATCGGCCCGCCGCCGGTGAGAAGTTTTGCGCCCTCGGCCTTGCCCTTCGCGATGTAGTCGAGGATCGTGGCGTTCTGCGCCTCTGTCGTAATGGCCCCGACCTGAGTCGCCTCGTCCAGCGGATCGCCGACGCGGATCTTCTTCATTTTTTCGACGAGCAGCTTTTCGAATTCGGCGGCGATGGAGCGCTCGACGATCAGGCGCGAGGAGGAGACGCAGCATTGCCCGGTGTTAAAGCTGATGCCGAAGGCCGCGCCGTCGGCGGCGTCTTCCAGATCGGCATCGGCGAAGACGATGATGGGGTTCTTGCCGCCAAGCTCCAGGCCGAGCTTCTTGAAGTTGCTGTCGGCTGCCGCGTGGACGCAGGAGCGGCCGACGGCTGTCGAGCCGGTGAAGGACAGCATGTCGACGTCAGGATGCTCGGACAGCGCCTGGCCAATCCTGCGGCCGGCACCGGTGATGACGTTGTAGACACCGGCCGGAAGGCCCGCTTCCGCCAGCACTTCGGCGAGCAGCAGCGTCGTTGCAGCGGTGACTTCCGACGGCTTCACGATCATCGTGCAGCCAGAGGCGAGGATGAAGGGCACGCGCTCGCAGAGGATCAGGAACGGGAAGTTCCAGGGCGTGATGAGGCCGACGACGCCGATCGGCTCGCGCAGCACCATGCCGAAGAGATCGTCGCCGAGCGAGTTGAAGCTGTCTCCGTGCAGCATGCGCGCCGCACCGGCGCCCGTTTGGAAGCAGGCGATGCAGTGATCGATTTCACCTCGCGCTTGGGAGATCGGCTTGCCGTTTTCCAGCGCCTCCCAATAGGCGATTTCGTCGCGACGGCGGCGCAAGATTTCAGCAACGCGCAACAGGACGCTTCCGCGGGCCGCACCCGAAAGGCCAGCCCAGCGGCGATCTTCGAAGGCGCGGCGCGCCGCGGCGACGGCGGCGTTCAGATCATCGACCGTGCAACGAACCGTGCGCGTGACAGGCGTGCCGTGGCCGGGCGACGTGCGTTCGAAGTATTGCGCGCCGTCTTTCCACTCGCCATCGACGAAAAAGCCGAAGGTGCGCGCTGCGGCCGGGGCAGAAAGGAACGGGTTTTTCTGGTCCACGGGATACCTCCACTTCGATAGGTCTTACGCCGCAATGGCGATTTGCGTCTTCAGGTCGTGCGGCCGTTCCCCGAGGGTGTCGAAAGCCGCCTGGATATTCTCCAGGGAGTAGCTCGCCTTGGTGAAATCATCCGTGCGGAACCGGCCATGCGATAGAAGGGTCAATGCGTCATGCATATCCTCCCCCATGCCCGCGACGGAGCCCTTGAGGCTCGTCTCCTCCAGAACCGTGCGGAGGATATCGAGGGGGACCGTCTCGCCCCGCGACGTGATGCCGAAGAAGGCGATGTGCCCGCCGCGGCGCGTCAGGTCGAAAGCCTGTTCATAGAGCTTTCTGTTGCCGACGCTTTCGACCACCAGATCCGCGCCGCGTCCGCCGGTCATCCGCAGCACGGTTTTCTTGAGCTCGGCCGGATCGGACACCGCCGCATCCGCGCCGGCTTCGAGAGCCATCCGGGAGCGCTCGGCGGACAGATCGGCGACGATAATGGGGGCCGCGCCGACGAGCCGCATCATCTGCACATGAAGATTGCCGATCGGCCCTGCGCCGAAGATTACGACCGACTGGCCGAAGGTCGCCCTCGCCTTGCGCGCGGCGCGGACGACGCAGGCGACCGGCTCGGTGAGGACGAGAACTTCGTCAGCGATGTTAGCCTCAACGGGGATCGCGAGGCGCGCGGGCACGGCGACGAATTCGGCGAAAGCCCCATCCCTGCCGATGCCGACCTGGGTGACCTCGGCGCAGTTCAACACCTCATTACGCCGGCACCAGAAGCATGTGCCGCAGCCGATATTAATGTCGACGACCACGCGCGTACCAGGCGCCAGATGGCGCACATTGGTGCCCATCTCAGCAATCGTGCCGCAGAACTCATGGCCGGGGATCAGCGGCAATTGGTCAGCGGCGTAGTGGCCGTTGAAGATATGGATATCCGTGCCGCAAATGCCTGTGCGCGTTACCCGCACCAGTACATCATCCGGCCCGACGGACGGCACCGGAACGTCGCGGAGTTCGAAGCGCTTCGGCGCAGTGAGGACAGCGGCGCGCATGGTGCTCATGGCCAGATCCTCACTTCACGGTGCGCAGCTTTGCGCGGTCGATGGTCAGCGCGATGGCGACGATCAGCACGACGCCGAAAACCATCTGCTGGCGCGTCGCGTCGATCTCGAAATAGAGCATCGAGGCGCGGATGACGGCAACAATGAGCGTACCGACCACGGTGTTGACGACACCGCCGACGCCACCTGTCAGCGGCGTACCACCGACGAGCACCGCAACGATGGCCGGCAGCAGGAAGCCGTTGGCGATCGTCGGCGCACCGCCCGAAAGCTTTACAGCAAAGAGGAGGCCGGCAATGGCGGCGAGTGCGCCCGAGATCGCGAAAGCAAGAATCTTGTAGCGGGCGACATTGAGGCCTGAGGCCGCGGCCGCGAGTTCGCCGGCACCGACGGCCTTCAGGGCACGGCCAAGCGTCGTGCGTCGCTCGATGAAGAGGCAGATCGCGACGAGCGCCGCGGCAATCAGCAGCTCATGCGGCACGCCCCAGGTGCGGCCGATCATCCAGCCGAAGGTCTCGTTGCGCTGTGTGGCATCCATGTTGAGTGCGCGCTGGCCGGAGAGCCATTGCGCAATAGAAAAGGCGACACCGCCGACAGCGAGCGTGGAGATGAAGGACGGCACGAAAAGCCGCGTCGTCACATAACCGGAGAGCATGCCGAGCAGGAAGCCGGCAAGCACGCACAGCACGGCGACCCACGCCCCCATGGAGGCGAGATATACCGAGGCGACGACCGTCACCATGTTCGCCATGGACTGGGCCGAAAGATCGATGCCCCCGATATAGATAGCAAAGGTGAGCCCGAGCGCCATGATGAAGAGCGGCACGATATCCCCGGCGATGCCGAGTAGGTTCGAAGGGCGCAGGAAGCCGGGATCGTTGACGCCGACGATCGCGACGAGCACGACCAGCGTGATCCAGGGTAGGTGCGGTTTGAGGCGCTGAATATCCATCTCTTCCCTCAGATCATATGGTGCAGCAGGTCGAAGGGCGTGGGCTTGGCGCCCGGCTTACAGGCGAATTGCTTCTGGATGCGCCCGTCCTTGACGACGATGATGGTGTGCGACAGGCCGATCCCTTCTTCCAGCGTATCGGCGACGAGCACGATGCCGACGCCTGCCTCGCCCATCGCGCGGATCATGTCGTAGACGTCTTCCTTCGCGCCGATGTCGAGGCCGCGCGTCGGGTGGTCGAGCAACATGATGTCGGAGCCGGCGGAACGCCATTTGGCCAGCACGACCTTCTGCTGATTGCCGCCCGAGAGATTGCCGCAATCGGCAAATTCCGAATGTGCCTTGATCGAGAGTTTCTTGATCCAGTCGCGCGCCAGCGCCCGCTCCTCGTTAACGCGCAGTACCCCCCCGCTCGAATGGTTCCGCATCTGCGAGAGCGTCATGTTCTCGTAGACGTTCATGCCGGCGACGATGCCTTCGATCTTGCGTTCGCGCGGCACATAGCCGACCCCATGGGCGACCGACTGGCGCGGCGAATAGCCTGTGGCGTCAGCGCCCTTGATCTTGAGACGGCCGGTCGCCGGCGTCAGCATGCCGTAGATCGTGCGCAGGATCGCCTCGCGCCCGGAACCTTCCGTGCCGACGAGACACAGGACTTCACCGGCATGCACTTTGAACGAGATATCCTGGATGCTGCCCGGCAGTCCGACGGCCGCCATCTCGACCAGCACCTTCGAGCCATCGAACGGCTTCTGCAGGTGTTCTCGGTAATATTGCTTGTCGACGTTGCGGCCGACCATCTTGTGCTGGATGGCCTCCGCCGTCGCGCCGCCCCGCTCTACCACGTCGACCACCTCGCCGTCCTTCATGACATAGATGCGGTCGGAGAGCTCCATCACCTCTTCCATGCGATGCGAAACGAAGATGAAGGAGGCGCGCGTCGTCAGCTCCCGCACAAGCTTGAAGAGCAGCTCGACCTCTTCCTTCGATAGAACCGAGGTCGGCTCGTCGAGCAGGATGACGAGGTCGCCCTTCACCCGCTCCTCCAGTGTCAGAACCTTGGCGAGTTCGACAAGCTGGCGCTGGGCGAAGGAGAGTTTCGAGGTCACCGTCACCGGGTCGATGTCGAGCTTCACCTTGGCGAGCTGCGCCTTGGCCGCGCTCGCCATCGCCTTCCAGTCGACCACGCCGAAGCGGACGAACTGGCGCTCGTAGCCGAGAAAGATGTTCTCCATGACAGAGAGGTTCGGGATCAGGGACTGTTCCTGGAACACCATCCCGATGCCCTTTTCCATCGCCTGGCGCGGATTGGCGAAGCGAACGGACGCGCCGTTGATAAGGACCTGGCCGCCATCCGGCTGGTAGGCGCCGTAGATGACCTTCATCAGCGTGGATTTGCCGGCGCCGTTCTCACCGACGAGACCGACGATCTCACCGCGCTTGATGTGGAAATTGATAGACTTCAGCGCGTGGACGCCGGGGAATTTCTTGTCGACGGCTTTCAGCTCGTACATGGCGCTCCTCACTTAACGAAGGAAACCATCTTGCGGTCGGTGGAAAGCACCACCGCAAGAATGACGAGGAGGCCCAGCACTCCGTCCTGGAGGAAATCGGGCAGACCGATGACGACCATGCCGTTGTCGATGACGTTGACGATAAGAACGCCGACGAGCGCGTTCCACACGCCGCCGATGCCGCCCCAGAGCGCCACGCCACCGACGACCACAGAGGTGATGGAGACGAACATGAAGTTTGCGCCCGTCACAGATTCCGCCTGCCCGATGCGGGCGACGACGAGGATCGCGGCGATGGCGTAGAAGACGCCGGCGAGCGCAAAGCCGGTGACGCGGACGCGGGTGACGTTGAGGCCCGAGGCGTGAGCGAGGTCCTCGCCGCCGCCGACAGCGTAGAAATTGCGGCCGAGCGTCGTGTGGGTTTGGATGAACCTGCCGACGAACAGGAAGAGGGCCGCGACATAGACCATCAGCGGGAAGCCGAGCCAGCGCACCGTGAGCAGGCCGCGGAAGGTGGCATCGCTGACCTTCACGATATCACCGCCGGTCAGCAGGATCGCGGCACCGGTGCCGACAAAGCCCATGGCGAGGCTTGCCATGAAGGACGGGATCTTCAGTTTCACATGCACCAGCCCGTTCAAGAGCCCGAGCATGCCGCCGAGCACAAGCACAAGCGGAATGGCTATCCAGCCGAAGCCGGCGAGCGTGCCGCCAAGCTGGGCGAAGATGAAGGCGAAGGAGACCGCCGTGAGCGAGACCGTTCCCTCCATGGAAAGGTCGATCGAACCCATGACGATGATGAAGGTGACGCCGACGGCGACCATGAGCGCCGGGGCCGCCGCGATCGCGATACGGGCAAAGTTCCGCAAGGAAAAGAAGGTCGGGTTGAGTGCGGTGAAAAAGATCAGCAGCGCGATCAGCACCAGTAGCGGCGCCCACTTGATCAAGGTTTCGCGCGAAAGGCGACGTGTCACGTCAGACACCCCTCTAATGGTTTCGCAGGAGATGTGGCGGCAGCGTACGGCTGCCGCCCTGCCTATGGTCAGGACTTGTACTGGATCTGACCGTTCGACGGGCCCCAGAAGTCCTTCCAGTCGTAGGTCGGCACGGAATCCAGGTACTTCGCCTTGAATTCCGCCGCGTCCTTGGCCGTAACGAGAATCGTCGGGCCATAGAATTCGCGATGCTCCTTCGGCTCCTCGGAAGGTTTGAAGGTGCCGATGGCGGCATGGTAGGCGAGTGCAGCGCTGATGCCGCCGCCCCAATGCGGATTGGTGAAGACGGTGGCGAGTAGCTGACCATCCATGACCATCTGCACGGCTTCCGGATTGCCGTCATAGGCGACGATCGGCATGTTCTCGATGCCCTCGGCACGCAGCGCCTCGATGACGCCGTAGGCTATGTTGTCATTGGCGCAATGCACGCCCTTGATCTTGTCACCGTAGCGCGTCAGGAACGAGGCCATCAGTGCCGCGCCCTTCTGTGTGTCCCAGTCGGCCGGCTCGGCATCGAGCAGCTCGACCTTCGGGAAGTCCTTCAGTGCGTTCTTGAGGCCGTTGAGGCGCTCGACGGCCGGATTGTTGGCTGCGATGCCGCCGAGATGGACCACGCCACCCTCACCGCCCATGGCTTTGAAGAGGATGCGGGCGGTTTCTTCCGCCGGCTTTTCGTCCGACCAGGTCATGTGCGAGACATAGTTGTCGCCGATGTCCCAGGGGTGCAGGTCGTCGGTCTTGTTCCAGATCGTCGACACATAGGCGCCGGCAGCTTGAACGGCCTCGACGACCGGACGGGCGTTCGGGCTGTCATTGGCATCGCAGGCAATGGCGCAATTGCCATTGTTCTTGGCAAGGAAGGCCTTGATGTCAGCGAGCGACTTTTCCGTCGAGCCCTCGTTGATAAGGCTGATGAGTGTGCTCTTCGGCTTGCCGAGCGACTCCACGAAGGCCTCGCCGCCGGAGACGACAGAGTTCCAGTATGCCGAGGCGCGGTCGCGGTAGCTCCAGGCAATCGCCGGGTCTGTCAGCGCGGCGCGTGCGATGCCGCCACCGAATAGTCCCGGCACGGCAGCCGCGCCCATGCCGGCCGCAGCTGCGAACAGAAAATTGCGACGGCTGACCGTTTCGCGCTCGATGAAATCCTTGATAAAGGTCGACATTGGTTCCTCCCAATCTTCGATTGAAACGCTTCGCGCGTCACGACTGGCGCTGCTGTCGACAGGAGAGCCTTGCCTTCGGGCGAGGCGCTCCGGCGTGACCTACGCCATTTAACGCACTAACCAGTTACTTCTTTTAGTTTGCCCAAGTCAAGCGGTTTCAGTATGATCAAGACAAGCAATCGCGTCGAACGGCTGTGACGGACGGCGACGCGCGTGTATGAGTTGCAGGGAAGAAATCCCGACCGCGGCAGAGGGCAGGCGCAAAACATGACGGGCGAACGAAACGAAAAACCGGGACGAAAACCGCGCATCCGCGACGCGGAAGCCACCAAAGCGCGCATCCTCGAGGCGGCAAAAAAAGAATTTGCAAAGAAAGGCTTGGGTGGGGCGCGCGTCGACGACATCGCAGAGAAGGCGAAGGCCAACAAGCGCATGATCTACCACTATTTCGAGAGCAAGGAGGGCCTGTTCCAGACCATTCTCGAAGAGGCCTATCTCGATATTCGCAACGCCGAGCAGAAGCTGCACCTGGAAGATCTTGACCCGAAGGCAGCGCTCGAAAAACTGGTGCGCTTCACCTGGGAATACTACCTGAAGAACCCGGAATTTCTGACGCTCGTCAACAGCGAAAATCTGCATCGAGCCAAGCACCTGAAAAAGTCGGAGATCGTCAAGGTCTCCAGCAGGAAGCTCGTGAACTTGGTCTCGAGCATCCTTGAGCGCGGGGTGAAGGCGGGCGTCCTCCGCGACGGCATCGATCCCGTGCAGCTCAACATCACCATCGCGGCCGTCGGCTACTACTACCTGACAAACCGCTTCACCGGTTCGATCATCTACGAGCGGGACCTGATGGCCAAGGACGCCCTGGAGCAGCGCATCCAGTTCAATATCGATACGATCATGCGGCTCGTTGCCGCTTGACGTTACCGGCCGGCGGCACATTCCCTGAAACGGTCCGGAATCAAGGAAGTCGCGGCGGTGGCAGGCGTCGGTCGCAACGGCATCTTACGTGCTTTCGGGAACCGGCCGACCCTCCGAAGCGACACGCAAGCAGGTGCTGGCGGCGGCGGATGGGTTGTGTTGCAAAGTTTTTCTGCGTCATGAAGGTGGTCGAGACCGACCGCTGTCATGCCGCCAGTATGGCGAACTGCTCGGCCAGGGAGGGATTTGGGTTGAACGCGTACCTTGCCTGTCGCTTGTCCGCGAGGCCTCGGCAAACAAACGGGCTGCGGCGGCAGTTGGATGAAGTCGCCGCCCGGCGTGTAGAAGGCGCGATTGCCGCCGATGCGAATTTCTGCGCCGCTGGGAGCGATGAACGCCTCGGCCTGCGGGATGATTTCGCGTTTGGGCAGCGGCTCAGACTGGGTGTAAAACTGCTCGGGCAGGCCCTCGCACTGCGCGACATTGAAGACGGTGAAACGCTTGAGGAAGGGCACCGCCTGCGGCTCGGTGTCTTCTTTTCTAGCGCGTTCCTTCTCGTTCTTCGGGATGAAGCGATCGGCATGAACGATAGTCGAGCCGTGCTCGCCTTTTCGACATTGCCGCAAGCGAAAGCGCCTGCCGGAAGGTGAGCCAGTTCTGGCCGGGGTGGCCGCGCTCGATCAGCGCGCCCCACAGGATCAGGATGTTGATGCCGGAACGTTGCGACCGGTGGCGGCATTCTTCGGCAAGCCAAGAGCTGATTTGGCGCTGCCCCAAGGGTTTGACCCAAGGCAGCGAGCCCCGCTCCAGATCTGCGATGATGCGGTCGGTGATCTCGCAATAAAGGCTCGCCCTTGGAGCCTCGTTCTTGTTCCCGCCCACTTCGCCACGGGCACCACGCTTGCCGGTCTGCGCATGATCTTCGTTTCCGGTCGCTAATCTCCCGCGCCTTACCCGTGAGTGGGGTGGGCGGCAGAAAGCGACTGGCTTGGCCCGCTGAACGAGGCGGGCCGCACCCGGAGGGCCGCAACGGAGTGGAGAATGTGAGCCAAGCAGGCATTGCGGCACGCCGCAGCGGGCTTAGAAAGGAGCGTCGCCCACCCCGCGAGCGGGGGCTGGCAACACAAAACAAAACCGCATCGCGAAGCGATGGCCTGAAGCAGCTATCAAATCGCCCTGACCGGCATATCGCTCAAGAGCGACTTGCAGGGCTACATTTGCTTTGAACGTTCTGGGAATGGTGCCGAGCGGTGATCATCGCGCTGACGAGGAGCTCCTGACTATGCCGTAGGATAAGTTCATCACGTCATTGAGGAAGCCGTGGTGACGCCGGCCTGATTCCGTCCACACCTTTGCGCCGGATTCGACCGTTCCCGGCTACTCCGGAGTTTCGTTCCGAGCCCCTTGCCGGCGAAAGCGGGATATGGTGCAGCTGCCATAACATAGCGACGGTATGTGATGAGTTTAGTTTGGGCCGGTGCTTTCGTTGAGAAGCCAAGCCCCGCCCGCGCTCTCCACGCCGGATCGGGCCGCAGCGCTGCGCCGGCTCCCGCTCAGCCTCCAACGAATAGAAAGTCTGCTGTCCGGCGCTCCAGGAAGTATGCGTCTCAATCCGCAAACAGGATAGGCGGCAACGCGAGCCGAGGGCGCAGCGCAGTTGGCCAGTTGGCCTATCGCTTGGGCTTGCGGGTCGCTCGCGAGCACGGCGACGACGCGCTTCAAACTCCCTTGCCGCGCTCTGATGGGTCATATCCGACGGCTGTACCAGGCAGCAAGAGGCCGAAGAGATGACCCGTGCCAGAGCTCGGTTTAATCGCCGCGCAGAATCTTTGCTTCGAGTGCGGCCACGACGAAAGCGCCTCGAGCAGCTGGCGACCGAGCCTTCCCACGCAGCACCTGCAGACACACGTCCATTGCTATCCTACTCTTCTCGGTCTGACGACCAATATCCCGCAGCAAGATAGCGGCGGCGTCATTGACGTCGAGCACGATACGCTCTGAGCCATGGCGGCCGACCTGCACAATGACTGGCCTTTCGAATCTGCTCGAGCCGGCCATCTCCCCTCCCCCTTCCCTCCTTGACAGCCAGTCTGCGGCGGCAGGCCGAATGCTAAACCGAATGTTACTCGCGCCTCGCCCCAGTCGCATCGGCGAATAGGATTTAGACTTTTGCGGTGCCCGCTTTGCAGGCAGCAATCCACTGCATCGCAGAGGTCGCATCCTCTAATATGCCAACCTGCTTTGCAAAGTCGTAAAGCGCGTTACGCGCCGCACCTACAGGCTTGTGCCCATCGTAGGCATCATGGCACGTCCTAAGGGCAGTTTCGTGGGCACGATCTCTGCGATCTGGCGGCCATTCATCGAGATGATCGATGGCTTCGGCAAGACTTGCAATCTCTTGCACGATGTAGGTGGAGCGCTTCACGAAAATGGGGCTGCTGAAAGCCTCGGCCTTCATTTGTTCCTCCCGACCTGCTGAACAGCCAGTTCACGTGAGGCAGGGGCCACATCGGCGCCCGCCGATCGTCGCACAAAGTGTCGTCGGCGCGATGACGCTTCAAGAGGGAAACGCGGGCGTGATGCCATCGGCCATTGGCCGAAGCATCTCAAGGCGCTCTCAATGGTCAAGCGGTGGCCGGTTCTCTCCGCTTCGTTCGGTATGCTCTGCATTCGAACGGCAAGTTGCAGTTCCTTTGCGGCGGGATCGACACCCCAGCCGAGGGAAGCTCGAATCCTTGCCTACCTCATTGACGAGCTCAACCCGGTCAGTGATGCAGATTGCATAGAAGAAAACTCGCCAAGTTCGCCGACACAAAACGCCTGCGGTATGCGCACGGCGCCCGCGCCTGGGAATGGATTGAACGAGCCCCTGGAATGCTACCAGGCACCCTCGGCCCGTAGTCGAAGTCACGCATGGAGAGGCGGATGCGGTAAAACGCGCACGCCGGGGTTCGCAGCGGAGATGAAGAAACCGCCTCGGTAACGAGGTAAGGCGCTTTATCCCTACTCAAGCCAGGCCAAGCGCCGGGGCTGCGGCAGCGGGTGCGTCAGGGATGCGTGCCCGAAGGGGTGAAGACGACCGCAGGCCGGCTTCAGCGAAGCCCGCAGCCCGGCCCGCAGGGAGACGCCCACCTGATCTCTTCCCGCGCCGATCCGCGAGGCATCGATAAGCCAGGCGCGGCATGCGCCCTTCTCATCCGTCGAGAACCACTGCGGTCGCGTCGACGCAGATCCCCACTGCCGCAGGTCTTGCTCGGAATTGCGATAGCGATGCCAAGAAATGGAAAGTGCCGAAGAATACGATTGTTCGCTCTTTACCAAAACTTCTGCGTGGCATTTTAATTGCATGAATGGAGATTGAAGAACGAAAATACCCAGGAGAGCTAGCCTTCCCGCTGCAGATCCACGAGCTTGCGGAAGAGTACCGCAAGGCGGCAACCCTGCTGCTTCGGCTCGGCCGGCCAGGCAAGCCGCTCACTCGAGCGCCGTTCAGATTGTCGGCAATCCATGCGATCGAACTCTATCTGACCGCGCTTTTGCTCCACCGTGGGCACAGCCCCAATCAGATCCGCAAAATGCAGCACGATCTGTCGGCGCGCACGGAACTCGCCTTGGAAGCGAGGCTGCGCCTTCGCGCGAAAACCGCCCAACATCTTCACTCCCTCAGCCAGAACCGGGAATATCTCGTGACCCGTTACGGCCCGGAGCTGGCTGCAACCGCCTCGCAGATAAACCGGCTTACCGCTACTCTGGACGAGGTGGCGGCAAAGTTAACCATATTGATCGGCTTGTCCTCAACTTTGCCGCAGCCGTCGGTCTTACGCCGAAGACCTCGCCTTGATGCGCGCGATGCTGTCGGGATCCGAGACGAAGTCATCGAGGAAGTCGCTCCACTTTTCGGCCGAGCGGCGAGCATGGGTAAGCATCTGTGTTAGCTCGTCAATGCCGTCGTCGGTGAGAGCGGTTATTGCCTTCTCCGTACCGTCATGGACACTGATGATACTGCCAGAGCTGAGATTGTCATCGTTGCTGACGATCGCCTGAAGGAGCTCGAGATCCTCCCCGATCATTTGCGAAACGTGGTCGATTGTGAAGACGTGGGTTATTGTCGGCATCAAGCGGCCTCGGCGTAGGTCACGGTGACAGGTATCCAACTCCAGGGAAGAGTTTCGTCAAGGTTGATGCGAAGTCAAAGGTGTCCAGCCGTCTTCTGCCAGTGCGCCACGGCTCTCGGGCGTCTATATAACCTCGGCATGGAAATTGCGCCGACACTCAAACGTGCTTGAACGCGCGCACCTTCGCTACCTGTGCACTTGCACAGGTTGTAGGCAGGCCTGCCGAAGGCGCGGATCGAGTGTTCCTGCGCATTTGTTCATTGTTGGCACCCCGGACACTCAACCGTGTTGCTAGAACAACCCACCTGCTCCGTTCCAACAGCAGCATTGGCCACCGGAACGCTCCCCTTGCGCGCACTGAAAGGCGATGCCGGCGCTCAGGCAGTCGGAGTCAGTCATGCCGAGGCGCCATTTCCTTTTCCTCTCAAGTCGCTCGAGCCGCACGCGCTCTATTCGCTCTGGAGTCCAGTAGGTTGGGTCGCGGTTGGCTCGATCGGGGGTCCGGCGTCTTTCAATTTAGCTATAGGCTAGGAAAAGCTCCTTAGATCCCGCAGTCAGGAGTCCACCAATCGGTCGAGATGGCTGCGAACCGCGTTGCGGGCGGGATTGGGTGCTCCGACGGATCGATACCCAATACCTGCGCCATTTCTTCTTCGATGGCATATTGTCGCCCCTAGCTAAGTGGTGTGGACAAACCTGATCCACACGACCTAGCGCGATTGGAGCCAACCGGCCTGGGACCTGGCGGCCGGCCTCTGGCTCTACGCCGCAAAGATCGGGGCCGATTCCGCGCGTCTGCATCGAATGACGGAAGTCAAAGGTGGTCTCGGAACGGGGTGCTCGGCATTTATGATCCGACCGAGCGCCAGCGAGTGACCCGTCGGCGGGCTCGACGGCGGCATCATGTCAGGGGACTTCGGCCTCCAGCCGCGCGAGGAATGCCGAGACCTCGGCGTCGATGTCGATCGGTTCAGTCACCGTGGGTGACATCCTAGCTACTCCCCCGATCATCTCCGATTTAATTCAGATTTGTCTGTAGATATTGACGATTGCGCGACCTTCACCTCGTAGACGGCAATGCGGGCAGTTAGAGAGGGTCCTATGACAAGCGATTTTTCCGCCGCCCGAGTGCATTTAGATCGAGCGTATGACTACCTTTGTGGCGATGACCCGATGAGTCGAAGGGGACGCTAAGCCTTGGACCTGTTAATTGAGGCGGTTGCCGTCGAAGAGTTCAAGCAGCCACGCCAAAACGCGGAGGTGCTAAGGTTTCCGATTGGGCGCCGCTTCTGAGGCAATCTCCACGACCGCCATGTAGCCTCAGGTGAGGCGCTCACCGGACGTATGCGCCGCCACTATGAACCATGGTGAGCAAATCCTCCCAGAACGCCACGCCCCGCATGAGCCGAGGCGGGCAATAGAAAATGGGGGCCCAAGCGCGCGTCCATGAAACAGCGCCGCAGGTAAATTCAGCAGAATGTCCATCCTGGCGCCTTCAGCGGCGATGCGCAGCCAGTTCTTGCGGTGACTATCGGGTGGCCGGAGTCCTGGCGCCCGCGCGGCGGCCACACCGTAAAGACCGAGTGGACCGTTAACGCGGGAATCCTGATGGCGCTCACCTCTCATTATATCGGTCGCGCGCAACGTTTGCGGATCATCCGCTGCACCGATCGTGCCAAATGAATAAAGCCTTCAATTACAAATGGTGAGCCGCCTCATCCATGTCCTATCTCCGACGTCGTTCACGTAAAAGGCTCGGTGCTTCCACGCTCTTTTGCTCTTCGCCCGTCCCTCTTCCGTCTTGACTAGCAGGAGCCTACGGCCTATCTCACTGCCGCGTTAGCACTCGCTTCTGGTGAGTGCTAACCACGCTCCGGCAACGGAGAACCGTTCAACATCCGCACCAGGGAAATCCAAAAATGGCAAAGTCGAATTTCCGGCCGCTGCATGACCGCGTGGTCGTTCGCCGGGTCGAGTCCGAAGCGAAGACCGCCGGCGGGATCATCATCCCCGATACGGCGAAGGAAAAGCCGCAGGAAGGCGAGATCATCGCCGTCGGTTCCGGCGCCCGTGACGAGGTCGGCAAGCTCGTCCCGCTGGACGTCAAGGCCGGCGACCGCATCCTGTTCGGCAAGTGGTCGGGCACCGAAGTCAAGCTCAACGGCGAAGACCTTCTGATCATGAAGGAAGCCGATATCATGGGCGTCATCGGCTGACACGCCGCCTTTCATCCGCACCATCCAATCTGAATTTCGGGCGAAATGCCCAGGAGTAAAAAATGGCTGCCAAAGACGTAAAATTCTCCCGCGACGCTCGTGAGCGCATGCTGCGCGGCGTCAACATCCTCGCCGACGCGGTG
>NZ_JAMYTF010000039.1:0-53028 GCF_040322295.1 Mesorhizobium sp. M0159
CTCCGCTAAACACGGGGGCTGCGCGGCGGACACGCCGACGTCACCGCAATGCCACGCCATTTTGCAGAACTTGACGCACACAACTGGATTCGAGACGGGATTTCTGCTGTGACGGAAGGACTCGGTAGCGACGTCAAGCGGTCGTTCGATGTAAGCGGTCCCATTGTCGGCTTGGGGTCATGAGCGTGACTTCGGCCGCTGGCCAGCGAACTTTCCGCCAAAGGGTCATCTTCCGCCGTGACACACCGATACCAGTGTCGGATTTTTCCACTGGCCCACGACTGCAAGGTCAAGGCGCTATAGCGTCCTTTGCGCGCCCAAAGGACGCGCGGCTCTGTAGACCAGCGGCTTTGTCCCCCGAACTGTCCGCTTTGAACGCTTGAAGGGGCACTGTGGCTGTGCGATAGGCACTCCACAAAGTAGAGAACCTTGCGGAGAGCGCTGAGATGGCGGGTGGACGGGGCCTTATGGCCGGCAAGCGCGGCCTTATCCTTGGCATCGCCAACAATCGCTCGATCGCTTACGGCATCGCCAAGGCCTGTGTCGACCATGGCGCCGAGATCGCGCTGACCTATCAGGGCGAGGCGTTCAAGAAACGCGTCGAGCCGCTCGCGGCGGAACTGGGCGCGCATGTCGCCGGCCATTGTGATGTGACCGACCCGGCCAGCCTCGATGCGGTGTTCGAAAATGTCAGCAAGCACTGGGGTGGCAAGCTCGATTTCCTCGTCCACGCAATCGCCTTTTCCGACAAGGACGAACTGACCGGCCGCTATGTCGAGACGACGCGCGACAATTTCCTGCGCACAATGGATATTTCGGTCTATTCCTTCACGACCATCGCCAAACGTGCCGAGGCGCTGATGACCGACGGCGGCTCGCTGCTGACGCTGACCTATTACGGCGCGGAAAAGGTGATGCCGCACTACAACGTCATGGGTGTCGCCAAGGCGGCACTCGAAGCCAGCGTGCGCTATCTGGCCGTCGATCTCGGCGCCAAGAAGATCCGTGTCAACGCGATCTCCGCCGGCCCGATCAAGACGCTTGCCGCATCTGGCATCGGCGATTTCCGCTATATCCTGAAATGGAACGAATACAATTCGCCGTTGAAGCAGACGGTCACGCAGGAGGAGGTTGGCGATTCCGGCGTCTATTTCCTATCCGACCTTTCGCGCGGCGTCACCGGCGAGATCCATCATGTCGATTCCGGCTATCATGTCGTCGGCATGAAGGCGGTCGACGCGCCGGATATTTCGACGGTCAAGGACTGACGCCACCGCCTGACCTCTTCCGGAAGACCTGATGTACCCGCTCGTCTATATCGTGCGCCACGGCCAGACGGCGTGGAACGCCGAGGCCCGGCTGCAGGGGCAGGCCGATACCGACCTCAACGAGCTTGGCCGCGAGCAGGCTAGCCGCAACGGGCGCAGACTGGCCGAACTCATCGACAAGCCCGAAGATTTCGACTTTGTCGCCAGCCCGATGCGGCGCACGCGCGAGACGATGGAGCGCCTGCGCGCGGCGATGAAGCTCGATCCGCACGCCTATCGTACCGAGCCGCTGCTCGTGGAATTGAGCTTTGGCGACTGGCAGGGTTTCACCTTTGCCGAACTCGAGGCGAACAATCCCGGTTCGACCAGGCGCCGCCGCCTCGATAAATGGAATTTCCAGCCGCCCGGCGAGGGCGCCGAAAGCTACCAGATGCTGCTCGAACGGGTGAAGCCGTGGTTCGACGCGCTCGATCGCCAGACGGTCTGCGTAACCCATGGTGGCATCATGCGCGTAATGTTCCGCTTGGTACTGGGGATGTCCGAACAAGATGCGGTCAGCATGGAAGTGCCGCAGGACCGCGTGCTCAGGCTGGACGGCCGGCGCCTGGAGTGGCTTTGAGACCGATGACGTAGCCTATGTTGAGATCAGGTCGGGCCGGCCTCAGCTGAATATCGACGCGCCCTATTCCGTCGATCCGGTGTCCGGCAGTTCCATGTCGGTGACGACGTTCTCGCCATTCGTCACGTCGTAGGCGAGGACGATGTCCATGCCTGGCTTCAGCGCATCGAGGTCGGTTTCGGCGTTCAGCTTGTAGGATTTGCCGTCGTCCAGCGTCAGCGTCAGCGCATCCTTGTCGACCTTCTTGATCAGGCCTTCGGTCTGGCCGGCGAAGGCGGCGGTGGAAATCAACAGCGTGGCGGCAACAGCGCCAATCAGGATACGCATCATCGTCCTCTTTAATCATTGCCGGTACAGCGGCTCGGTCCAACGGAACGGAACTGAGCAGAAACCAATCGAATGTGTCAAAACTAAATCCGCGGGATCACAGTTTGACCACTGTGGAAAACGCCAATAGAAGGCAGGCGACAGCGCCGCGCGTCCTCCTGGACGCGCAAGGACGCTGTAGCACTTTTGATTTTGTGCATGATCCTTTCCGAAAATCGCTCCGATTTTCGGGGTCATGCGCTGAGCCGGCTCCGACGCTGGCAGGGCTGGTTCCATGTCGCACAACACGTTCGGCCATCTTTTCCGCGTCACCACCTGGGGCGAAAGCCACGGGCCGGCGCTGGGCTGCGTCGTCGACGGCTGTCCGCCCGGCATCCGCTTCAGCCGCGACGAGATCCAGGCCGAACTCGACAAGCGCCGCCCCGGCCAGTCACGTTTTGTGACGCAGCGTCGCGAACCTGACGAGGTCAAGGTCCTGTCCGGCTTCATTCTCGATGAGGACGGCGAGACGATGATCACCACCGGCACGCCGGTGTCGATGCTGATCGAGAATGTCGACCAGCGCTCCAAGGATTATGGCGACATAGCCCGTCAGTTCCGGCCGGGCCATGCCGATTACACTTACGAGGTCAAATACGGCCTGCGCGATTACCGCGGCGGCGGCCGCTCCTCGGCGCGTGAGACGGCGGCGCGGGTGGCGGCCGGAGCGCTTGCCCGCAAGGTCGTGCCCGGCATGGTGGTGCGCGGCGCGCTGGTGTCGATGGGCGATAAATCGATCGATCGCCCCAATTGGAACTGGAATTTCGTCGGCGACGCTGAAAACCCGTTCTTCACGCCTGATCCGGCGTCCGTCGCCGTCTTCACCAAATATCTGGACGGCATCCGCAAGGCGGGCTCCTCGGTCGGTGCGGTCATCGAGATCGTCGCCGACGGCGTTCCGGCGGGGCTTGGCGCGCCGATCTATGCCAAGCTCGACCAGGACATCGCCGCCGGCCTGATGTCGATCAACGCCGTCAAGGGCGTCGAGATCGGCAACGGTTTCGAGGCCGCCCGCATCACCGGCGAGGAGAATGCCGATGAGATGCGCATGGGCAATGACGGCAAGCCGGTCTTCCTATCCAACAATGCCGGCGGTATCCTCGGCGGCATCTCGACCGGCCAGGCGATCGTCGCGCGTTTCGCCGTCAAGCCGACCTCGTCGATCCTGACGCCGCGAAAGTCGATCGACAAGGACGGTAACGACGTCGAGATCATGACCAAGGGCCGGCACGATCCATGCGTCGGCATCCGCGCCGTACCGATCGGCGAGGCGATGGTTGCCTGCGCCATTGCCGATCATTATCTGCGTCATCGGGGACAAACGGGAGGGGAGTAGGGGAGTAGGTTACGCAACTCCCACAACAGCATTTTTTCCTTTCCCCTACTCCCGTACTGCCCTACTCCCCTATTCCCTGCGAGCGAAGCGAGCACTTATGCCTTACGACCAGAAGAAGATCGTTGAAGCCCTGCGCGCCTTCGAGCGCGGCGAGATCGTCGTCGTTATGGACGATGACGGCCGCGAGAACGAGGGCGATCTGATCGTCGCCGCCGTCCATTGCACGCCGGAAAAGATGGCGTTCATCGTCCGCAACACGTCAGGCATCGTCTGCACGCCGATGCCGCGCGAGGAAGCAAAGCGGCTCAACCTGTCGCCGATGGTGGCCGACAATGATTCGGCCCACACCACCGCCTTTACCGTCAGCGTCGACTTCAAGCACGGCACCACGACCGGCATTTCGGCCGACGACCGCACGCTGACGGTGCGCAATCTGGCCAACGGCAATGTCGGCGCCTCCGATTTCGTCCGCCCCGGCCACATCTTTCCGCTGATCGCGCGTGAAGGCGGCGTGCTGATGCGTTCGGGCCATACCGAAGCCGCTGTCGACCTCTGCAAGCTCGCCGGCCTGCCGCCGGTCGGCGTCATTTCCGAGCTGGTCAATGATGACGGCACCGTCATGCGTGGCCCGCAGGTGCAGGCGTTCGCCGAAAAGCACGGGTTGAAGCAGATCTCGGTTGCCGACCTTATCGGCTACCGGCAACGCAAGGAAACGCTGGTCGAGCGCGTCGCCTGTTCCGACATCGAGACGCCGGGCGGCAAGGCGCAGGTCTTCACCTACACGCTGCCCTGGGACTCCATGCATCACGTGGCGGTCGTCTTCGGCGATATCCGTGACGGCGTCGAGGTGCCGGTGCGCCTTCATTCCGAGGACGTGGTCAGCGACGTCTTCGGCACCAGCCACCGGCTGGACGCCATCATGAAGGCGATGGGCGAGCGCCAGCGCGGCGTCATCGTCTATCTGCGCGAAGGCTCGGTCGGCGTCGCCCATCAGGAGCGCAAGCGCCCGGCTGCCGGCGATCGCGAGGATCACGAAGAGGCTCGTCGCCGCGAAAACGAATGGCGCGAGATCGGCCTCGGCGCGCAAATCCTCAAGGATCTCGGCATTTCCTCGATTAATCTGATCGCCTCGCGCGAGCGCCATTATGTCGGCCTCGAAGGTTTTGGCATCCACATCGCCAAGACCGAGATTCTTTAGGCCATTCTCACGGTGCTGGTATGCGTCCGGCCCGGCGCGGGCCGGACGCACCGGAAACTATTCCGCAGCGACCGCGGCTGCGTCGCATGCAGCCATGTCGCAGCCCGGCGCGGCAAGGCTGCGCTGGCCGGCGAGCACGATGACCAGCGCGATTGTGCCCGATGCCACCGATACCCAGAACCCGTTCTGCGCGCCGAAAGCGTCCACCACCCAGCCGGCGGCGAACGAGCCGAGCGCCATGCCGATGCCGATGCCGGTCATCACCCAGGTCACGCCCTCGGTCAGCACCGCCTCGGGCACGCGCCGCTCGATCAGGCCGAATGCCGTGATGAAGGTCGGCGAGATTGCCACGCCGCTGACAAAGACGGCCAGTGCCAGCAGCGGCACGGTGTCGGCGACGAGCAGCGGCAGCGTGGTAAGCGCAATGATGGCGATTGCGATGGCAAGCTGAATCTGCAGCGGCACTTTCAGGTTCAGGGCGCCGATGATGATGCTGACGACGAACGATCCGAGCGCGTAGACGCCGATGACGAAGCTGGCGGCGCCCGGCTGGGCAAGCTCCTTGGTGATCGCCACGGTGCTCACCTCCGTGGTGGCAAAGGTCGCGCCGATGAAGATCAGGGCCAAGGTGATGATCTGGACCGGCCGCAGGCGGATTGCCGAGCCGCCTGAACCATGTTCCACCGGTCGGGCTCGCGGTTCGGTCGAGCGCTGCAGGATGAAGGCCGTCGAACCGAAGGCGAGGAACAATGTGCTCGCGAGCACTCCCGCTTCCGGGAAAAGCGCGACACTCAGTCCGACCGACAGCGATGCGCCGGCGATGTAGACCAGTTCGTCCGCCGCCGACTCGAAGGCGAACGCCGTGTTCAACTCGGGGCGGTTGCGAAAAATCTCGGTCCAGCGTGCGCGCACCATTGCCGGTATGCTGGGCATGACGGCGGCGAGCAGCGCCGAGACGAATAGCGTCCATATCGGCCAATGCTGATTGGCCGCTGCAGTCAGGATCGCGAAAGCGAGCGTGGAAATGATGGTGGTCGGCACCACAATCCGCGTCTGGCCGAGGCGGTCCACCAGTCGCGATACCTGCGGGGCGACGAAAGCGTTGGCCAGCGCATATGTCGCGGAGACGGCACCGGCCAGCCAGTATTCGCCATCGGTCTGCGACAGCATCGCGACGATCCCGATCGGAGCCATGGCCATCGGCAGCCGGGCAACGAAGCCGGCGGCGGCAAAGCCCTTGGCGCCCGGCGCGCGAAAGATCTGGGAGTAGGGATTTTGCATGGTCTGGTTCCTCGACAACGGCCGGTTCGGCGATTACATACGTGGCGTATGAGTCTAAATAGATCATACGCGGCGTATGTCAATTGGCATACGAGACGTATGTTAATAGGGCCAGAGCATGCATAGACCACGCAAGGAGATGATTGCCGAAACCCGCGCCAAGCTGATCGGGGCGGCGCGCCAGGCCTTCGGCACGCTCGGCTATGCCGAAGCCTCGATGGACGATTTCACGGCATCGGCCGGGCTGACGCGCGGTGCGCTCTATCATCACTTCGGCGACAAGAAGGGCCTGCTCCAGGCGGTTATCGCCGAGATCGACGCCGAAATGTCGGCCCGGCTGAAGGTCGTTTCGGCCAAGCCGGACAATCTCTGGCAGGGCTTTGTCGACGAATGCACCGCCTATATCGAGATGGCGCTGGAGCCGGAGATCCAGCGTATCGTGCTTCGTGACGGGCCGGCGGTGCTCGGCGATCCATCGCAATGGCCAAGCCAGAGCACATGCATCCGCTCGATGACAGAGAGCCTGCAAAGACTGAGCGACGAGGGGACAATTCTCGCCGTCGATCCCGAAGCCGCGGCAAGGCTGGTCAGCGGCGCCTCGTTGCATGCGGCGCAGTGGATCGCAACTTCGAACGATCCCGAAGCGACGTCGAAGAAGGCAGTGAAGGCGTTCAAGGTTCTTCTGGAAGGGCTGCTCAATCGCACCGGCAGGCTGCCTCAGCCTGATCGATCGTCAGCGAAGCAGCCCCAGATTGACCGATCACCGGCCTGAGGTCATTCTTTTCGCAGATCCCAGGCGGCTCGCGGTGGGCTCAGCCGACGCCGGTTGCCTAAACCCTGTTGAACATCGCCTCACCAGCGCGCGAAAACATGGCCAAAGCGGCGAGGCGCGCCTATATCGGGGCATGGTCACGAGACTTTACACCCACCCGATTTTCCTCGAGCACATAACACCGCCCGGTCATCCGGAGCGGCCGGACCGTTTGCGCGCCATAGAGCGTGTGCTTGACGACGAGGCCTTCGCGGCGCTCGATCGCGTCCAGGCGCCCGAAGGCGACGAGGCAACCATCCTCTACGCGCATCCGCCCGAATTCGTCGAACGTGTCCGCGCAGCGATACCGGACACCGGCATCGCCCGTATCGACGCCGATACCACCGCCAGCCCAAAGAGCTGGCAGGCGGCCGTGACCGCGATCGGCGCAGCCAACGCCGCGGTCGACGACGTCTTCACCGACCGTGCCGAAAACGTCTTCGTCGCCGCACGGCCGCCCGGCCATCATGCCGAAAAGACCACCTCCATGGGTTTTTGCCTGTTCAACACCGCCGCGATCGCGGCACGCTACGCGCAGAAGAACCATGGCGCCGACCGCGTCGCCGTCGTCGACTGGGATGTGCATCACGGCAACGGCACGCAGGACATTTTCTGGGACGATCCATCGGTGCTCTATTGCTCGACACACCAGATGCCGCTTTACCCGGGAACCGGGGCCGTGAGCGAAACCGGCGCCGGCAACATCGTCAACGCGCCGCTGGCGCCGCAGAGCGGCAGCGATAGTTTCCGCGACGCCTTTCTGTCGCGCATCCTGCCGGCGCTCGACAATTTTGCGCCCGACCTCATCATCATCTCCGCCGGTTTCGATGCCCACCACCGCGATCCGCTGGCCGAGATCAACCTGACTGAGGATGATTTCGACTGGGCGACCGGCCAGTTGCTCGAACGAGCCGGGCGCCATAGCCGCAACCGGCTCGTCAGCGTGCTCGAGGGCGGCTACGATCTGCAGGGATTGGCATTTTCAGTCGCCGCCCATGTCGGGCGGCTGATGAAGGGATAGACGATGGCTGGTGAGACCAACGAAGATGTCAAGGCGATGAGCTTCGAGCAGGCGCTCGAGGCGCTGGAGAGGATCGTCGACGATCTGGAGCGCGGCGACGTTCCGCTCGACCAGTCGATCCGCATCTACGAGCGCGGCGAGGCGCTGAAGTCGCGTTGCGACCGGCTGCTGAAGGCGGCCGAGGACAAGGTCGAGAAAATCAGGCTGTCGCGTGACGGCAAGCCGGCGGGGACAGAGCCGTTGGACGCGGATTGAGGCGCGGCCTCGAACGACAATTTTGCTTACCGGCTTTGGACATCATCACGATTGAGGATAAAACTCATCCCGTTTGAAACGGCTCCAGGACGAGAGGAGATTGCGAACGATGTGCAGAAACATCAAAACCCTGTTCAATTTCGATCCGCCGGCAACCAATGACGAGGTCCGCGATGCCGCGCTTCAGTTTGTCCGCAAGCTGAGCGGAACGACGCGGCCGTCGAAACAGAACCAGCATGCGTTCGACCATGCCGTCGAGGCCATTGCCGCCTCGGCGCGCGAATTGCTCGACAGCCTCGAGACGACGCAGCACCCGCGCAATCGCGAAGAGGTGGCGGCCAAGGCGAAGGCCAAATCTGCACTTCGCTTCGCCTGAGGGGACCGCGTGAGCTTCTTTCCCGGAAACGATCCGCAGATGGGCGATGCCTTCGCCAGCGATCAGATCGAGCTGATGGTCATTCCGAACGCCAAAGATATTGGCGGATTTCAGGTTCGCCGCGCCTTGCCGACGGCCAGGCGCCGGCTGGTCGGACCCTTCATCTTCTTCGACCGCATGGGTCCAGCCGTTCTGCGAGCGGGCCAGGCGCTGGACGTGCGTCCGCACCCACATATCGGCCTGTCTACGGTGACTTACCTGTTCGATGGCAAGATCAGGCACCGCGATTCGCTCGGCACCGAGATGGTAATCCAGCCCGGGGACGTGAATTTGATGACCGCCGGCCGTGGCATCGTCCATTCGGAGCGGACGCCGGAAGAACTCCGCGGCGCGCCGATGTCGGTTTCCGGCCTGCAGACATGGCTGGCGCTGCCGGACGGCAAGGAAGAAGTCGCGCCGGTCTTCGAGAACACCCCGGCCCTGCGCCTGCCCGAAATCGATGCGGAGGGGGTTAGCGGCCGTGTGATCATCGGTGCGTTTTCCGGACTGCGCTCCCCGGTCGCCACCGCTTCGGACACGCTTTATGCCGATCTCAGGCTGGCGCCGGGTGCCAGCGTGAAAATCCCGGCCGATGCCGAGGAGCGCGCCATCTATACGCTGGAAGGCCAGGTTTCGATATCCGGTGACCGCTTCCCGGCCGAGCGGCTGCTGGTTTTCCGGCCCGGCGATGAGATCGTTGTCTCATCGGAACGCGGCGCCCATTTCATGCTTTTTGGCGGCGCTTCGCTCGGTTCGAAACGTTATATCTGGTGGAATTTCGTATCGTCCTCAAAGGAACGCATCGAGCAGGCGAAAGAAGAATGGAAGACGGGCCGCTTCGATATCGTTCCTGGAGACGAGCAAGAGTTCATCCCGCTGCCCGAAAGCTGATGCGCGTTACCGCCACATTTACATTCGCCGGCCAGCGGCATATTTCACGATGAACAGAAAATCTGACCAGGCTCGCAAACAGTGAACGCAAAGCCCGATACGCCGCTTCTCGACAAGGTCCGCGTCCCAGCCGATTTGCGCACGCTTGCCGAAGGCGACCTGCCGCAGCTGGCGTCAGAGCTTCGCGCCGAACTGATCGACGTCGTTTCCCACACCGGCGGCCATCTCGGCGCCGGCCTTGGCGTGGTCGAGTTGACCGTCGCGCTGCACTACGTCTTCAACACGCCGGACGACCGGCTGATCTGGGACGTCGGCCACCAGGCCTATCCGCACAAGATCCTGACCGGCCGCCGCGATCGCATCCGCACGCTGCGCCAGGAGGGCGGCCTGTCCGGCTTCACGCGTCGCGTCGAGAGCGAATACGATCCGTTCGGCGCAGCCCACTCCTCGACCTCGATTTCAGCCGGCCTCGGCATGGCGATGGCGCGCGATCTGTCCGATGGCCGCAACAATGTCATTGCCGTCATCGGCGACGGCGCCATGTCGGCCGGCATGGCCTATGAGGCGATGAACAATGCCGGCGCACTCGATGCCCGGCTGATCGTCATCTTGAACGACAACGATATGTCGATCGCTCCGCCGACCGGCGCAATGAGCGCCTATCTGGCCCGTCTGGCGTCGGGCAAGACCTATCTGGGCTTGCGCGATTTCGGCAAGAAGCTGACGTCGTATCTCGGCGAGCGCGCCGATCGCGCCATCAAGCGAGCGGTCGAGCATGCGCGCGGTTACGTCACCGGCGGCACGTTGTTCGAGGAAATGGGGTTCTACCACATCGGCCCGATCGACGGTCACAACCTCGAGCACCTGATCCCGGTGCTGAAGAACGTCCGCGACAATGCCGACGGCCCGGTGCTGATCCATGTCGTGACCCAGAAGGGCAAGGGCTACGCCCCGGCCGAGGCGGCGGCCGACAAATATCATGGCGTCAACAAATTCGACGTCATCACTGGCGCCCAGGCCAAGGCGCCCGCCAATGCGCCGAGCTACACCAAGGTGTTTGCCGAAAGCCTGATCCAGGAGGCCCGAGAGGACGACCGCATCGTCGCTATCACCGCCGCCATGCCGAACGGCACCGGGCTTGATCTGTTCGGCGAAGCGTTTCCGGCGAGGACCTTCGATGTCGGCATCGCCGAGCAACATGCGGTGACCTTCGCCGCCGGCCTTGCCACGGAAGGCTTCAAGCCTTTCGCGGCGATCTACTCGACCTTCCTGCAGCGCGCCTACGATCAGGTCGTCCACGACGTGGCGATCCAGAATTTGCCGGTGCGCTTTCCGATCGACCGCGCCGGCTTCGTCGGCGCCGATGGTGCCACCCATTGCGGCGCCTTCGACACGACCTTCCTGGCGACGCTGCCCGGTTTCGTCGTCATGGCCGCGGCCGATGAGGCCGAGCTGCGCCACATGGTACGCACCGCCGCAAGCTACGATGACGGCCCGATCGCGTTCCGCTACCCGCGCGGCAACGGCGTTGGCGTCGAGATGCCGCAACGTGGCTCGGTATTGGAGATCGGCAAGGGCCGGATCGTCAGGGAAGGCACTAAGGTTGCGCTGCTTTCCTTCGGCACCAGGCTGCAGGATTGCCTGGCCGCAGCCGAGGAGCTTGGCGCGGCCGGGCTTTCGACCACGGTCGCCGATGCCCGTTTTGCCAAGCCGCTCGACGAGGACCTGATCCGGCGGCTGGCCCGTTCACACGAGATACTGGTGACGGTGGAAGAGGGCGCGGTCGGCGGCTTCGCCAGCCATGTGCTGCAGTTCCTGGCCCATGAAGGGCTGCTGGAGAGCGGCTTGAAGGTGCGCCCGCTGGTGCTGCCCGACACATTTGTCGACCATGCCAAGCCGGAAAAGATGTATGCCGATGCCGGGCTGGACAGCGCCGGCATCGTGCGCACCGTGTTCGTGGCGCTGGGGCATACCGCGCAGGCCCAGCGCGCCTAGCTTTTAGACGCATTCCCGCGACGCCGACGCGATTCAACTTGGCTGCAAGATGCCAGTCTGAATCAAATTCTCAACTGCTTGAATAAAATTGCCGGCGGACGGTCGTAAGATGCTGTTTACGCTGCCGTTTGGTGATCTGCTTACCGTGTCCTTTGGCCGTTTTTCAACGCCGCCCTGCTAGAAGGCAACCAGGCAGCGGAAAGCAGACCAATGAGATCGCTTTTGGGCGGCATCGCGCTTGCGGCCATCTTCGTCTTGTCGGCTACAGCCGAAACGCGCTACGACCGCAAACTCGAAAAGGCGGTGATGGGCATCGTCGCCGGCAAGATCGGCGAAATCCGTGGCGGCTTTTCCTACAAGCAGGCGCCGCAATTCGTCGTCGTGCCAGATACCTTGCCGAAGGCGTCCAGTTCCGCTGACCGGCCGCACACGCAGGTGTCCGGCGACAGCAGCGACGGTCTGACGCCGGCCGTCGAACGGCGGGCTTCGCGGACCATATTCTAAAGCACGATCCCGAAGAGACTCTAGAAACTAGAACCACATGTCGCGCACACAGCGACCATCTCTCGGCAAATCCTCGAATGTATCGAGACCATCGAAATGGTCGATCGGGAGATCGGCGACGGCCTCGGGCGGCGCAAGCCTCACATTGACGGCGACGCGGTAGCGCCCAGCCGCATCGGGATGCAAACCGCGCCAGGCCAGGACGCAAGCGCAGGTTGGGCAGAAGAGAATCTCAAGCGAAGGATGAGCCTTTCCGACGCGCCGATAGGCGCTTACGGGCCCGGCAAGGCGGATGCGTTCGTCGACATAGTCGTAAGCCCAGAGCGTGCCGTAGCGACGGCAAAGTGTGCAACTGCAGGCAGTGATCGAACCGGGATCGCCCTCCAGGGTCCAGTGGGCTGCCCCGCAGTGGCAGGTTCCCGTCAGCATGTTCCTCCTCCACGTTTCGACGGCTAAACGGCATCTCTTTCTTAGCATTGCTTCGGGTCTCGTGCGAGGTTCGACAAACAGCGCAGTGGCTTGATGCGTTCACCGCCTTTCCAACTATGCCTTGTCTGATCGCCAATCTCCTTGCCATCATCGTTGGCTTTCGCCATGAAGGCCGATGACTTCCCTTCCGCCAGCCAGCATACGCCAGCGGCTCGACGAATTGCTCGTCCAGCGCGGCCTGTTTGCCAGCCGCTCGCGTGCCCGCGACGCGGTCGAGCGCGGCACCGTGACGGTCGATGGCATCGTCGCCCTCAAGCCGGGCCAGGCCGTTCTGCCTGAGTGCAACATCGTCGTTGACGATCCGGCGCAAGGTTACGTGTCGCGCGCTGCACTGAAGCTGAAGGCTGGTCTCGACCATTTCGCCCTCGACCCCACCGGCAGCGAAGCGCTCGATGTCGGCGCCTCGACCGGCGGCTTCACGCAGGTGCTGCTCGAACGCGGCGCGGCGCATGTCACGGCGATCGATGTGGGGCACGGCCAGATGCACTCCAACATCGCCGGCGATCCGCGCGTGACGGTAATTGAAGGCCTGAATGCGCGCGAACTGTCGGCCGCCGATCTCGGCGGCCGTGTGCCGGATTTCATCGTCTCGGATGTCAGCTTCATATCGCTGAAACTGGCGCTGCCGCCGGCGCTTGCCTTGGCCAGGAATGGCGCAAAAGCTGTGTTTCTGGTCAAGCCGCAATTCGAGGCCGGCCGCGAGGCGATCGGCAAGGGCGGCCTGCTGAAGGACCCCTATGATGCGGCGCGCATTGCCGGCCTGATGCAGGACTGGCTCGATGCCATTCCCGGCTGGCGCTCGCTGGGGCTTTATCTGTCACCGATAGAGGGCGGCGACGGCAACCGCGAGTTCCTGCTCGGCGGCATCAAGGACGTCGAGACCCAGAAGCGATGAGCACCCGTTTCACGATCGCAAGGTTGGGCTCGCAGGGCGACGGCATCGCCGAGACGGAAACCGGCGAGGTTTTCATTCCGTTCGCGCTGCCGGGAGAGGTCGTCACCGCCGCGCGGGAGAAAGATCGCGCCACCTTGATGTCGGTCCTTCAGGCTTCGCCGTTGCGGGTCGATCCGCCGTGCCGGCATTTCGGCGCGTGCGGCGGCTGCGCCGTCCAGCATCTCGAGACTGAAGCCTATCACCGGTGGAAGCGCGAAAAGGTCGTGCATGCGCTGAAGAGCAAGGGCATCGCTTGCGATCTCGGGGCGCTGGTGCCGTGCGCGCCGCACACGCGCCGCCGTGTCGTCTTCACCGCCCGGCGGAGCGAGGTGGGAATGCAGTTCGGCTTCGTTCGCGCGCTGTCATCCGAGATCATCTCGATCGAGGAATGCCCGATCTCGCTGCCGCAGATCGTCGCTGCGCTCGACCGTTTGAGGATGCTTGCCGGACTGATCTGCACCACGACCAAATCGTTCCACATGGCGGTGACGGTGACCGGTTCCGGCCTCGATGTCGCGGTTCACGATTCCGGCAAGCTCGGCGAGAACCAGCGCCGCGTCGCCTCCAACTTCGTCATCGCCGAGGGGCTAGCCAGACTGTCGGTCGACGGCGAGGTCATTATCGAACCAAACAAACCGGTCGTCCTGTTTGGCGGCGTCGCCGTCGCAGTGCCTCCGGGCGCTTTCCTGCAGGCGACCGAGGCTGCCGAACAGGCGATGGCCAACATTGTCGGCCAGCATTTCGCGCGCGCCAAAAAGGTCGCCGATCTCTTCGCCGGCTGCGGCAGCTTCGCGCTGCGCCTGGCCGCAAGATCGGAGGTTCATGCGGTGGAAGGCGATGCGGCAGCACTCGCGGCGCTCGACCGGGCATTCCGTTTCGCCAGCGGCCTGAAGCGGGTGACCGGCGAACGTCGCGACCTGTTCCGGAGGCCGCTGACATTCAAGGAGTTGAATGCCTTTGACGGCGTTGTCTTCGACCCGCCTCGCGCCGGCGCCGAGGACCAGTCGAAGCAGATCGCGCGCTCCGACGTGCCGCTCGTCGCCGCGGTGTCTTGCAATCCGGTAACGCTGGCGCGGGACCTACGCATCCTCATGGACGGCGGCTACGCCCTGAAGAGCGTGACGCCGATCGACCAGTTCCTGTGGTCGCCGCATGTCGAGGCCGTGGCGCTGTTGGAGAAGCCGAGACGAAGGCGCTAGCAGCCAGGGCCTGAAACGCGCACCAAAAAAGCACATTTTTAGCGCACGTCGTTCAAACTGTGCCAGGAAATTGCCATGAGCACCGCAGCCTTCGAATTTCGGCATCGCGCTTCGGCGAGGAGCGGGCGCCGTTTCTCTCGCCAAGGCGGGTCGCTGAACTGCTAGGGGTCAATATGACAGAACTGGCGGGGCTGACCGGTCTCGCGCGCAACACGCTTGCCGCCAAGCCCGGTGCGCGCATGGTCGACGCCGCATTGAGTCCCATCGTCCGTATCCTGGCGATGGCCGGCGAGATGGCCGGTGATGAACATCGTGCGGCGATCTGGTTCAAGCATCAGCCGATCCCCGGTTGGGCCGGAAAGACCGCCTACGATCTGGTTCGCGAAGGCAAGACGGACAAGGTGCTTGCCTATCTGGAGGCAGTCCGCTCCGGCATCTATGCCTGAAACCAGGCTGACCCTGTGGCGCGCTTTTGTGCCGCGCTGGGCCGCTGTGAGCTGCTATGCTTCTTGCACGCGTTCGTATCCGGCCGCCTTCGCGGCCCTGACGAACTTGCGGTCAAAAGTCGCGAAGCCAGCGCAGTGAGCGGACTTGCCCAGATGCAGCGCATCAGCGAAATCCAACCCCTGTTCCGAGAGGTCGAGCGCGGACGACACGACCGCCCCGTCTTCCACCTCTACCGTGGGAAGCCCGCTAAACACCCGTAGCGTACGGGCGATTTCAAGAGGCGCAAAACCGTAGGCGCTGCGCAACACCCATTCGACTTCCAGCATCACCGTGACGGCGACAAAGACCGGCTGGCTATCGATCAGCGCCCGGGCGCGGGAAGACTGCGACGGGTGATCGCCCGTCAGGTAGCGGACGATCAGGTTGGTATCAATTGCGAGCATGGCGCCGCCGCGCTTCGGCGAGCACGCCCGCGTCCATTTCTTCCAACGTCTTCGGCCTGCCGCTATAGCGCAGCGATCCAAACACGTCCTCTGGCCGCGTCTCGGCGAAGACTGGCGCAGGCTTCAGTAGCACGCCCTCCGGGGTATCCTCGACCAGAAGGCGTGTGCCGGCATGCCATTCCCTCCGTTTCCGGATCGCGCTGGGCAGGATGACCTGTCCCTTGGTCGAGACCGTAGTTACGAGCTTCTCTGCGGCAGCCATCTCGGCACGTCCTTAGGTGTAAGACGAATGTAAGATAGTCGAAGCTCTCGGCAAATTCAAGGCGCAAGCTACTCCTACTTAAAGCGATGACAAGGCAGTGGGCGGCGGGGATTGGTTGTTCCGGAGCGGCGATAATTCGACGTCAACTCCATCAAACCCTGGTGCCGCCGACTGTCATCTGGTTCATCCTGAGATGCGGCTGGCCGACGCCGACCGGCACGCCCTGTCCGGCCTTGCCGCACATGCCGATGCCGGTGTCGAGCTTAATGTCGTTGCCGATCATCGCCACACGATGCATGGCATCCGGCCCGTTGCCGATCAGCATGGCGCCCTTGATCGGTTGCGTCACCTTGCCGTTCTCGATCATGTAGGCTTCGGTGCAGCCGAACACGAACTTGCCCGAAGTGATGTCGACCTGGCCGCCACCGAACGACACGGCATAGATGCCGTTCTTGACCGAGGCGATGATCTCGTCCGGCTCCATGTCGCCTGCTGTCATGTAGGTGTTGGTCATGCGCGGCATAGGCTCGTGCGCGTAACCTTGGCGTCGTCCGTTGCCCGTGGCTTTCATGCCCATCAACCGGGCGTTCTGGCGGTCCTGCATGTAGCCGACCAGCTTGCCATCGTCGATCAGCACGTTATGGGCCGATGGCGTGCCCTCATCGTCGACGGTAAGCGAGCCACGCCGCTCGGGCAGGGTGCCGTCATCAACGACGGTGACGCCTTTCGCTGCCACCTGCTGGCCAAGCAGGCCGGCGAAGGCCGACGTCTTCTTGCGGTTGAAATCGCCTTCCAGCCCGTGGCCGACCGCCTCGTGCAACATGACGCCCGGCCAGCCGCTCGACAGCACGATGTCGAAAGTGCCGGCAGGTGCTGGAACCGCTTCGAGATTGACCAGCGCTTGCCGCAATGCCTCCTTGGCCGCGTGCCGCCAGCTGTCCTCGATCAGGAATTCACCAAAATCCTTGCGGCCTCCCATGCCGTAGGAGCCGCTCTCCTGGCGGTCGCCGCCGCCGACCACCACCGACACGTTGATCCTGACCAGCGGACGGATGTCGCGCACCATCTGGCCGTCGGCGCGCACGATCTCGACATGCTGCCAGGAGGCGGCGAGCGACGCCGTCACCTGCCTGACGCGCGGATCCTCGGCCCGCAGCCATGCATCGATTTCCTGAAGCAGCTTGGCCTTGGCTTCGAAGGAAGGTGAGGGGATAGGGTTTCCGTCGCCGTAGAGATGGCGGTTGGTGCGGGCAGGCGCTGCGGCAAGCGTACCGGAATAGCCGCTCTTCACCGTCGAAACGGCATCGGCGGCGCGCAGCAGCGAGGCTTCGGAGAGATCGCTGGAATGGGCGTAGCCGCTGGCTTCGCCGGCGACGGCGCGCAGGCCGAAACCCTGGTCGGTGTTGAAATTCGCGGTCTTCAGCTTGCCATTGTCGAACATCAGCGATTCGCTTTCGCTATATTCGAGAAACAGTTCGCCGTCGTCGGCGCCGTTAATAGTCTCGGCAACGATTTGCTTGATGCGATCGTCGGAAATGTCAAATTGGCCGATCAGGCTGTTCATGGCAGGTCCATTCGCAGGAGGATTGTTTCCCACGATGTAGGCGCGAAGGCCCTCACAGACAATCTGAAATGAGATTTGCCGTGACCCGGCCGGTCAACATCACTGGATCGTGCTACAAGACCCAGTCTCAAGGCAGGGCGGCGAAGCCGTCGGCGAAACCCTTGAGGTCGACGGGAATGCCGATGCCCTCTTCCGGCGTCTGGAAGACGATGAAGGTCGCCGACGTACCGGTCTTCAGCGTGTCGAGCAGCGGCTTTTCCAGGATGACCTCGGCATAGCAGCCGTCCTGGAAACAGCGCACGAAATAGGCGCGGCCGATATCCTTGCCGTCGACATTGAGGCCGAGGCCGTTGGGCAACAGCACGCCGAGCGGCGCCAGCACACGCAGGATTTCGGCCTTGTTGTCGGCTGTGCGCAGCACGACGACGGAAAGCCCCATTTCCGGGCGGTCCTCGGCGACGACGTTCTGCATCATCACGCATTGTTCGGATGTAGCACCGGCCGGCGTATCGCAGATGATCGACCACGCCCCATGCGTCGACTTCACCGTGCCGCTTGGCTGCGCGGCATTGGCCAGGCCGGCGCCGGACAAGGCTATTGCGGCGGCAACAAAGATGACCTTCGCCAAGGTTCTCGAAAGCCAAGGGTTCATGACGGCTCCATTGCGAATCACGGCACTTTAAGCCGCACTAAACCCAAGTAAAGGACGAGACCCCGGCGATCTGCCCCGACACAGGCGACAATGCGCTTTTCAGTGCCAATTTCGCCCTAATTGCGACGGCTCCGCACGCCGCGCGGCTCATTCTACCCGGATGCCGCTCTGGTGATTCGCGGCAAGCAGTCACCGCACGAAGCCACAGCCGCGCTTGCGCGCAAAAATGCCGCACGGGTTCCGGCGCTCCTTTCTTGCGGAGGCAAATAGAGTATGGTTTGAACCAGCCTTGAATTGTCCGGGATTCCCGTCCCGGCATTGTTCGACATTCTTGCGGTCCGATCGCGAGGAACTGGGAGATGACGAGGGCGATGAGAAAATTCCTGGCAACCGCCAAAATCGTAGCTAGTGCCGCCGCCACGTTGTTTGCCGCTGCATCCGCTCATGCAGCCCAGCCCCAACCTTGGGAAACCAGTTTTCAGCCTCCGGCGACCGACATTATGCGGCAGATCGAGTGGTTCGGGAACTACTCGTTCGCGTTCATCATTGTGATCACCGCCTTGGTGCTTTTCCTGATTGCCTACTGCATTTTGCGGTTCCGGGCGAGCGTCAACCCGACGCCGTCGCGCACCAGCCACAACACGCTGATCGAGGTCATCTGGACTGTCGGTCCCGTGGTCATCCTGCTCTGTCTCGCCATTCCCTCGTTCCAGCTGCTGACCGCGCAATACACGCCGCCGGAAGAAGCCAAGCTGACCGTCAAGGCGACCGGCAATCAGTGGAACTGGGACTACGAATACCAGGTCGACAACACGCTTTCCTTTAATTCCGCGATCCTTCAGGATGCCGACAGGGCTGCTGCCGGCAAGGAAGATCGCGCCGCGTATCCGCGCCTGCTCGCCGTCGACAATGAGATGGTGGTGCCGGTCAACACCATGACCCGGGTGCTGGTGACGGCGACCGACGTCATTCACGCCTTTGCCATGCCGTCCTTCGGCATCAAGACCGATGCGGTGCCGGGCCGCATCAACGAGGTCTGGTTCAAGGCCGACAAGGAAGGCCTCTATTACGGCCAGTGCTCGGAACTCTGCGGCAAGGACCACGCCTTCATGCCGATCGCCATTCGCGTCGTCTCCGATGCACAATACAAGACCTGGCTGGCGGCAGCCAAGACCGACCTTCCCGGCGCCAACAAAGCGCTGATGGCCGAGGTCGATGGCACGAACAAGGTAGCGGCCGCCGGCAATTGATGCCGCGACCAGAAAAGATTCAGGGAACGGAGCCGACCATGGCGAACGCTGCAGCTCACGACGACCACGACCACAAGCCGTATCATGGCTGGGTCCGGTGGGTGTATTCGACCAACCACAAGGACATCGGTACGCTTTATCTGATCTTCGCGATCATGGCGGGCTGCATCGGTGGCGCCTTGTCGGTCGTCATGCGCATGGAATTGCAGGAGCCGGGCATCCAGATCTTCACTGGCCTGGCGCAGATGGTCTACGGCATGAACGGCGACGCCGCCATCGACGGGGGCAAGAGCATGTACAATGCTTTCACCACCGCGCATGCGCTGATCATGATCTTCTTCATGGTGATGCCGGCGCTGATCGGCGGCTTTGCCAACTGGATGGTGCCGATCATGATCGGCGCGCCGGATATGGCCTTCCCGCGCATGAACAACGTCTCGTTCTGGCTGCTGCCGCCGGCTTTTATCCTGCTGATTTTCTCGGCCTTCGTCCCGAGTGCGCCCGGCGCCTACGGCGTCGGCGGCGGCTGGACGCTTTACCCGCCGCTGTCGACATCGGGCCAGCCTGGACCAGCCATGGATCTGGCGATCCTGTCAATCCACATCGCCGGCGCCTCCTCGATTCTTGGCGCCATCAACTTCATCACCACCATCTTCAACATGCGCGCGCCCGGCATGACCATGCACAAGATGCCGCTTTTCGCCTGGTCGGTGCTGATTACCGCCTTCCTGCTGCTGCTGTCGTTGCCGGTGCTGGCCGGCGGCATCACCATGCTTTTGACCGACCGCAATTTCGGCACCACCTTCTTCGCCCCGGACGGCGGCGGCGATCCGATCCTGTTCCAGCACCTGTTCTGGTTCTTCGGCCATCCGGAGGTCTACATTCTGATCCTGCCGGGTTTCGGTATCATCAGCCATATCATCTCGACCTTTTCGAGGAAGCCGGTGTTTGGCTATCTCGGCATGGCCTATGCGATGGTTGCCATCGGCGCGGTGGGCTTCATCGTCTGGGCCCACCACATGTACACGACGGGCCTATCGCTCGACACCCAGCGCTATTTCGTCTTCGCCACCATGGTCATCGCGGTGCCGACGGGTGTGAAGATCTTCTCCTGGATCGCCACTATGTGGGGCGGGTCGATTTCGCTCAAGACCCCGATGCTGTGGGCGATCGGCTTCATCTTCCTGTTCACTGTTGGCGGCGTCACCGGTGTGCAGCTGGCCAATGCCGGCCTCGACCGCCCGCTGCACGACACCTATTTCGTGGTCGCGCACTTCCACTACGTGCTGTCGCTGGGCGCGGTCTTCGCGATCTTCGCCGGCTGGTACTACTGGTTCCCGAAGATGACCGGCTACATGTATTCGCCGGTGATCGCCAACACCCACTTCTGGGTCACTTTCGTCGGCGTCAACCTGGTCTTTTTCCCGCAGCACTTCCTCGGCCTTTCCGGTATGCCGCGTCGCTATATCGACTATCCGGATGCCTTCGCCGGCTGGAATATGGTGTCGTCCTACGGCTCGTACATCTCGGCTGTCGGCGTCGTCATCTTCCTGTTCGGCGTCTTCGAGGCGTTCCAGAAGAAGCGGGTCGCCGGCGCCAATCCTTGGGGCGAGGGTGCGACCACGCTGGAATGGCAGCTGCCTTCGCCGCCGCCGTTCCACCAGTGGGAACAGTTGCCGAAGATCAAGTAGGCGGTTGCCTCCTTAATACGGAACCGCCGGCCGGCCGGCGGTTTTGGCCAACGGAATGATGGACTTTAAGTACGCATGGCCCTTGCCGAAGACAGACTGATTGACGAGCCGGGCTTCCGCATGTCGGAAGCGACGGCGGGCGATTTCTTCGCCCTGCTGAAGCCGCGCGTCATGTCGTTGGTGGTGTTCACTGCGTTTGTCGGCATGGTCGCCGCCCCGGTGACCATCAATCCGCTGCTGGCGGTGATCGCGATCCTGGCTATTGCCATTGGCGCCGGCGCGTCCGGTGCGCTCAACATGTGGTACGACGCAGACATCGATGCGGTGATGACGCGCACCGCCGGCCGTCCCGTGCCGGCCGGCCGCATCCGGCCAGGCGAGGCATTGAGTTTCGGGTTGGTGCTGTCGGTTCTGTCGGTGATGACGCTCGGCGTGCTGGTCAACTGGTTGGCAGCGTCGCTTCTGGCCTTCACCATCTTTTTCTATGCCGTCATCTATACGATGTGGCTAAAGCGCTGGACGCCTCAGAACATCGTCATCGGCGGGGCTGCCGGTGCCATTCCGCCGGTCATAGGCTGGGCGGCGGTAACCGGATCGGTCAGCCTCGAAAGCTTGGTGCTGTTCCTGGTCATCTTCCTGTGGACGCCGCCACATTTCTGGGCGCTCGCGCTCTTCAAGTCGGAGGACTATGCGAAGGCAGGCATTCCGATGATGCCGAATGTCGCCGGCCAGGCCTCGACCAGACGCCAGATCTTTGCCTATGCGCTGGTCCTCGCGCCGGTTGGCGTGCTGCCCTGGGTTCTCGGGTTCACCACGCCGGCCTATGGCATCGTTGCATTGCTGCTCGGCGCCGGCTTCGTCTGGTATGCGTGGAAGGTGCTGCAAATGGCCGATGACGACCGGGCGATGAAGCCGGCCAAGGCCTTGTTCGGCTATTCGCTGCTCTATCTCTTCGCCATCTTCGCCGCCTACCTTGGCGATTGCGTCGTCGCGCGCGCGCTGACCATCGGTGGAGCATGAGCATGATCGAAAAGAAGCTTGAACTGGTCACGCTGACCGAACGTCAGCAGAAGGCCCGCCGCAATCGCTCGGCCGCAATCGGTTTCGCGCTGGCGGCGCTGGTCGTCATATTCTACGTCGCGACCATCGTGAAATTTGGTCACAGTTTCCCCGGCTCGATGTGAGCTCACAATGACCAGGCAAACAGTCACCGATCCTAAGAAGAAGAATACGAACCGCGTCGTCGCCGGCGTCTGCATCGCGTTCTTCGGCGGCATGATCGGCATGGCCTACGCCGCGGTACCGCTCTACGCGATGTTCTGCCAGGCGACAGGCTACGGCGGTACCGTCAAACGGGCGACCCAGCAATATGCCGATCGGGTGCTCGATCGCGACATCACCATCCGCTTCGACGCCAACACCGCCGGCGTTCCCTGGCAATTCCAGCCGGTCGCCCGCTCGATCACCATCAAGATCGGCGAGACCGCCGAAGCGCATTTCAGCGCGACGAACAAATTCAGCCGGCCCATTACCGGACGCGCCACCTTCAATGTACAGCCTGAACTGGCCGGACCTTACTTCAACAAGGTCGAGTGTTTCTGCTTCACCGACACGACACTGAAGCCGGGGGAGACACTGGACATGCCGGTCGTGTTCTATGTCGATCCCGATATCGTCAACGCGCCGGAACTGAAGGATTTGAGGACGATTACCCTGTCCTACACGATGTTCCCGGTCGACAAGACCAAGCCGGTCGCATCATCGGTGCCGGCCGACGGCCGCCGCAACAAGATTTCAGATACCGAAGCAAGCCTCGGGGGTTGATATGGCAGACGCACACGCAAAACCACAACATGACTACCACCTCGTCGACCCGAGCCCGTGGCCTTTCCTGGGCTCCGTCGGGGCGCTGGTGACCGCGTTCGGCGGCGTCTGTTACATGCAATATCTCAAGGGCGGCGATTTCCCGATCTTCGGTTTCAACATCGCTAATCCATGGTTGTTCTTCATCGGCCTGCTGATCGTCATCTACACGATGTTCGCCTGGTGGTCGGATACGATCAAGGAGGCGCATGAGGGACACCACACCCGTGTCGTGTCGCTGCATCTGCGCTACGGCATGATCATGTTCATCGCCTCCGAGGTGATGTTCTTCGTCGCCTGGTTCTGGGCCTTCTTCGACGCCAGCCTGTTTCCGGGCGAGGTCCATCAATACGCCCGTACCGCCTTCACCGGCGGCGTCTGGCCACCCAAGGGCCTCGAAGTTCTCGACCCCTTCCATCTGCCGCTCTACAACACCGTCATCCTGCTTCTGTCGGGTACCACGGTGACCTGGGCGCACCACTCGCTCATCCACGGCGACCGCAAGGGCCTGATCAATGGCTTGGTGCTGACCGTCGGCCTCGGCATGCTGTTCACCATGGTGCAGGCCTACGAGTACATGCATGCGCCGTTCGGCTTCAGGGATTCCATCTACGGCGCCACCTTCTTCATGGCGACCGGCTTCCATGGTTTCCACGTCATCATCGGCACGATCTTCCTGCTGGTCTGCCTGATCCGCGCCATGAAGGGCGACTTCACGCCCAAGCAGCATTTCGGCTTCGAGGCCGCCGCCTGGTATTGGCACTTCGTCGACGTGGTGTGGCTGTTCCTGTTTGCCTCGATCTACGTCTGGGCGTCGAACGGTGCGATGATCGAACCACACTGACATTCGCCTCAGGAAATTGAGGCCCGAGGAATTGGGGTCTCAGGAAATCGACAAGGCGGCTGCGGCGACGTGGCCGCCTTATCTTTTGCGGCAAATGCTCCTAGGATGACCTCATGAGCGACGACAAGGCGATCTGGCCACCAATCGATCCGATCTCGGCCGGCCTGCATGGCCGCTGCCCCCGCTGTGGCGAGGGCAAGCTGTTCTCCGGGTTCCTCACGGTCGGTGATCGCTGCTCCAATTGCGGCCTCGATTATTCCTTCGCCGATGCCGGCGACGGGCCGGCGGTGTTCGTTATCCTAATCATCGGCTTTATCGTCGTTGGCCTGGCGTTGTGGATGGAGGTGACGCTCAATCCGCCGCTCTGGCTGCATCTGCTGCTGTGGATTCCGCTGACGCTGGTGCTTTGCCTGGCGGCGCTCCGGCTGATCAAGGGCGTGCTGCTGACGCTGCAATACCGCAACAAGGCGGCCGAGGGCCGGCTGGACCGCGGCGAATGAGCGAGGCATCCGGTTCGGTGGCCGGCCGGTCGCGGCCGAAGCGCGCATTGGCACTCGGCCTGGGTATCGTCGTGTTTTTGATCCTGCTGGCGCTCGGCACCTGGCAGGTTCAGCGCCTGCACTGGAAAGAGGGGCTTCTCCAGACGATAGACCAGCGCACGCATTCGGCGCCTGTGCCATTGGCCGAGCTCGAAAAGCGGTTTGCTGCCGCCGGCGACGTGGACTACACGCCGGTGATAGTGACCGGCACTTTCCTGCATCAAGACGAGCGGCATTTCCTCGCCACCTGGGAAGGCCAGTCCGGTTTCGACGTCTTCACGCCGCTACGGCTCGACGATGGCCGTTTCGTGCTGATCAACCGCGGCTTCGTGCCTTACGATTTCAAGGATCCAGCCAAGCGGCCGCAGGGACAGGTAACGGGCAAAGTGACGGTGACGGGGCTCGCCCGCAACCCGCTGCCGGCCAAGCCCTCGATGATGCTTCCCGACAACGATCCGCAGAAGAATATCTTCTACTGGAAAGATCGTGACGCGATGGCCTCGAGCGCCGGCCTGCCGACAGGTGCGGCGCTGGTGCCGATCTTCATCGATGCGAACGCCACCCCCAACCCCGGCGGGCTGCCGGTTGGCGGTGTCACCGTCATCGACCTGCCGAACAGCCATCTGCAATATGCGATAACCTGGTACGGCCTTGCCGCCGCCCTTGCCGGCGTCCTGATCTCCTGGCTCCGCCGCCCGGCGAAAGACCAATGATCGCCGCCACTACCCTTGACAGGGCAGGGCCGCGCACCTCATTTCCCGCCTTGAGCTCAGAAGTCATAGTCCGATCAACCGGCCTACAATCAGCGTAAGATGCAATCATGCTTCACACAAAGCCGCCGCTGACCATCCGGCTCTGCCAGCCCCGCGGTTTCTGTGCGGGCGTTGACCGTGCCATCCAGATCGTCGTGCTGGCGCTGAAGAAATACGGCGCGCCGGTCTATGTCCGCCACGAGATCGTGCACAACCGCTACGTCGTCGAAGGGCTGCAAAGCCTCGGCGCGGTGTTCATCGAGGAGCTCTCCGAGATCCCGCCCGAGCATCGCCAGAGCCCGGTCGTCTTTTCGGCGCATGGCGTGCCGAAATCTGTGCCGGCCGACGCCCAGTCCCGCAACCTGTTCTATCTCGACGCGACTTGCCCGCTGGTCTCGAAGGTCCATAAGCAGGCGATGCGCCATCAGCGGCTTGGCCGCCACGTGCTTTTGATCGGCCATGCCGGGCATCCAGAGGTGATCGGCACAATGGGCCAGTTGCCGGACGGCGCGGTCACTCTGATCGAGACCGAAGCCGACGCCGCAAGCTTCGTGCCCGCAGACCCGCAGGCGCTCGGTTTCGTCACCCAGACGACGCTGTCGGTCGAGGACACCGCCGGCATCATCCGCGCCCTGCAGCAGCGTTTTCCCGACCTGCACGCGCCGGCGGCGGAATCGATCTGTTATGCCACCACCAATCGCCAGGAAGCGGTCAAGGAAACAGCGGCCGGCGCCGATCTCTTCCTGGTTGTCGGCGCACCTAACTCCTCCAACTCGCGGCGCCTGGTCGAAGTGGCCGAGCGCGCCGGCGCCTCGATGTCGCTTCTTGTGCAGCGCGCCTCCGAAATTCCGTGGAATGAGATTGCCGGCATTTCGACGCTCGGCCTGTCGGCGGGCGCCTCGGCGCCGGAGATCATCGTCGACGAGATCGTCGATGCGTTCAGGCAGCGCTTCGACGTGACCATCGAGCTGGCCGTGACGGCGACGGAGACGGAGGACTTTCCGGTGATGCGGGTGTTGCGCGATGTCGAACTGACGGCTGCCGACATGGCCTTCGTCAACGGGGCCGCGTAGCAACGATGGCGGTTTACACCGACGTCAACGAGGGCGAGCTCGGCGCATTCCTCAGGAACTATCCGGTCGGCGACCTCTTGTCCTACAAGGGCATCGCCGAAGGTACCGAAAACTCGAATTTTCTGCTGCACACCAGCAGCGGCTCCTACATACTGACGCTTTACGAGAAGCGCGTCGACAAGGCTGACCTGCCGTTCTTTCTCGGCCTTATGGCCCACCTCGCCAGAAAGGGCATTTCGTGCCCGCTCCCGGTCACCGCACATGATGGTGGTGTGATCGGAACACTTGCCGGCCGGCCGGCGGTCATCATCACCTTTCTCGAAGGCCTGTCGCTGAGGCGGCCGACGGCTGCGCATTGCGGCGAGGTCGGCAAGGCGCTGGCGGCACTGCATCTCGCCGGCGCGGATTTTCCGATGACCCGCCCCAACGCCCTTGCCATCGATGGCTGGCGCAAGCTGTGGAATGCCGCCCGCGCCCGCGCCGACGAGGTCGAGCCGGGACTGGCTGCCGAGGTCGATGCCGATTTCGCCGATTTCGAGCGGAACTGGCCGAACGGTCTGCCGCGAGGCATCATCCATGCCGATCTTTTCCCGGACAATGTGTTCTTCCTCGGCGAGAAACTGTCCGGGCTGATCGACTTCTATTTCGCCTGCAACGACCTCTACGCCTATGACGTTGCCACGTGCCTGAACGCCTGGTGCTTCGAGAAGGATTTTTCCTTCAATCTGACCAAGGGCACGGCGCTGCTTGCCGGCTACCAAAGCGTGCGGCCGTTGAGCAGTGACGAGAAAGCTGCGCTGCCGATGCTGGCGCGCGGTTCGGCGCTGCGCTTCATGCTGACCCGGCTCTATGACTGGCTGACGGTCCCGGACGGCGGGCTGGTGATGAAACGCGACCCGACCGAGTATATCCGCCGGATGCGCTTCCACCGGGCGATCAACTCTCCTTCCGAATATGGACTGACATGACCAAGCGCGTTGAAATCTTCACCGATGGTGCCTGTTCGGGCAATCCCGGGCCTGGCGGCTGGGGCGCAATCCTGCGCTTCAACGGCGCAATCAAGGAGCTCCATGGTGGCGAGGCTGCCACCACCAACAACCGTATGGAACTGTTGGCGGCCATCTCGGCGCTTAATGCGCTCAAGGAGCCCTGCGCCGTCGATCTTTATACCGACAGCAACTATGTCAAGGACGGTATTTTCAGCTGGATCGACGGCTGGAAGCGCAACGGCTGGAAGACGGCCGCCAGGCAGCCGGTGAAGAATGCCGAGCTGTGGCAGCAGCTCGACGCGGCGCGTAACCGCCATCAGGTCACCTGGCATTGGGTCAAGGGCCATGCCGGCCATCCTGAGAACGAGCGCGCCGACGAATTGGCGCGGCTCGGCATGGCGCCTTTCAAGAAAGGCCTCGTCAAGACTGCGGCGCCAGAACCAGGTTCGCAGTCAAAGCAGCCGGCGGCCACAAAGGCGCGGCGCTCGACGCAAAGCTATTGAATTCCGGCTGCGGGTCCGCTCTCTGGCAGGAAGAGCTGTTATCATGCCGATTGCATACTACATCACGCATCCCCAGGTTCAGGTCGATGCCAACGTTCCAGTGCCGGAGTGGGGACTGTCCGACATCGGGCGAGCGAGAACATCTGCAATGCTCGATCAGCCGTGGGTTGGGTCGATCCGGCGGATCGTGTCGTCGGGTGAACGCAAGGCGATAGAAACCGCCGGGATACTCGGAAGGCATCTCCGCCTTGCAGTCGAGGTGAGGGAACGGATGCATGAGAATGACCGATCGGCAACCGGTTTCCTGCCGCCATCGGAGTTCGAGGCGGTCGCCGACCAATTCTTCGCCAATCCAAACAGCAGCATTCGTGGATGGGAGCGAGCTATCGAAGCCCAGCGTCGTATTCTAAGCGAGGTAGACACTGTGCTACGCACCGACGCCGCCGTCGACGTTGCTTTCATAGGTCACGGAGGTGTCGGAACGCTCCTGCTGCTCTCTTTGAGCGGTCGGGAAATCAGCCGCGAGGCGGATCAGCCAGGGGGCGGTGGGAACTACTTCGCATACGATATCAGCGCGCGTCGCGTTATCCATGGATGGCAGCCGATCGACAGGCCGACGCAGCGCCGCGACGGTTAATTACCTATCGGATCAGCAGGGCGGTGCCGAACAGTCCGATGGCAAACACCGTATGCGACACAAGATTGAGGGCGCGGACCTGCATCGGATTGGGGCGCTTCGAAGCGGCCCAGCCGGCGCCCATGCCGGGCGCCAGCAGAAACCATCCGGCGCCGACGGTGACGATACCGAGCATAAAAGCCGGCAGGAAGGTCGGCGCGGTGAGCCAGGCCGTTCCGGCCAGCACGACCAGTATGATGCCGTAGACGATGCCGACAGCATAATGAAAGGCCCAGCCAAGTACTGATTCATGCGGGTAGGGCGAGGCCTCGCCAATGTCGTCATGGAAGACCTCGCCTTCCCTGAGATGCCAGACCCAGCGGCCGACCAGCCCCCAGTTCGGCCGCGGTTGAGCAAACGCCTTGCTCAGGAAAATCGCCCAGACATCCATAAGCGCGGTTGCGCCGATGCCGATCGCGACGCTGCGCCAGACGATGTCAGACATAATCGAGGTCCCCAAAAGCAAGCAGTCCCGAAGAGCCGACGCATGGTCCCGAAAACCGGGTCGGCTTTCGGAAGGATCATGCGCCGATGCAAAAGTCAGCGTCCTTTGGACGTTGAGCGCTCGAAGGCGCCCTTTGCCGTGCCTGGCCTAGGCTGTCGCCAGGACGGAAAGCTGTCCGAGAATGTGAGCCGCACCGGATTCGTCGACGCCGGGCTTTGTCTCGACATTGAGTGCGGTGACCTTGCCGTCATCGACGATCATCGAAAAACGCTTCGAGCGTAGCCCCATGCCGCCGCTGGAGAGGTCGGCGTCGAGGCCGACCGATTTGGCGAAATCGCCATTGCCATCGGCAAGATAAAGGATTTTGCCTTCACCGCCGCTGAAGCGGGCCCAAGCCCCCATGACGTGAACATCGTTGACCGAGACAACGGCGATAGTGTCGACGCCGCGCGCCAGGATGGCGTCGTAATTGTCCAGGTAGCCGGGCAGATGATTGTTGCTGCAGGTCGGCGTGAAGGCGCCTGGAACGCCAAACAGCACGACCTTCTTTCCTGAGAATATCTCGCCCGTCGTGATCGGCCTTGCACCGTCGGCGGTCATTGTCTTGAAGGTCGCATCGGGCAGTTTGTCGCCAACGGAGATCGTCATGATGGTCCTCGCTTGGAAATGGAAGGGAGCTCCTTGCGATAGCGAATTAAGGCGCGCCCGGCAACCGTCCAGACGTTGGCATCACGGGAATGGCAACAGGCCTTCGACCGCGCCTGCGGCACTTGTCAGTGTGTAGTGCAGGCCGCCATCGGTTGGCGTTGTCGACGGCCTGTCGAGGATCGGTACAGTAAAGATCAGCTTGCCATCCTTTTCGCTGCGTGCCGGGGCACCGAACATGTAGTCGCGTTCGCCGGCAACGAAGAAGTCGGCGCCCTCGGGGCTGCCCGGAAAGCTCGCTTCGACAATCAGCGTTTCGTGGTCGCCCGGCAGTACGTTTATGCCGAAATCGGGCGTTGCCGTGGCGGGCAGGGTTGCAAGGCCCGCCTTGACCAGTGCCGCATCCTCGGCGTTGTCGGGATCGGCGCCGGGATCGACGGTCAGCCTTGTCTGCACCGGGATGCAGATGGTTTCGCAAATGCCGAGGAAGATGTCCGCATCGATGACGGCCGGTTGGCCGGGCGCTGCAAGCGTGAACGTCACCGGCAACGAAACCGGGTGGTCGTAGCCGGCCCATTTGCCATAGCCGTCATCGTGGCGCTGCGGCGGCGGAAACGAAAGCGTCGCGTCGGCAATGTTGGTGCTGGCCGAGACGTCGATCTGTGGCGGCACCCCCGCATCGCCCGGATCGCGCCAATAGGTTTTCCAGCCGGGCTTCAGCGCAATGTCGAGGACGCCCTGGAGACGTCCGGCCTCGTCGGCTTTGCCGCTTGTTACCAGCCGCACCCTGCCGCCTTCGCTGTTGTACCAGGCCGACGAGGAGGCTGAGGCGGGGAAGCCGGTCGCCGATCCAATGGCCACACCAAGCAGCAGGATTTTCAAGCTTTGCATGGCGATGATTTGATCGTCCGTTGATGGCCGCGCAATGATTTCATGACGCCGCCGGCATCATATTTGCGTGACCTTCGGCTTTTGAGCCTGATCAAATCGGGCGCCGCCCATCTTTTCGACGCCCCGGAAACGCGTTACGCTGTGGCCATGGATTTGTTGCGCCATAAAAGGACGGCCGCAGGACCCGGCTTTCTCGACGATCAGTTCCTGATTGCCATGCCCGGCATGAAGGACGACCGCTTCACGCGCTCCGTCATCTACATTTGCGCGCACAGCGACGAAGGCGCGATGGGGCTGATCATCAACCAGACGCAGCAGATGCTGTTTCCGGACCTGCTCGTGCAACTTGGCATCATGAACGAGCTGGAGGCAATTCGCCTGCCGCCGCCGGCGCGCGACTTCGTCGTGCGCAATGGCGGACCGGTGGATCGCAGCCGCGGCTTCGTTCTGCATTCGGGCGACTACCGGGTGGAATCCTCGCTCGCCGTGTCCGATGATGTCTGTCTCACCGCGACCGTCGACATATTGCGCGCCATCTCCTCCGGCCGCGGACCCCGGCGGGCTCTGATGGCGCTCGGCTATGCCGGCTGGGGTGCAGGCCAGCTTGAAAACGAGATCGTCGAGAATGGCTGGCTGACTTGCCCGGCAAGTGCCGAGCTTCTGTTCGACGCCGACATCGATCGCAAATATGACCGGATCCTCGCCTCGATCGGCATCGATCTCGCGCATCTCAGCCTGGCTGCCGGTCACGCCTGAGCCTCATCACGTCCCCGAAACTTGTCACGCTTGAGTGAGCGGATACTGTTCCTTCAGCGTCTTCAGCACCTGGTCGCCCGGCATCGGCGCGCCGAACATGAAGCTCTGCACGTATTCGCAGCCCATCTGCCGCAACTCCAGCGCATCGCTCTCGTCCGAAATGCCTTCGGCGACAACCGACAGGCCGAGTTCATGCGCCATGTTGACCATGGATTTGAGCAGCACCGCACGTTTCGGCGTCGCGTCGTCGACGAAGCTCTTGTCGATCTTGATAGTGTCGAACGGAAAGCGCGTCAGATAGGCCAGCGATGAATAGCCGGTGCCGAAATCATCCAGCGACAGGCCGATGCCAAGCCGCTTCAACTTGGTCAGCACATGGGCGGTCTGCTCGGGATTGTCCATCACCAGCGATTCGGTGAGTTCGAGCCGGAAGCAGCGCGGTTTCAGGTTGGCTCGCGCGATCACCGAGCGGACGTCGCTGACCAGGTCGCGGCGGATGAGCTGGCGGCTGGACAGATTGACCGAGACCGACAGCGGCGCATCGCCGATCTGCTTTTGCCATCCCGCCAGGTCTTCGGCAGCCTGCTGCATGGCAAACAGCCCAAGCTGCACGATCAGGCCGCAGTTTTCGGCAACCGGAATGAAATCCGCCGGCGGGATCATGCCGCGCCGCGGATGGTCCCAGCGCAGCAGCGCTTCGAAGCCTGCGACGCTGCCGTCCTCCAGCCGCACGATCGGCTGGTAGGCAAGCGTGAATTCGCGTCGTTCGATGGCGCGGCGCAGATCGGACTCGAACTGCAGCCGGTCGGTGCCGACGGTGCGGAAGGCGGGACGGAACGGCTCGATCCGGTCGCCGCCGAAGCGCTTGGCCTGATGCATGGCAAGCTCGGCATCCTTGACCATGTCCTCGGCCGAGGTCTGCGTGGCGGTCCAGGTGATCAGCCCGATCGAGGCCGTCAGCACGATCTCGCGCTTGGCGAAGGTGATCGGGTTGTTGATGGCGTGCTTGATGGCATCGGCAATGGCCGCGATGCGGGCCGGATCCTGCTCCGACAAAAGCATCAGCGCGAACTGGTCGCCGGCAAAGCGCGACAGCGAATCCTTCGGCTTGAGCAGTCGGTGCAGCCGCCGCGCGATAGTCAAAAGGATGGTATCGCCGGCCGAGATGCCGAGCCCGTCATTGACCTGCTTGAACCGGTCTATGTCGATGACGAAGACGGTCGGGCGCACCTTCTCTTCGGTGCGGGCAATCGAAATGATCGCCTCCAGCCGGTTCATGAACAGCTCGCGGTTGGGCAGGCCGGTCAGATTGTCGTGCACGGCGTCATGCAGCAGCCGTTCCTCGGATTTCTTCTGCTCCGTCACGTCGACCATGGTGCCGACGCAGCGGATGACCTCGCCGTCCGAGCCGATCACCGGCCGGGCGCGCAACGAAAACCAGTGATAGTGCCCGTCGGCGCCGCGCAGGCGAAAGTTTTGCGACACCCGGCCGCGCCGGTGCTCGAGCACCACGTCGAGTGTCGTGCGAAACGTGTCGCGGTCGTCGGCATGCAGCACCGGCAGCCAGTTGCGGGCAGGGCCGCCGAGGCTGTTGGGGGCAAGACCGAGCTGAATGCTGACGTCGGGACGAGTGACGACGCGGTCGCGCAGCACGTCCCAGTCCCACACAGTATCGCCCGATCCGGCAACCGCCAGCGCCTGCCGCTCAAGGTCGGAGAACAGGCCCTGATGCAGCGCGCCGCCGGCAAAAGCGTGCTGCATCACGGTGAAGCCGATCAGCAGGATGATGAGGATCAGCCCACCGCCCAGCGCCGGCTGAGCGATATCGTTGTCCAGCATGCCGGTGATTGCCATCCACGATCCGCATAGCCACAGCAGAACCATCACCCAACTGGGCACCAGCATGATGGCGCGGTCGTAACCGCGGATACCGAGGAAGATGATCAGGCCGAGCCCGGTCAGCGCGGTGGCGGCGAAGGACAGCCTGGCAATGCCGGCGGCAACCGCCGGATCGATGATGGCGACACCGGCGATCAGCACCAGCCCGAGAATCCAGACCAGTGCGCCGTAGCTGAAATGGCCGTGCCACCGGTTGAGGTTGAGATAGGCAAACAGGAACACCACGAAGGTCGCCGCGAGCGCCACCTCCGTTCCGGCGCGCCACATCTGCTCATTGCCCGGTGAGATCTCTATGATCTTGTTGAGAAAGCCGAAATCGACGCAGATATAGGCAAGCACCGCCCAGGCTAGGGCCGCCGTTGCCGGGAACATCGAGGTCCCCTTGACGACGAAAAGAATGGTCAGGAACAGCGCCAGCAGGCCGGCGATGCCGATGACGATGCCACGAAACAGCGTGTAGGAATTGACCGAGTCCTTGTAGGATTCAGGATCCCACAGATAGACCTGCGGCAGCTTGGGCGAGGCGAGCTCGGCGATGAAGGTAATCACCGTTCCGGGGTTCAACGTCACCCGGAACACATCGGCGTCGGGGCTGGTCTGACGGTCGAGCGCAAAGCCTTCGCTGGGCGTGATCGCAGCGATACGGGTCGAGCCGAGATCCGGCCAGAACAGGCCGGAATTCACCAGCCGGAAATGCGGTGCGACAATCAGCCTGTCGAGCTGCTGGTCGGTGGTATTGGCCAGCGCGAACACCGCCCAGTCACCGGTCGAGCGCGCATCATTTGCCTCGACCTCGATGCGCCGCACGATGCCGTCCGGGCCTGGCGCGGTCGACACCTGAAAATTCTCGCCCTGGTTCCGGTAGATCGAGACGGCCCCCGAAAGATCGAGCGCAACGTCGTCGCGGGCGATCTTGATCGGTTCTACGGCAAACGCCGAGGATGCCGCGCAGAGCGTGACGATTGCCGCCAGCATAAAGGCAAGCAGCGACCCCTTGCGCAGAAAATTCGTCAAAATCAGTCCTTTGTTCCAACGCCCGGCGGATCGTCCGCGATTCGGGCGTATAGGTAATGGTCCTGCCAGATGCCGTTGATCCTGAGATAGGATCGTAGCAGTCCTTCGCGCCGGAATCCGGCTTTTTCAAGCACGCGGATCGACCGGGCGTTGTCGGGAATACAGGCAGCTTCGATCCGGTGCAATCGCAGCGTTTCGAAGGCGAAACGCGTCACCACCTTGACGGCATCGGTCATCAGGCCGCGTCCGCTGAAGCGCTCGCCGATCCAGTAGCCGATATGGCCGCTTTGGGCGACCCCGTGGCGGATATTGCCGAGGGTGATACCGCCGGCCAGCCTGCCGCTGCTTTTCTCGAAGATGAAGAAGGCGATCGCCGTCCCCTGCGCGTAGTCCTCGCGGTAGCGCCCGATACGATGCCGCCACGCCGTGCGGTCGAGTTCGTCAGGGGTCCATCGCGGCTCCCACGGCTCAAGAAAAGCGCGGCTTTCACTGCGCAGCACCGACCACTCGCGATAGTCGTTGGTCAGCGGTACGCGCAGCGTGACAAGCTCGCCCTTCAGTGCCGGCAGGTCGCGGCGAAAGAAAGGGAGCGCGAACACGACGCTCGAATAGGCTTAGACGGCAAGCTTACGGGCAGTGGTCTGCGTGCCCGAAAGCGAATCGAGGATTGCCTCATAGGGCGCGAGCGTACCCACCGGCCCGACGGCTGTAAGCGTCGGCTTGGTCGAAAAAAGCCGGGACGACAGATCCGTCAGCCGCTCGACAGTCAACGCCGCCAGCCGCTCCATCAGCTCTTCCTTGGCGATCGGCCTGCCGAACAGAAGCAACTGCCTGGCGATCTGGGAGGCGCGGCTGGCCGGGCTCTCGGCCGACATGATCAGCCCGGCGCGGTATTGGGCACGCGCCCGGTCAAGCTCCTCCTGCAGGATGTTTTCACCGGCCTTTTGCAGCTCGTCAATGATCACAGGCACCAGCTCGGCAATATCGCTTTGTCCGGTCGCCGCATGGACCCCGAAGACGCCGGTGTCGGAAAAACCCCAATGGAAGGCATAGACCGAATAGCACAGGCCGCGTTTTTCGCGGACTTCCTGGAAAAGTCGCGACGACATGCCGCCGCCCAGGATCATCGACAGGACCTGGGAGGCATAGAAATCGCGGACGTGATAGGCGCGGCCCTCGAAACCCAGCACGATCTGGGCGTCCATCAGGTCGCGGTCCTCGCGAAAATCGCCGCCGACATACTGCGCATATTGCGGGATGGTGCCGTCGGCCTTGCCGCGGAAGCTGCCGAGACGCTTTTCGACTTCCCGCACGAAATCGTCATGCTTGATATCGCCGGCCGCCACCATCACCATGTTCTCGGCACCGTACTGTCGTTCGATGAAGTCGTGCAGCTGCTTCGAAGTGAAGGATTTGACGGTTTCCGGCGTGCCAAGAATCGAGCGGCCGATAGTCTGGTGGCGGAAGGCGGTCTCGGTAAAGTGATCGAAAACGACGTCGTCGGGCGTATCGTGCGCGGCGCCGATCTCCTGCAGAATCACATGCTGCTCTCGTTCCAACTCCTGCGGATCGAATTCGGATTCCTGCAGGATGTCGGAAAGGATATCGACGGCCAGCGGCACGTCGTCGCTCAGAACCCTTGCATAATAGGAGGTCGTCTCGACGCTGGTGGCGGCATTGATCTCGCCGCCGACGTCCTCGATCTCCGAGGCAATCTCGAAGGCGCTTCGCCGCCTGGTGCCCTTGAAAGCCATGTGCTCGAGCAAGTGCGCCATTCCGTGCTCTTCGTCACGCTCGTTGCGTGCGCCCGACTTGACCCAGGCGCCAAGGGCAACAGATTCGAGGCTTGGAAGGGTTTCGGTGGCGACTGTCAGGCCGTTCGACAGACGGCTTACCTCAACACCCATATGGCAATTACTCCCTAACGCGCCGCCCGCGTGTGGCGGCCGAGATAATCTTCCACCATTTTCAGGTCGGATGGAAGTACCGTGTATTTTTCCTCGGCGCTCATCAACCCGCCTAGCCATGCAGGCAGGGCAGGCGACACGCCGCTGGCGGCTTCGACGGCGGCGGGAAACTTTGCCGGGTGCGCAGTGCCCAGCACCACCATCGGCACCTCACCCGCAGCCTTGCCGGCGGCCACATGCACGGCCGCGGCCGTATGCGGGTCGAGCAGATAGCCGCTCGCCGCAAGTGTGGTGCGGATGGTGGCGGCGACCTCGTCCATGGTGGCGCGGCCGGCGTCGAATTCGGAGCGGATCCTGGCGATTTCCCCGGCCTCGATGGTGAAGGCGCCGGACTGCTTGAGCCCGTCCATGTAGCGCCGCACGGTCGAGGCATCGCGGCCGGACGCCTCGAACAGCAAGCGTTCGAAGTTCGAAGACACCTGGATGTCCATCGAGGGCGACGTGGTCGAAAAGACCCCCTTCATGCGGTATTCGCCGGTCGCCAGCGTGCGCGCCAGAATATCGTTGTCGTTGGTGGCGATGATCAGCCGTTCGATCGGCAGCCCCATCTTCTTGGCGGCATAGCCGGCGAAGATGTCGCCGAAATTGCCGGTCGGCACGGTGAAGGAAACCGGCCTGTCGGGCGCGCCGAGCGACAGGCCGGACGAGAAATAATAGACGATCTGGGCCATGATGCGGGCCCAGTTGATCGAGTTGACGCCGGACAGCGATACCCGGTCGCGAAAACCGTGGTCGTTGAACATGGCCTTTACCAGGCCCTGGCAGTCGTCGAAATTGCCTTCGATCGCCAACGCATGGACGTTTGCGGCGGTCGAGGTCGTCATCTGCCGCTGCTGTACCGGCGAGACGCGGCCGTGCGGGAAAAGCACGAAGATGTCGGTGCGGTTGCGCCCGGCAAAGGCATCGATGGCGGCCCCTCCGGTGTCGCCGGAGGTGGCACCGACAATGGTGGCGCGCTGGTCGCGCTCGGCCAGCACATGGTCCATCAGCCGCGCAAGAAGCTGCATCGCCACGTCCTTGAACGCGAGCGTCGGGCCGTGGAACAGCTCGAGCACGAAGCTGTTCGGCCCGGTCTGCACGAGCGGGCAGACGGCCTCATGGCGGAAGGTCGCATAGGCTTCGCGCACCAGCCGTTCGAACACCGGCGCCGCGATCTCGCCGCCGAGGAACGGCGACAGCACACGGATGGCAAGATCGGGATAGGCAAGGCCGCGCATGGCGCGGATCTCGGCTGCGGAAAAATGCGGCCAGGCGCTCGGCAGGTAGAGCCCGCCGTCGCGCGCCAGTCCGGCCAGCACCGCGTCGGAAAATCCAAGCGCGGGCGCTTCCCCGCGGGTACTCACATATTGCATCGTCACGTTTCCATTGCTGCCGGGAATTTTCGCCCGCCGCGAGGTGGTGGATTTCTGCGCAGGCTCAGTCGCATTTTTGCCGCGCGGTTGATATACGTCACCGGCTTTGCGAGAGGGAAGTGCAGTTCATGGCGTTTCATTCATTCAACGGTCGTTTTGTCGCGGGTCTGGCGCTCGCCGGCTTTATGCTTGCCGCCGCAGGTTGCCAATCGAGCGACAATGGAATTCTCGGCTTCGGCAAAAAGGATACGACACCGCCACCGCCACCCGATCCCAAGGTGCTTTCCAGCCAGCTGCAGGCCTATTGCCCGAAAGTGACGTTGCGTGACGGCACTGCCTTCTTCAATACCTACGCCAAGAGCGGTCCGAAGCCGAAGAAAAAAACCGATGTTGCCGCCGAGGAAGCCGCCCAGCCGGCAGCGGACGCGGCTGGCGCCGATCAGCCGGACGATTCCGCCAAGATCATCTATCAGGCTTCGATCACCGATGTGACCCGCGACTGCAGCCGCGCCAACGGCTCCTTGTCGATGAAGATAGCCGTCGCCGGCAAGGTCGTGCCTGGCCCGATGTTCACCCCCGGCACCATCACCATGCCGATCCGCATCGCGGTGATGCACGGCACCGAAGTTCTCTATTCGCAGCTTCACTCCTATCAGGTCCAGGTTACCGATCCTTCGAGTGCCACGCAGTTCGTCTTCACCGATTCCAACGTCGTCGTTCCGGAGCCGACGGCGAAGGACTACCAGGCATATGCCGGGTATGACGAGGGCGCTCCGAAAGTAGCGACAGACAAGCCGAGGAAGAAGAAAGCCGCCGCGACCAACTGAGCCGCTGCATTCGCGCCACGGCGGTTGGAGGCGGCCTCTCAGGCGTCCGCCGACCATTCCGACAGCGCGGCGATCACGCTTTTCAGTTCCGCCCAGCGGCGGATGACCGTTTCCGCGCCGGCCTCGGTCAGCGCATCGGCGTGGCCGGGATAGCTGTGCGCCGCGCCGGTGAAGCCGATGACGCGCATTCCCGCCGTCTTGGCGCCGGTGACGCCATGCACCGAATCCTCGATGACAAAGGTGTTCGCAGGATCGGCCTTGAGCTTTTCCGCGGCGAACCGAAACACGTCCGGCGCCGGCTTGGATTTCCCGGTCGGGGTTTCCAGCGAGGAAAAGATACGGCCGGCAAAGAACGGCAAAAGCTGCACCTTCTCCAGCATGAATTCGATTCGCTCCGAACGCGAATTCGAACAGACGCAGCGCGGCACTGCTACCGCGGCGACAGCCTCGTGCGCCCCGTCGATGGCACGCACGTCGCTGCGCAGCCGACGATCGACCAGCTGTTCCTCCTTGTCGATCAGCGAGGCCTGGAACGGGATCCGGGACTTTTCCTCGACCCGCATCATGATGTCCTTGAAAGTCAACCCGGCATAGACCTCGGAAATCTCCTCGGCCGATATCTCGTAGCCGGCCGAGGTCAACAGCTCGGCATCGATCCGCGCGGCGATGATTTCGGAATCGACGAGCACGCCGTCGCAATCGAAGATGACAAGGTCTGGCTGGGGCATGGTGATCCGGAAAGCGGGATGAGGGGAATGCCGAGGGCCCTTTGGTCCAAACGGCTCAGGCGGCGCGGCATACACCAACAGGCCGGGCTTCGCAAATTCGGCGGGCTGCTTCACTGAATATTTACGCTGATCGGTAACCATAACGGACAGTAAACAGTAACGCGTGCCTTGGGTGTCACAATGTCTGCCGTGCGTCTTCTCGACGAGCTTTCCGATGCTCCCCAGCAATCCGAGTGGCTGGATACGATCCTGAAGGGCGACTGCGTCGCCGCGCTCGAACGGCTGCCGGAAAAGTCGATCGACGTGATCTTCGCCGATCCGCCCTATAATTTGCAGCTCGATGGCGATCTGCACCGGCCCGACCAATCCAAGGTCGATGCCGTCGACGACCATTGGGACCAGTTCGACAGTTTTGAGGCCTACGACGCCTTCACCCGCGCCTGGCTGCTGGCGGCGCGCCGTGTGTTGAAGCCCAACGGCACGATCTGGGTTATCGGCTCCTACCACAATATTTTCAGGGTCGGGGCAAAGATGCAGGACCTGGGCTTCTGGATCCTCAACGACGTCGTCTGGCGCAAGACCAATCCAATGCCCAATTTCCGTGGCCGCCGTTTCCAGAACGCGCATGAGACGATGATCTGGGCATCGCGCGACCAGAAGGGCAAGGGCTACACTTTCAACTACGAGGCGCTGAAGGCATCGAACGACGACGTCCAGATGCGCTCGGACTGGCTGTTTCCGATCTGCACCGGCGGCGAGCGCCTGAAGAACGACAATGGTGACAAATTGCATCCGACGCAGAAGCCGGAAGCGTTGCTTGCCCGCGTCATGACGGCATCGACCAGGCCGGGCGACATCGTGCTCGACCCGTTCTTCGGCTCAGGTACCACCGGGGCTGTGGCCAAGCGGCTTGGCCGCCACTTCGTCGGCATCGAGCGCGAACAAACCTATATCGATGCCGCCATGGAACGTATCGATGCGGTCCGGCCGCTGGAAGGCGCCAATTTGACGGTACTGACCGGCAAGCGCGCTGAGCCGCGCGTCGCCTTCGTCACGCTTCTCGACAATGGCCTGGTGGCGCCAGGCGCCACGCTTTACGACGCCAAGAAGCGCTGGGCGGCAAAAGTGCGCGCCGACGGCACGCTGGCGATCGGCGACAGTGCCGGGTCGATCCACAAGATCGGCGCCGAGGTGCAGGGGCTGGACGCCTGCAACGGATGGACCTTCTGGCATTATGAGCGCAGCGGCGGCCTGACCCCGATCGACGAGCTTCGCCGCATTGCTCGGCTAGGCATGGAGCGGGCGGGCGCCTGACGGCTTCCGAGTTGCGACAGATCGGTTAATGCGAAGGCTCAACCAACTCCTGGAACCGATTCAAATCACACTTTGATCCCAAGCCGCTCAAGGTCCGCCCTGAGCGTCTTTGCATCGGTGAACAGCACCGACTGCCAGCCCGCCGCCTTGGCGCCGTCGACGTTCTTCTGGCTGTCGTCGATGAACAGCGTCGCTGACGGTTCGAGGCTGAACGCGGCGACGTGGTGGTCATAGATGGCGCGATCCGGCTTGATCTGGCGGATGTCGCCGGAAACGGTGACGCCGCGCGGCCGATTGAGGAAATCGAAGCGCTCGCGGGCCTCGGCGAGCGTATCCGCAGCGAAATTGGTGAGCATCGTCACGTCATGGCCGCTGTCGATCAGGCCGATCATGATGGCGACGCTGTCCTCATAGGTGTGAGGCACCATCTCGTGCCAGTGCCGGCGGAAATTGCGGATATTTTCGGCGTGCTCGGGATATTGCGCGATCGCCAGCGCTTCGGCCTCTTCCCAACTGCGGCCGCGATCCTGCTCGATGTTCCAATCATGCGTGCAGACATTGTCGAAGAACCATTTCCGTTCGTCGGGATCGGGGATCAAGCGACTGAAGGGCAGGTCCGGATCATAGTGGATCAGCACTTTGCCGATGTCGAAAACGATGTGGCGGATTTCAGTCATTCTTCTCTCTTTCAACGCGGCCGCTGCTTTTTCGTCGCGCCCGGCATCGCCGCTTCGATTACCTTTTTCATGACGCTCGGCAGCGCTTCCCCGGAAATTTCATGGGCCAGCGACCAGAAATGCCCGACCGGGGCGGCAACGTCGGTCTCCGCCTTGAACACGTCGAGTTCAAGCGCAAAATGGGTAAAGATATGGCCGATGCGTCCGGCCTGCTGCCAGTTGCCGGGGAGCGGGGCCGCCGCTTCCGTGGTGGCGCCGTCTATGCGCGCCGTCCAGCCGGTCGTCGGCACCTCAGTCATGCCGCCGAGCAGGCCTTTGTCCGCGCGCTTGCGCAGAAGGATGGCGCCGTCGCACCTGACGGCAACGAAGGCGGCACCGCGGCGTAAGGGTCTTTCGGCCTTGGGCAGGCGGACCGGAAAGCGTTCGGGGTCGCCCGAGGTCGTGGCGCTGCAGTCCACGCGAACGGGGCACAGAATGCAGCGGGGCCGGCGCGGCGTGCAGATCGTCGCGCCCAGGTCCATCATCGCCTGCGCGAAGTCGCCGGGCCTTGTCAGGGGAACCATGCGTTCGACCTGGCCGCGTATCTCGCCCTTGGCTTCGCCCAGCGGCGTGGCGATCGAAAACAGCCGTGAGACGACCCGTTCGACATTGCCGTCGACGACCGCGGCTGGTCGGTCGAAGGCGATCGCTGCGATCGCCGCCGCCGTATAGGCGCCGATGCCGGGCAGTTCCTTCAAGCCGGACTCGCTGTCCGGAAAGCGGCCGCCTTGCCGCGCGACGAGATCGGCACAGGCTTTGAGATTACGGGCGCGGGAATAATAGCCGAGCCCGGCCCAGGCCTTCATGACGTCTTGGGTCGGTGCCGCCGCCAGCGCCTGGACCGTTGGCCATTTCTGCATGAACGCCTGAAAATAGGATTTTACCGCCTCGACCGTGGTTTGCTGCAGCATCACCTCGGAAAGCCAGACCAGATAGGGATCGGGCCGCGCCCCGCCCGCCAGCGCGCGCGGCGAAACGCGCCAGGGCAGGTCGCGGTGATGCGCGTCGTACCAGGCAAGCAGCCGGGAGGCGATCTCGACATTGTCTCCGGATACGGCCTTGCGGGTCTGGTCGTGCAGTGCCATTGATCGAGGGTCGGCCCTAATCCATTGGTGCTGAAGCTGGAGAACGCACATGGCAGGGAAAAGGCCCTTCGGCAATCCCGTTCCGGTGAGCGATCTCGCAACCGAGATCCTCGACCCGGTGCTGCGCAAGCGGGCCGGTATGTCGATCGGACTGGTCCAGTCATGGGAAGAAATTGCCGGGCCGCGGCTTGCCGGCCGCTCGCGCCCGGAAAAGATCCAGTGGCCGCGCCGCATGCATGAGGACGATCCTTTCGAACCGGCGGTGCTGGTGATTGCCTGCGAGGGTGTAGCGGCACTGCATCTGCAGCACGAGACCGGCGAGATCATCAACCGGGTCAATGCCTTCCTCGGTTTCAATGCGATCGGCCGGATCAGGATCGTGCAGAAGCCGGTAATGGCGGGCAAGGACAAGCCGAAACCCAGTTTGCGGCCGCTGACTGCGGCCGAGAAAGCGAAGCTGTCGGGCACCGTTGGTTTGATCGAGGACGGCGGGCTGCGCGCCTCGCTGGAGCGGCTTGGCGCCACCATTCTCGGTCAAAAGAAACCGTGATCTCGCGCTATCGTGATGGTATGCCCGGATTTGGCGATTGGAATAGGGGCGGTAATGCCTTAATTCGCGCCAACTCTCGCTTTTTGTAGACTTTGCATTGCAAAATCCAACTATTGCCAGGTGATTCGTATGATCCGTTCCTTGTCCCGCAGAAACCTTTTGACTTCGCTGGCCGCAATACCAGCGGTGGCGCTGCTTGCCGCCTGCAGCGACTCGGGCGAGAAAGCCGAGGCGCAGGATGTGAAGCCTGCGGCTCCGGAACCTGCGAAGCCGGCCGCTCCGGCCGCCGCGGCGGCGCCGGAGGCTCAGGGCACGGTCGATATGGCGGCACTGCTGAAGCCCGGCGCATTGCCCGACATGCAGCTCGGCAAGGACGATGCAAAGGTCACTATCGTCGAATATGCATCGATGACCTGCCCGCATTGCGCGCATTTCGCCGAGACCACTTTTCCGGAGCTGAAGACGAAATATATCGACACCGGCAAGGCCCGTTACATACTGCGCGAGTTTCCGTTCGATCCCAGCGCCGAGGCCGGTTTCATGCTGGCGCGCTGCTCCAAGGACAACTATTTCCCGATGGTCGACGTACTGTTCAGGCAGCAGGCGAACTGGGTTGGTGTGAACAATACCAAGGACGCACTGCTGCAAATCGCCAAGCTTGCCGGTTTTACACAGGAGTCCTTCGAGGCCTGCTTGACGGACCAGAAACTTCTGGACGATGTGAGATCTGTCCAGAAGCGCGGCGCCGACGAATTCAAGGTCGATTCCACACCGACCTTTTTCATCAACGGAAAGACCTACAAAGGGGCGATGTCGATTGCGGAAATGTCGGCCATCATCGACCCTCTGCTCTGACGTTTCGGCAGCGCCGAAGCGGCGTAGCTTCGGCGTGCGCACTTCTTTGTCTTGCCGCGGGTTCTCCTTGCAAAACCGCGGCACAGTTTTGCGAAACTTGGCTATGGGCCGGCGCGAATGAAGTTCTCGCGCCTTCGCCTCCTCGGCTTCAAATCCTTCGTCGAACCCGGCGAGTTCGTCATCGAACGCGGTCTGACCGGCATCGTCGGGCCGAACGGCTGCGGCAAGTCGAACCTGGTCGAGGCGCTGCGCTGGGTCATGGGCGAAAGCTCCTACAAGAACATGCGTGCGTCCGGCATGGACGACGTCATCTTTTCCGGCTCGGGAACGCGTCCGGCCCGCAACACCGCCGAAGTCACGCTGTTCCTCGACAATAGCGACCGCACCGCGCCGTCCGCCTTCAACGACGCCGACGAATTGCAGGTCTCGCGCCGCATCGAGCGCGAGGCCGGCTCGCTCTACCGCATCAACGGCAAGGAGGCTCGCGCCAAGGACGTTCAGCTGCTGTTCGCTGACCAGTCGACCGGCGCCCGCTCGCCCTCGATGGTCGGCCAGGGCCGCATCGGCGAGCTGATCCAGGCAAAGCCGCAGGCGCGCCGCGCGCTGCTGGAGGAGGCGGCCGGCATTTCCGGCTTGCACACACGGCGCCACGAAGCCGAGCTGCGGCTGAAGGCGGCGGAACAGAACCTCGAAAGGCTGGACGACGTCGTCGGCGAGCTGGAGGGTCAGATCGAAAGCCTGAAACGCCAGGCCCGCCAGGCCTCGCGCTTCAAGAACCTGTCGGCCGACATCCGCAAGGCCGAAGCGACGCTGCTGCATCTGCGCTGGACGCTGGCCAAGACGCAGGAAGGCGAAGCGCGTTCGGCGCTGGCGATTGCCACCGCGCTGGTCGGCGACCGTGCCGCCGCCCAGATGGCTGCCGCCAGGGAACAAGGCATCAACGCCCACCGGCTGCCGGACCTGCGCGATGCGGAAGCCGCTGCCGCCGCCGCCTTCCAGCGTCTATCGATCGCCAAGGCGCAGATCGAGGAAGAGGCAGGCCGCATCCGCGCCCGCCAGGCTGAGCTCGACCGCCGACTGCAACAGCTCGATGGCGACCTTGCCCGCGAGGAGCGCATGGTCCGCGACAATGCGGATATCCTCGAACGCCTCGCCGCCGAAGAAGCCGCGCTCAACGCCGAAAACGCCGGCGCCGCCGAGCGCGAGGCCAGCACCCGCGCGGCTTTCGAGCAGGCGGCATCGACGCTTGCCTCGAGCGAGGCCAGGCTCGCCGCGCTGACCGCCGAACGGGCGGAGGCTGCCGCCTCGCGCAACCAGATCGAACGGACGCTGCGCGACACCGCTGAGCGCCGCGACCGCTTTGCCCGCCAGCTTGCCGATGTCGACCGCGAACTGTCGGAGATCGTCTCCAGAGTCGCCGGCCTGCCCGATCCCGCCGAGAAGCGGCTGCTGGTCGATCAGGCGCTGGCGCTGCTCGAAGAGGCTGAGGCAGCCGCCATTGCCGCCGAACAGGCGGTCGCCGAGGCGCGTGCAGGCGAAAGTGCTGGCCGCCCACCGGTTCAGGACGCAAAGGCCGAGCTGGCGCGGATCGAAACCGAGGCCCGCACGCTGGCCAAGATCCTCAACGCCGCCAGCGGCGATCTATTTCCCTCGGTGCTGGAGCAGATCAGCGTCGAGCGCGGCTACGAGACGGCGCTGGGTGCCGCGCTTGGCGAAGATCTCGACGTGCCGCTCGACCGCAGTGCGCCGGTACATTGGGGCCAGAGCGAAATCCAGCCTGCCGACGCCGCATTGCCCGAAGGCATAAGGAGCCTCGCCAGCGTTGTGCGTGCGCCGGCACAGCTGGCCCGCAGGCTGGCCCAGATCGGCATTGTCGAAGCCGCCGACGGAAGACGGCTGCAGACGCTGCTTGCTCCCGGTCAACGGCTAGTCAGCCGCGAAGGCGCGCTCTGGCGTTGGGACGGCTTCACCGCCAGCGCCGATGCCCCGACCGCCGCCGCGCAGCGGCTGGCGCAGAAAAACCGGCTGGCCGAGCTCGATGCCGAAGCAGTCCATGCCACGCGCACCCTGCGCGAAGCTGAACAAGCCCTTGCCCAGGCCGAACAGGCGCTTGCCCAGGCGAGCGAGGCCGAACGCAACGCCCGACAGGCCAGGCGCGACGCCCAGCACGGGCTCGACGCTGCCCGCAATACGCTGGCCGAGGCCGAAAAAGCCGGCGGCGAGCTGTCGAGCCGGCGTGCAGCACTTGACGAGGCGCGCGCACGCATTGTCGACAGCCATGAGGAAACGGCGGCGGCATTCGTCGAGGCGGAAATGCTGCTGCAGGACGCGCCCGATCTCGGCGATCTGCAATTGCAGCTCGAGCAGTCGGCCGCCAACGTCGCCCGCGACCGCGCCGCCCTTGCCGATGCGCGTGCCGTTCACGAGGGCCTGAGGCGGGAAGCCGAGGCACGTGCGCGCCGGCTCGACGCCATCAGCGTTGAACGGCGCAACTGGGTCGAGCGCGCCGAAAACGCCTCGACGCAGATCGCGGCGCTCGGCGAACGCAAGGCAGAGGCCGAGGCCGAGCGCGAGCAACTGGCCGACGCTCCCGACGAGATTGACGCCAAGCGGCGCGCCCTGCTGTCGCAGCTCGCCGAGGCCGAAAGCCTGCGCAAGGCAGCGGGCGACCGCTTGCAGGAAGCGGAGAACCGGCAGTCCGAGCTGGACAAGGCTGCGACTGCTGCCATCCAGTCGCTGGCCGAGGCGCGCGAATCCCGCGTTCGCGCCGAAGAGCGGCTGACCGCCGCCGACGAGCGTCGGCTGGAAGTCGAGGCGCGCATCCAGGAAACGCTGAACACGCCGCCGCATCTGGTGATCCGCCACACCGGCCTCGAATCCGACAGCCCGATGCCCGAAATGGCCGAGATCGAGCGTCAGCTCGACCGGCTGAAGGTCGAACGCGAACGGCTCGGTGCCGTCAATCTGCGCGCCGAGGAGGAGCAGAAGGAACTGTCGGACCGGCTGGAGACCATCGTCTCCGAGCGCGACGACATCATCGAGGCGATCCGCAAGCTGCGGCAGGCGATCCATAGCCTGAACCGCGAAGGCCGCGAGCGGCTGCTCGCCGCCTTCGAGGTGGTCAACGGCCATTTTCAACGGTTGTTTTCGCATCTGTTCGGCGGCGGCACCGCCGAGCTGCAACTGATCGAGTCCGACGATCCGCTCGAAGCGGGGCTCGAGATCCTGGCGCGCCCGCCCGGCAAGAAGCCGCAGACGATGACGCTGCTGTCCGGCGGCGAGCAGGCGTTGACGGCGATGTCGCTGATCTTCGCCGTGTTCCTGACCAATCCGGCGCCGATCTGCGTGCTCGACGAAGTCGACGCGCCGCTCGACGACCACAATGTCGAGCGTTTCTGCAATCTGATGGACGAAATGGCCGCAACCACCGAAACGCGCTTCGTCATCATCACACACAACCCGATCACCATGGCGCGCATGGACCGGCTGTTTGGGGTGACCATGGCCGAACAAGGCGTCAGCCAACTGGTGTCGGTTGACCTGCAGGCGGCCGAAGCCATGCGCGAGGCAAGCTGACGCATCAGCTTAATGGTGGTCTCCACCTCGGCTTTCGACTATAGCACGACAAAATGGGCCGGATCTGCCGCTCCAGATACCGGCCCGGCTATGCGCGTGGAGAAGCTTGTTGCCTATACTTGTCACCGGAGCCGCGGGATTCATTGGCAGCCACGTTTGCCACCATCTGCTCGACCGGGGAGAAGCGGTCGTCGGCGTCGACAACATGAACGACTATTACGACCTGGCGCTCAAAAAGGGGCGGCTTGCCCGCCTTCTGCCCCATAAGGATTTTTCGTTCCACCAGATCGATATTGCCGAACAGGGCGCGCTTGCAGCCGCTTTGGCCGGGCAAGGCATCGTTAGGATCGTGCACCTTGCAGCGCAGGCGGGCGTGCGCCACTCACTCGACAATCCGCGGCTCTATATCCGCTCCAATGTCATGGGCCACCTCGAAGTGCTCGAATTCTGTCGCGCCGAACCGGCATTCGAGCATCTGGTCTATGCCTCGTCGAGCTCGGTGTATGGCGGCAACCGCAGCGTGCCGTTCAGCGAAGCCGATCAGGTCGACAAGCCCGTTTCGCTTTACGCTGCCACCAAGAAAACCGATGAGTTGATGAGCCACACCTACGCCCATCTGTTCGGCATACCGCAGACCGGCCTGCGGTTTTTCACGGTCTACGGTCCCTGGGGCCGTCCCGACATGGCCTATTGGATGTTCACGCAGGCGATGCTCGAGGGCAAGCCGATCCGGGTCTTCAACAATGGCGAAATGTGGCGCGATTTCACCTACATAGACGATGTTGTAAAGGCGGTTGTCGCCGTGCTCGACAAGCCGCCGGCGGCTGACGTTCCGCCGAGCAGGCTCTACAATGTCGGCAACAACCGGCCGGTGCGTCTGGGCGACTTCATCGACATTCTGGAAAGGCTGCTCGAGGTCAAGGCAATCCGCCACAACGAGCCGATGCAGGCGAGCGACGTCGAGAAGACTTACGCCGACATGACCGCGCTGGAGCGGGATTTCGGCTTCAGGCCTAGCGTTTCGATAGAGGACGGGCTGAAGAAGTTTGTTGACTGGTACCGGCCGTACTCGAAGCAGTGATTTGCATCGCTCGCCGTGACGCCTTCAAGCGTGACACCTGGAGTGGGGCGCAAGTCGGTCCGCAAAATCATCGTTTTGTCCTAACATCCTGTTAACCACATGCTTGCTGAAAAGTATCTGATTAACCTTTGAGGCGCTTATGACCGCTATGTTTCGTGGCTTGCTGTTCAGTATGAGCTGTGTGGATGTGCGGATTCGGGGGCTATTTCGGTTCAGTCCGGGATGCGGAAGCTTTGCTTGCGCGCATGACGTCTGCGATCGCCCATCGCGGGCCGGATGAACAAGGGAAATTCGTAGCGCCCGAGGCTGGACTTGGGCATGCGCGGCTGTCGGTGATTGGAATTGGTGATGGCCAGCAGCCGATGTCCGACGAAACCGGCAATTTGACGATTGCGTTCAACGGCGAGATCTTCAACTACGTGGAATTGCGCGAAGGGCTGCTGGCCAAAGGTCGACGCTTCCGCACGTCGAGCGATACCGAAGTTCTCCTGCAGCTGTATGACGAGATGGGCGAAGACTGCCTGTCGCTCCTGAACGGTGATTTCGCCTTCGCGATTTGGGATAACCGGCGGCGGCGGATGGTGCTTGCAAGAGACCGCATGGGTGTTCGGCCGCTGTTCTACACCAGCAAGGACGGGGTGCTCTACTTTGCGTCGGAGATAAAGGCCCTGCTGAAGATACCCGGCGTCTCGGCCGAAATCGATCCGATTGCACTCGACCAGATCTTTACGCTGTGGGCGCCGATCGCTCCACGCACGGCTTTCCGCAACATCCACGAGCTGGAGCCGGCAAGCGTGATGATCGCGACACAGGGGCAAGTCACGGTCAAACCATATTGGCACCTAGACTACCCGTATCCGGATACGCCATCGAAGATCACCAATGAGGACGACGCGGCCGAGGAACTGCAGGCCCTGTTGACCGACGCGGTGAGGCTTCGCATGCGCGCCGACGTGCCGGTCGGTTCTTACCTTTCGGGCGGGCTCGATTCATCCCTCGTTTCGGCACTCGCGGCCGGCATGACTCCTCTTAAGCTGCAGACATTTTCCGTGACGTTCGACAGCGCCGAGCATGACGAAAGCGCCTTCCAGACCGAAATGGCGTCAGCACTTGGCACGCGCCATCGAACCATTGCGTGTCGTGCCGGCGATATCGCCGGTGTGTTTCCCGAAGTCATCCGCTTTACCGAGCGGCCGATCATCCGCACGGCCCCGGCCCCCCTATATCAACTGTCCGGCCTCGTTCGCCAGGCCGGTTTGAAAGTGGTGCTGACAGGCGAAGGCGCCGACGAGGTCTTTGCCGGTTATGATGTCTTCAAGGAAGCGCGGGTTCGCCGTTTCTGCGCGCGACAGCCGGCATCGCGCATAAGGCCACAACTGTTCCGCAAGCTTTATCCCTATCTGCCGGGCCTGCAACAGCAGTCCGTGGAGTACCTGGCTGCGTTCTTCGGAACCGGTAGCGCTGCCCTGGACGATCCGCTGTTCTCGCATCGGCCGCGTTTCAAGACCACATCAGCGGCGAAGATGTTCTTTTCCGGTGACCTGCGCGCGACATTGAAGGGGTATGACGCAGCCGAGGACCTGGCCAGCCGGTTGCCTGAGGCATTTTCCCGGTGGCATCCGCTGCATCAGGCGCAATATCTCGAAACCCGCTTTCTCCTGCCAGGCTACATCCTCTCCAGCCAGGGCGATCGCATGGCCATGGCGCACGGTATCGAAGGGCGTTTCCCCTTCCTTGACCATCGCTTGGTAGAGTTTGCGGCCAGACTTCCGCCGGAGATGAAGCTGAAGGGACTGGTGGAAAAACACATATTGCGCAAAGCTGCCAAGCACCTGCTTCCGACGGCCATCCGCGAGCGCACCAAACAGCCTTACCGGGCACCGGAAGCCCGCTCCTTCGTTGGAGCGGGAGAACTGGACTACGTACGCGATTCACTGAGCGAGGCGAGCATCGCCGCCGGAGGACTATTCAACGCCAAGGCGGTGGCGAACCTGCACGAGAAATGCCGCTTGCAGCCAGCGTCCGGATTCCGCGACAATGCGGCTTTCGTCGGCATTTTGTCGACGCAACTGTGGCAGAAGATTTTCACTGGCGAAAAGGTCGGTGCAGCACGAGCGGCCTGAGAAATCGAGGGAATGAAAAATCATGGTAGCAATCAAGGACAAGGTCAAAGCCTTTATCGTCGACAACTTCCTGTTCGGGGACACGTCCTACGAGCTTGCAGACTCCGTATCACTGATCGAGAACGGCATCATCGACTCGACGGCCGTGTTGGAGCTCGTGGCATTCATAGAGGATGATTTCGGCATAGCGATGGTCGATGCCGACATCGTACCGGCCAATCTGGATTCGATTGACCGCATCTCAGCCTTCATCAAGGCAAAGGCAGAAGCGCTGGCAGCGTAGGCGCCATCGGCGAGGAGCGTCCGTGCGGATCGAACATTTTCTGACGGCGAAGGCCGCTGCCCATCCAGCCAAAACGGCATTGATCACCGAGCACAAAAGGCTGTGCTATGAAGAGCTGGACGATCTTTCGAGCCGTCTGGCCGCCGCCCTTTTCATGAATGGCGTCAGTCGCGACGACCGGGTCCTGATCTTCATGGACAATTGCTGGGAGGCTGCGGTTTCGATTTTCGCAGTTCTTAAAGCAGGCGCGACTTTCAGTCCGATCAATGCATCCACCAAGGCCGAAAAGCTGGCCTACATCATCGCCGATTGCGACGCAGCTGCGATCCTCACGCAAGCAAAACTGATGCCCGTGGTCGCCGAGGCGTGCGGATCGTCCGGCAAGACCGGCATCTTCGTGGCCTCCACCGTTGCTGCCGATAACCAATGCCCGGCAGGGGCCACATCCCTGGCGGATTGCTTGACGCTCCAAGCCAGGGAGATTGACCACCGCGGCGTTGACGTCGATCTTGCGATGTTGATCTACACCTCGGGCTCGACCGGCCGGCCCAAGGGCGTGATGATGACGCACCGCAATTGCGACGCGGCGGCGGGCTCCATCATCACTTATCTGCGCAACTCCCCAGACGACATCATCTTGAATGTTCTGCCCCTCGCTTTCGATTACGGCCTCTATCAATTGCTGATGACCGTCAGGCTCGGCGCCACGCTCGTGCTCGAGAAGTCCTTCGCTTTTCCCCAGGCGGTCTTTGAACGCATCCGCCAGGAAGGCGTCACCGGGCTTCCGCTCGTGCCCACGATGGCAGCGATGATCCTGCAGATGAGGGACCTGGCGCCGGGCTTCCTGCCCAGCCTTCGCTATATTTCCAACACGGCGGCTGCCTTGCCGCCGCCTCACATAGAACGCCTTCGGTTCCTTTTCCCCGGTGTCAGGCTCTATTCGATGTATGGCCTGACGGAATGCAAGCGCTGCACCTATCTGCCGCCCGAGGAGCTCGACCGCCGGCCGGGCTCGGTCGGAATAGCCATTCCGAACACCGAAGCCTTTGTCGTCAACGACGAGGGGCAACGGGTGCCGCCGGGCGTAGCAGGTGAGCTGGTCATTCGCGGGCCGCACGTCATGCAGGGTTATTGGCGAAACGAAGCTGCGACGGCACGAGCCTTGCGCCCGGGTCCGAACCCTTGGGAGAAGGTTCTCTACACCGGCGATCTGTTCAGGGCCGATGAGGAAGGCTTTCTTTATTTCGTCGGCCGCAAGGACGACATCATAAAGTCGCGGGGAGAGAAGGTGGCGCCCAAGGAAGTGGAAGCCGTGCTTCATGCTCATCCGGGCATCGCGGAAGCGGTGGTTGTCGGTGTGCCGGATCCCGTGCTCGGGCATGCGATCGGCGCAGTTATCGTACGGTCCGACCCAGCGCTTAGCGAAAAAGATGTCGTTCGTCACTGTGCACGTCATCTTGAGGACTTCATGGTGCCCAAGATCGTCGAGTTTCGCCGCGAGCTGCCCAAGACGGATACCGGCAAGGTCAGCCGTCGGCTTGCGGCAGAGATGATGGAGGCCGCGCAATGAATGTTCGCCCGACCGAGGACGCGCGGACCTTTGTGGCGAAGGCTCTGGCGATCGACCCAGCCGCTGAAACGGACCGTATCGTAACGGCCTTGCGCCAGCAGTTGCGCGAGCTCCGCAAGCGGGGCCTTGTGCTCGGTCTTTCGGGCGGGATCGATTCGAGCGTGTCGGTCGCGTTGGCCGCACGTGCCGTCGGTCCGCGGAATGTGCTTTGCCTGTTCATGCCGGAAAGCGATTCTGATCCCGAAAGCCTGCGGCTCGGCCGCCTCGTCGCCGAAACTTTTGGTGTCGAGGCTGTGACGGAGGATATCGGGCCGGCCTTGCGCGCGATGGGCTGCTACCAGCGCCGCGACGCCTTCATCCGCGAATTGGTCCCGGCATACGGCGAAGGCTGGGCCTCGAAGATCGTGATCGCGAACGCGCTCGAGGGCCAAGGCTATAATATCTCGTCGCTGGTGGTGCAGGATCCCGAAGGCAAGCAGACGAAACTGAGAATGCCGTTGCCTGTCTATCTCGGCGTCGTCGCCGCTACCAATATGAAGCAGCGCACCCGCAAGCAGATCGAATACTATCATGCTGATCGTCTGAACTTCGCCGTTCTTGGAACACCGAACCGGCTGGAATATGATCAGGGATTCTTCGTGAAGAACGGTGACGGCGCCGCGGACGTGAAGCCGATCGCCCACCTCTATAAAACGCAGGTCTATGCGCTGGCGCCCCATCTCGGTGTTCCGGAGGAAATCCGGAACCGGCCGCCGACCACCGATACCTACTCGCTGGCGCAGACACAGGAGGAGTTCTATTTCTCGCTTCCATATGACCGTATGGATATTTGCCTTTACGGTCTCAACAACGGCATGGCGGCCGAAGTGGTGGGGCAGGCGGCGGGGTTGGCCGCCTCACAAGTGGAACGCGTCTGGGCCGATATCATCGCCAAGCGCAAGGCGACGCGTTATCTGCACCAGCGTCCGCAACTCGTCGAGGAAGTCGAAGAACTCGGTACCTGACCTGCTTCGAGACCGGCCACGTCCCAAAAAGCGCCTTAGGGTCAAAACTCAATCAGCAGGCTGCCGCCAATGGCCGAGATGGGCGGGAAGTTGCCGTTCGTCTCATCTGCCAGACGAGCACGTTGCGCCAATGAACGAACCCGCTCGCGGGAGGGGCGCGGGGTTTGAGGCGTGAGCTTTGTTGGCAGCGTCGGTGAGGCTTTAATCGATCAGGGGT
>NZ_JAMYTF010000040.1:0-49411 GCF_040322295.1 Mesorhizobium sp. M0159
TCCGCTAAACACGGGGGCTGCGCGGCGGACACGCCGACGTCACCGCAATGCCACGCCATTTTGCAGAACTTGACGCACACAACTCTTGTCAATGATTGAAGAAAAGCGGGGCAATGAACCTGCCAATCTCCCCCCTTGAGGGGGAGATGTCCGGCAGGACAGAGGGGGGTGCTGTCCCTCGGCCTCTCGTATCTTTGTCACCCTGCCTTTTCGGCTTTCGCAAAACTCGCGCGTTGAGTGATGCGCGCATACCAATCCCGAATATCGGCAAACTCGGCCAGCAGGGCTTGTCCCTCGGCGACCTTGACGAAATAGCCGATGATCGGTGCGGCGTGCAGGTCGGCCAGCGTCAGGTCCGTTCCCAACAGCCAAGGCCCTTCGGCTTTCAGCGAGGAGAGCGCCTGCAATGCCGTTCTTGCCTGCCGCAACCCGTTGGCGATCACGGCTTCGTCGGGCGGCGTTTTTTCCAGCCGCTCGACAGCGACATCCCAGACCATGGTCCTGTAGGCGTAGGCGTCGAGCAGGCCGGTGATCTGGTTCAGGCGTGCTCGAGGCCGAGGTTCGACCGGTTGCAGCGCCGGGCCGTCAAAGGCTTCGTCGACATAACGGGCAATCGCGCCGGTCTCGTAGAGGCGAAAGCCGTCCTGCTCGAAGGCCGGGATGCGGCCGAACGGCTGGTGCTCGAAATATCAGCCGGGAATGCCATCCGCGGCAAAGATGTCGACGGGCACGAGCTCGTAGCCGACGCCCTTTTCCTCCAGCACCAGCCGCACGATGCGCACATAGACGCTGTAGTCCGCGCCGTAGACGACGGGCTTGCCCATGCCGGTTGGGCTCAGGCCATCGCTTTCTGCAAATTCTCGTCGATCTTGTCGAGGAAGCCGGTGGTCGAAAGCCATGGCTGGTCGGGGCCGATCAGCAGCGACAGGTCCTTGGTCATGAAGCCGGACTCGACCGTCTGGATGCAGACCCTTTCCAGCGTCTCGGCAAAGCGCCTCAGTTCGGCATTGTCGTCGAGCTTGGCGCGGTGCGCGAGGCCGCGCGTCCAGGCAAAGATCGAGGCGATCGAATTGGTCGAGGTCTCCTCGCGCTTCTGGTGCTGGCGATAGTGGCGGGTGACGGTGCCGTGCGCGGCTTCCGCCTCGACGGTCTTGCCGTCCGGCGTCATCAGCACCGAGGTCATCAGGCCGAGCGAGCCGAAGCCTTGCGCCACCGTGTCGGACTGCACGTCGCCGTCATAATTCTTGCAGGCCCAGACATAGCCACCCGACCATTTCAGGCTCGAGGCCACCATGTCGTCGATCAGCCGGTGCTCGTACCAGAGTTTCTTCGCTTTGAATTCTGCTTCGAACTCCGCCTCGTAGACCTCCTGGAAGATGTCCTTGAAGCGTCCGTCATAGGCTTTGAGGATGGTGTTCTTGGTCGAGAGGTAGACGGGGTAATTGCGCAGCAGGCCGTAGTTCAGGGAGGCGCGGGCGAATTCGCGGATCGATTCGTCGAGATTGTACATGGCCATGGCGACGCCGGCGCCGGGTGCGTCGAAGACGTCGTGCTCGATCACCTGGCCGTCCTCGCCGACGAATTTGATCGTCAGCTTGCCCTTGCCGGGGAAGCGGAAGTCGGTGGCGCGGTACTGGTCGCCGAAGGCGTGGCGGCCGACGATGATCGGCTTGGTCCAGCCGGGCACCAGCCGCGGCACGTTCTTCATGATGATCGGCTCGCGAAAGATGGTGCCGCCGAGGATGTTGCGGATGGTGCCGTTCGGCGACTTCCACATCTTCTTCAGCTTGAATTCCTCGACGCGCTGCTCGTCGGGCGTGATCGTCGCGCATTTCACGCCGACGCCGTATTTCTTGATGGCGTTGGCCGAATCGATGGTCACCTGGTCGTTGGTGGCGTCGCGGTGCTCGATGCCGAGGTCGTAATATTCGAGCTTGAGGTCGAGATAAGGGTGGATCAGCTTGTCCTTGATGAACTGCCAGATGATGCGGGTCATCTCGTCGCCGTCGAGTTCGACGACCGGGTTCGCCACCTTGATCTTCGCCATGGAAAGAATGCCTCGCTTTTGGGGAACGGAACGGCCTTGCCCGCACGGCTGCCGGACCTGGGATGCGGCCCGTATATCAAAGGCTTTTTGGCCGCGCAAACGGCGAACCGCGCCGTAGTGCCGGCATTCCTTGCGAAAGCTTCATTTTCGCCGCCAAATGTGGCAGGGGACTGCGAAATGCCGCAAACAGCAGTTCACTGACAACTATGGCCGCTACCCAGGATCCCGACAACCCTCTTGCCTCCGGAACTCCAGCGTCCGGACCGACGATCATCCTGGTCGAGCCGCAGCTCGGCGAGAATATCGGCATGGTTGCGCGCGCCATGGCCAATTTCGGCCTTACCGAGCTGCGGCTCGTCAATCCGCGCGACGGCTGGCCGAGCGAGAAGGCGCGTGCCGCCGCAAGCCGCGCCGACCACGTCATCGATGCCGTCAAGGTGTTCGATGATCTGGCCTCGGCGGTTGTCGATTTGAACTTCGTCTTCGCCACCACGGCGCGCGCGCGCGACAATTACAAGCCGGTGCGCGGTCCGGTCGAGGCGGGCAGGGCGCTGCGGGCGCGGCAGCGGGCCGGCCAGCGCACCGGCATCCTGTTCGGCCGCGAGCGCTTCGGCCTCTATAATGACGAGGTCGGCCTTGCCGACGAGATCGTCACCTTCCCCGTCTATCCAGCCTTCTCCTCGCTCAACATCGCCCAGGCGGCCCTGCTGATGTCCTATGAATGGATGAAGTCCGGCCTGGAAGACGAGACCAGGACCAACTTCTCCGGCCCCGAAATGCCGCCGGCCACCAAGGAAGAATTGCACGGCCTGTTTGCGTATCTGGAAGGTGCACTCGAGGCGCGCGGCTATTTCCGCCCGGCAGCGAAGAAGCCGAAGATGGTCGACAATTTGCGTGCAGTGCTGACCCGCGCCGGCTTTGCCGAGCCGGAGCTCAAGGTGCTGCGCGGTATAATATCATCGCTGGACAGGTTCTCGCCGGCCATGCCGCGCGGCGACGGATCGCCCGGCGACGATCCAAGACGGCTTCCGGCAGCCGCGGCACGCGCTGCGAGGGCGAAAGACAAAGACTAGCCTCGGAACTGCCCATACCTCACCAGTAACCGAATGTTATTTGGTGTGATCCATTGTCTGGAAAACGATGGGTCCTTTCGATGTTCAATTCAAATATCGGGCGTCTTCGCTTTTTCTTCTATTCCGCGGCCTTGCTGGTTGCGGAAATCGTGACCTTTGTGCTGTGCGTCGTGGGGACCGTCGGCTTCGAGGGTTTGGCCAATTCGAAACCCGGTCCTTCCAGGGAAGGGCTGGCCGCGGCTGTTCTCGTTACCTCGCTGGTGATCGTTCTGTTCCGCGCGAATTTCGCCTGGCGTCGAAGCCGCGACGCGCAAGGGTCGGGTTGGATCCTTTGGTCGTATATCGTGTTCTCGACGCTGTTCGCGATCCTGCAGGCCGGCACTGTTCTTGTCGTGAAATTCGACGGCGAAGATTCGCATTCCGGCCTTAACCTGTTGGGATTAGCTCTTGTCGGGCTGTGGGCCGTCATCTTGGCGGGCAAGCCGGCGGGCGGTGGCTCTGCGGATATGGCGTCATCCCTGAGTTTCGACGATTTCGACCCGCCCGGGCCGCTGCGCGGCGCCGCCGCGCTCCATTCAGCGTCAGCCGCCGGCGCGACGGCCCTGGCTCCAGCCTACGCCACGCGGGCCGCGCCGGTGCCGTCGAACCACCCTGCATCTCAACCTGCATCTCCGGCGAACGGCCGGCCGCGGCCCGGCGGCTTCGGCAAGCGCGGCCTTGTGTGACCGGCTCGCCGCATCAAGGCCATGATGGTTCCACATAGAAGCGGCCGGGATAAAGCATCATTGGCCGAAGCAGAAAGCATGGGCCGGGCCTGCCCTCGTGATCTCGTTTGTGATTCCCAGCCCTTAGTGATTCCCAGCCTTTAGTGACTCAATGACAATGACCGATCCATCGAGCGCCCGTCCGATCCTGATGTTCGATTCCGGCATTGGCGGCCTCACCGTGCTGCGTGAGGCGCGCGTGCTGATGCCTGACCGCCGCTTCATCTATGTCGCCGACGACGCGGCGTTCCCCTTCGGCGCCTGGGAGGAACCGGCGCTGAGAACACATATCCTGGAGTTGTTCGCCAGGCTGCTCGACCGGTTTTCGCCGGCCATTTCGGTCATCGCCTGCAACACCGCCTCAACACTGGTCATAGATGCGTTGCGCGAAAGGTTTCCCGGCCACCCTTTCGTCGGCACCGTGCCGGCCATCAAGCCGGCGGCGGAACGCACGCGCTCAGGCCTGGTTTCGGTGCTGGCTACGCCCGGCACCGTCAAGCGCCAGTACACGCGCGACCTGATCAGCAAATGGGCGCAGAAATGCCATGTCCGCCTGGTCGGCAGCGACAGGCTGGCGGGATTGGCCGAAGCCTATATGCGCGATGGTTTTGTCGACGAGGACGCCGTGCGCGCAGAGATCGCGCCGTGCTTCGTCGAGCATGACGGGCTGCGCACCGACATCATCGTGCTTGCCTGCACCCATTATCCGTTTTTGGCCAACCGCATGCGCAAGACAGCACCGTGGCCGGTCGACTGGCTCGACCCGGCCGAGGCGATCGCACGCCGCGCGCTCTCGCTGCTTGCCGATACCGAGGCCGGTTATCGCAGAGAGGCACTGCCGGAAGGCGCCGACCTTGCATTCTTCACCTCGAACAGCGCCGATTTTCCGACGCGCCGGCTGATGCAGGGATTTGGCTTGGCGATATCCTGACCGCAAGCAATTTTCGCTTTGGGAACATCACACCAGACAATGCGTTTTCCTCTCATCGGAAACGGGAGAAACCATCATGCCAGCCACCTCAAAAGCCCAGCAGAAAGCGGCCGGCGCGGCATTGTCAGCCAAGCGCGGCGAGACCAAGAAGGGCGCGCTCAAAGGCGCGTCGAAGGGAATGTATAAATCCATGAGCGAAAAACAGCTCGAGGAATTCGCCGAGACCAAGCGCAAGGGCCTGCCGGAAAAGAAGTCGAAACACTGATCGACTGGCCATTCTGACGGCGGATGCCGGTCGATAAAAGGCCCGCGGCTGAACCGCGGGCCATGAAGTCTCAGCGGGCGAGGGCGAAAATTACCAGTTCCAGCCCCACCCGCAGCGCCGCACTTTGTAGCGGATGACCTTGCGATGACCATGGCGCCATACCACCTTCTTCTTGACCACGATGCGGCAGACCTGGTGATGCCTGTGCCCGTGCCAATGCCGGGCCTGCGCCGGCTCGGGCGCGACCGCCATCGTGCCGGCCATCACCGCGGCGCCTACCAACGTAAGGAAGAACTTCTTCATGCGAATTCCAGCTCCTCTGACTTCAGTCCCTTCCTGATGCCGCTGGCGCAACCTCCCGCCACATCCGGCATGTTCTACAACCGTAACACTATCCGGTTCGGCGATTCGCGCCAGCCAGAAGCTTGACAGCGGTTAAATCTCCGTTTAACCAGCCCACCAACACCGGGCCGCAATGCCCGGTGGTTTTCTTTATGTGTGCAAGACGTTTGGGAAGCCGGTTTTACTTTCCTTATGTCTTGTTTGAAATGACGTGTCCCGTGGGTTTTCCGTCGCGTTGCGTGGAAAACCCTGTCAGGTCTCGAAAACGGAGGCCAGAGGAGGGCGCGTTTCCTTCACCCGGACCATGAGGTTCCGGGTGCATTGTTTTGAAAGGGAATGCGATGAGCAAGCGCGAATCCGCGAAGTACAAGATCGACCGCCGTCTTGGCGAAAACATCTGGGGCCGCCCGAAGTCCCCGGTCAACAAGCGTGAATACGGCCCCGGCCAGCACGGCCAGCGCCGCAAGGGCAAGCTTTCCGATTTCGGCCTGCAGCTGCGCGCCAAGCAGAAGCTGAAGGGCCACTATGGCGACGTTTCGGAAAAGCAGTTCCGCAAGGTCTATGAAGAGGCGGACCGCCGCAAGGGCGACACCTCGGAGAACCTGATCGGCCTGCTCGAATCGCGCCTCGACGCAGTCGTCTACCGCGCCAAGTTCGTGCCGACCATCTTTGCGGCGCGCCAGTTCGTCAATCATGGCCACGTCAACGTCAACGGCAAGCGCGTCAACATCGGCTCGTACCGCTGCAAGCCGGGCGATGTCATCGAAGTGCGCGAGAAGTCGAAGCAGCTGGTCATTGTGCTGGAATCGGTGGGCCTGGCCGAGCGCGACGTGCCCGATTATATTGAAGCCGATCACAACAAGATGACCGCGGCCTTCACGCGCATCCCCGGCCTGGCGGACGTTCCGTTTGCCGTGCAGATGGAACCGAACTTGGTCGTCGAATTCTATTCGCGCTGATCGTCGCGTTCGTCGCGATACAATCGAAGGCCGCCCGTCGAGGCGGCCTTTTCTTTTTTCGTTCCTTTTCCGCGGCGTGATTCCGAAATCGATTTCGATTTTCGGTCCGATGCGCTACTGCGGGCGGCAACAGGATCTTGGGGCCGACGCGCCGTGAACATGCAGCCAGACGCCGAAACGCTCGAACCGGTCGCCGACGCCGAAGGCGGCTTTCATCCTCTGTTTGCCGATGTGCCGTCCTCCGTCGAGTTCAACAAGCTGCGCAAACGGCTGTTGCGGCTTGCCCGCCAGGCGATCGACGATTTCTCCATGGTGAGGCCCGGCGACCGTTGGCTGGTCGCTCTGTCGGGCGGCAAGGATTCCTACGGCCTGCTTGCCGTTCTGCTCGATCTCAAATGGCGCGGGCTGCTGCCGGTCGAGCTGTTAGCCTGCAATCTCGACCAGGGCCAGCCGAACTTTCCCAAGCACATATTGCCCGATTATCTCGATAGATATGCCATTCCGCATCGCATCGAATATCAGGACACCTATTCGGTGGTCACCGACAAGCTGGCCGAGGGCAGCACCTATTGCTCGCTGTGCTCGCGGCTACGGCGCGGCCATCTCTATCGCATTGCCCGCGAGGAGGGCTGCTCGGCGCTGGTGCTCGGCCACCACCGCGAGGACATACTGGAAACCTTCTTCATGAACCTGTTCCATGGCGGGCGCCTGGCCGCCATGCCGCCGAAGCTGCTCAATGACGAAGGCGATGTCATGGTGCTGCGGCCGCTCGCCTATTGTGCGGAAGCCGATCTCGAGAAATTCGCCGGCGCCATGAAATTCCCGATCATTCCGTGCGATCTGTGCGGTAGCCAGGAAGGCCTGCAGCGCAACGCCATGAAGGCGATGCTCGACGACATCGAGAAGCGCATGCCCGGCCGCAAGGACACGATGATCCACGCCATGACCAATGTGCGGCGTTCGCATCTGCTCGACAGGAAGCTGTTCGATTTCGCCGCCCTCAACGAAACCCTCACCACCAGGCGTCCCGATGACATTTGACGATAGCGCGATCGACTGGCTTGCCGACCTTCTGTCGGAAGCCGCCGTCGCCGAGATCATGCCACGCTTTCGCCGGTTGAGCGAGGGCGACGTCCGTCGCAAGACCTCGGCCGCCGATCTCGTCACCGAGGCCGACGTCAATGCCGAACGGCTCATCACCGCCAGGCTGCGCCAGCGTTATCCCCACGCAATGATCGTCGGCGAGGAGGCCTGCTCCGACGACCCGACGCTGCTCGACGGTCTCGGCGATGCCGAACTCGCCTTCGTCATCGACCCGGTCGACGGCACCTTCAACTTCGCCTCCGGCGTGCCGCTGTTCGGCGTCATGCTTGGCGTCGTGATCAAGGGCGAGACGGTCGCCGCATCATTCACGATCCCGTCGGCAAGGATTGGCTGATCGGCGTTAGTGGCGCCGGCAGCCATATCCGCCATGCCCATGGCGATCTGGAAAAGGTCCATGTCGCCAAACCGGCGCCGATGTCGGAAATGACCGGTGCGGTCTCATGGCACTATGTGCCCGAGCCGGACCGCTCACGTTTGGCGCGCAACCAGACCAAGTCGCTATCGCAGTTCAATTATCGCTGCGCCGCCCATGAATACCGCCTGCTGGCCAGCGGCCACGGCCATTTCGTCGTCTACAACAAGCTGATGCCTTGGGACCACTTGGCCGGCGTGCTGATCCATGCGGAGGCCGGCGGCCATGCCGCGCGCTTCGACGGCAGCGCCTATCTGCCGTCGCATGTCGGAGGTGGCCTGCTGGTCGCGCCGGACCGGGAGAGCTGGCGGGAGCTGCGCCGCGAGCTCTGGGCGGAATAACTCTTCGCTGCCAAAGTTGTCCAATCTTGTGCGAAACCGGAGATCTCGAATGAAACCTCGGTCCGCAATTGTTGCAACGGCCTTTGCCCTTGCCTTGGTTGCCGGTGTCAATGAAGCAAGAGCTGGGGAACGCGCATGTCGCAGTCCCGACTCCGTCGACACCATAGACGAGATGTTCTCCGCGATCTTCGCCTGTTGGAAGCCGCCGCGCGGAAGCGCGGGCATGACCCTGACGCTGCAGTTCTCAATTCGCCGAAACGGCACGCTTATCGGCAAGCCGCGCGTCACCTACTCACATCTAGGGGACGATGGTCCGCTCAACCGGGCCTTCGTGGCTTCCGTCCTCGAGGCGCTCGACAAGGCTCTTCCACTGCCCGTTTCGGACAGTATGGGTGGAGCAATCGCAGGACGTACGCTGTTCCCTCGCTTCACCGCGGTCAGTGAGGGTGCATCCTAGGCGCACGCGCAATGGGCATTAAACCGGCGGGTTATGCGGCTGGAACAGTCTGCCGCGCTCGGCCAGCAGGATCATCAGCAGCGCCGCCACCGACACGCTGCAGAACCCGGCGGCCAGCGGCGTCACCGTGCCGTTGAAGGCTTGGCCAATCAGCGTGCCGAGAATGCCGCCAAGAAATGTCTGCATGAACCCAAGGATCGACGACGCAGTGCCGGCCAGGTGCCCCAGCGGCTCCATAGCGAGCGCGTTGAAGTTCGCGCCGAGCGCGCCGAACGGGACCATGGCGCAGGCAAAGAAGGTAATGAAGAGCCAGAGCGGCATCTTTATTTCGATGGAAACGACCAGCCAGGCAAGGCTGATGGCCAGAAACAGCAGCAGCGCGCTTTGCGACAGACGGCGCATGCCGATGCGGCCGACGAGGCGCGAGTTGAGGTAGTTCGAAAAAGCAAGCACACCGGCAACCCCCGCGAAGATGACCGGGAACACCTCGCCGACATTGAACACGCTAACATAGATCTGCTGGGCCGAGGCGATGAAGCCGAACATGGCGCCGAAGATGAAGGTGCTGGCGAAGGCGTAGCAGAGCGCGATGCGGTTGGTGAGAACGATGCGGAAGCCGCCGATGATGGAGGACAACGTCAGCGGCCGGCGATATTCGGGGTGTAGTGTCTCGGGCAGGCGCAGCAGCGACCAGGCGGACACGATCAGCGCGCCGGCTGCCATGGTGACGAAGATCACATGCCAGGTCGCAAACAGCATGATGAACTGGCCGATACCGGGCGCCACCACCGGAATGGCCATGAACACCATGAAGATCAAGGACATGACTTCGGCCATGCGCCTTCCGTCGAACGTATCGCGCACGATCGAGACGGCAATGACGCGCGTCGCCGCCGCACCGATGCCTTGCACGGCCCGGCATAGCAGAAGCGTGGCGAATGACGGGGCGATTGCCGCAGCGCCCGCCGCCACGACGTAGATCACCAGCCCTGCGACAAGAGGCGCGCGGCGCCCGAAACGGTCCGAGATCGGCCCGAAGAACAGCTGTCCGCCGCCAAAGCCCAGGATGTAGGCGGTGATCACATATTGCCGGTGGTTTTCATTTTCGACGCCAAGCGAGGCGCCGATCTGCTGCAGCGCCGGCAGCATGATATCGATGGCCAGCGAATTGAGCGCCATCAGCGCCGCGCATAGCGCAATGAATTCCCAGCGCGGAATAGGCAAGATGCCTGCCTTTTGCTGCGCTTGTGCTTGCTGATCCACGGCCAGTCCGATCTTCAAACGAAAATGCGCCGGCGTGCCGACGCATCCATTCGTTGATTGCCCGATAGCGGGCAGAACTTTTTGCCAAGGTGGGGGCTGCCCCGGCGCTTAGCGCATGACCCCCGAAAATCGCAGGCGGAAGGTCATACGCAGAAACAGAAGTCAGGCGGCGCCTTTGACGCTGACGCCCTTTTCGACGAGGAAGGTCTGCAATTCGCCCGCCTGGAACATCTCGCGGATGATGTCGCAGCCGCCGACGAACTCGCCCTTGACGTAGAGCTGCGGGATGGTCGGCCAGTTGGAATAGTCCTTGATGCCTTGCCGCAGTTCGGCCGACGTCAGCACGTCGACGCCCTTATAGTCGGCGCCGATATAGTCGAGGATCTGCACGACCTGGCCGGAAAATCCGCATTGCGGGAAGCCGGGCGTGCCCTTCATGAAGAGAACGACGTCGTTGCCCTTCACTTCATTGTCGATGTAGTCGTTGATGCCGCTCATGGAATACCCTTTCATGCCTGTGGGAGTCAGGCTCGAACATTACCCTTCAAATAAACCCATGGGTTGCGCGAAACAAGATGTTTGCCGCCTTGCCATGCAAATGGCGCAAAGGAACGTCTGATCTTGGGCCAAGAGCGTTGGCCACCATCTTTCCCGAGTCGCGATGAAAAGACGATATCTCGCCGGGTTCCTCCTCGCCGTTCTGTTCGCCGCACTGTCCTTGATCTGGTGGGCCAGGTCGCCGAGACAGCCATCTCTCGTCGTCGGCGGTGAATTACCGGCGCCGTGCCGCGACGCGAGCTTCGAGGCGGTCGCCTATGTCGTCTGCGAAATCGATCTGCGCCGCTATGACGTCGGTGTGTTCCACACAGGCCTCGACGGCAAGGCTTTCGGTTCACTGGACAAATTCGACAAGGCGATGGCGGATCAGGGCCGGACGGTGCTGCTCGCCATGAACGCCGGCATGTATCACCAAGACCTGACCCCAGTCGGCCTTCTCGTCGAAGACGGCCGGGAGAAGGCGCCGATCAACGTCGCCGGCAGCGGAGGCAATTTCTTCCTGAAACCGAATGGCGTATTCCTGGTCCGCAAGGACGGCAAGGCGGCGGTCATGGAGACAAGCGCCTATGCTGCGACCAGACTGGACGTGATGTTTGCCACGCAATCCGGCCCGATGCTGGTGATAGACGGCCGGCTTCATCCCCGCTTCGAGCAGAACGGCACATCACGCTATATCCGCAATGGCGTCGGCGTGCGTGACGAAAATACGGTCGTGCTGGCGATCTCACGCTCTGAAGTCAGCCTCGGCAGCTTCGCACGGCTATTCCGGGATGCGCTCGATTGTCCCAACGCGCTTTTCTTCGACGGGGTCGTTTCTGCGCTGTCGAACGGCGAGCGGATGATTGTGGGTGGAAAGTATCCGGCGGGGCCGATCATTGCCGTGACCGGTAAGAAGCTTGCGAGCCGGTAACTGCAAGAGAGCTCAGTCCGGCACGCTGGTCTGCAGGGCAAGCGCGTGCAGTACGCCGCCCATGTTGCCCTTCAGCGCGTCATAGACCATCTGGTGCTGCTGGACGCGGCTTTTGCCGCGAAAGCTTTCGGCCACAACCTCAGCCGCATAATGGTCGCCGTCGCCGGCCAGGTCGCGAATCGTCACCTTGGCGTCCGGAATGCCTTCCTTGATCAGCCGTTCGATGTCGTGGGCGTCCATTGCCATGTGAGGATTCCTTGTTCAGGTCGTGATCTCATAGATATGGTCGAAATGGCGGATGAACCACAGGGAAAGGGGCCCACTCGATCACATCACGGGTCCACGACCTCATTTGCCATGAAGCGAGGGAACCAGGATTCGTGGGCGGCGGTCAATTCGCTGACCGGTATCGCACGCGCCTCGCCCAGCTTCAGTTCGCTGCCGCCGGTCGAGCCGATCCACGGCGCAAAAACGCCGAGCTTGTTTTGCTGTTCGCGAATGGCGTCCCATTGCTCGCTCTGCGGGTCGATCGACAGCGTCAGCAGATAACGGCCCTGGTCCTCGCCGAACCAGACCGGGATCGGATCTGCACCGATCAGGCCGGGAATGGTCGCGCCGATGCCGGAGGCCATCGCCATCTCGGCCAGCGCCACCGCGATGCCGCCATCGGAAACGTCATGCGCCGCGGTAACAACACCGGAGGCGATCAGTGCCCGCACATGGTCGCCGACCCGCTTCTCGTGGCCGAGATCGACCTGCGGCGGCGGGCCGTCGGCGCGGCCAAAGATGTCGCGCATATAGACCGACTGGCCAAGATGCGAGCCCCATATCGTCGGGGCGCCGACCAGCACGATCATCTGGTCTTCGGCGGCAAAGCCGATGCGCACCATTTTCGACCAGTCGGCAATCAGACCGACGCCGCCGATGGTTGGTGTCGGCAGGATGCCCTGTCCGTTGGTCTCATTATAGAGGGAGACGTTGCCGGAGACGATCGGAAAGCCAAGCGCCCGGCAGGCATCGCCGATGCCTTTCACAGCACCAACCAGCTGGCCCATGATCTCGGGCCGTTCCGGATTGCCGAAATTGAGATTGTCGGTGGCCGCGAGCGGCAGAGCGCCGGTGGCGGTAAGATTGCGCCAGCATTCGGCAACCGCCTGCTTGCCGCCCTCGTAAGGGTCGGCCTCGCAATAGCGCGGCGTCACGTCGGAGGAGAAGGCGAGCGCCTTGGTCGGATGACCGTCGACGCGCACGACGCCGGCGTCGCCGCCGGGAAGCTGCAGGGAATTGCCCTGGATCAGCGTGTCGTACTGCTCCCACACCCAGCGGCGCGAGGAAAGGTCCGGTCCGCCCAGCAGCTTGAGCAGTGCGTCGGCCACATCGGTTCGCGGTGCATCGCCGGCCAGCGGCGCCGGCTTCTTCGGCTCGACCCAGGGACGGTCATATTCCGGCGCCTGGTCGCCGAGATCCTTGATCGGCAGATTGGCAACCTCGTCGCCCTGATGCAGCACGCGAAAGCGCAGATCGTCGGTGGTCTTGCCGACGATGGCAAAGTCGAGGCCCCATTTGTGGAAGATCGCCTCGGCCTGTTTTTCCTTTTCGGGGCGCAGCACCATCAGCATGCGCTCCTGGCTCTCCGACAGCATCATCTCATAGGCGCTCATGCGCTCTTCGCGCACCGGCACCTTGTCGAGGTCGAGCTCGATGCCGAGGTCGCCCTTGGCGCCCATCTCGACCGCCGAGCAGGTGAGGCCAGCGGCACCCATGTCCTGGATGGCGATAACGGCGCCGGACGCCATCAGTTCGAGGCAGGCTTCGAGCAGGCATTTTTCGGTGAAGGGATCGCCAACCTGGACCGTGGGCCGCTTCTCGTCGATCTTGTCGTCGAACTCTGCCGAGGCCATGGTGGCGCCGCCGACGCCGTCGCGCCCGGTCTTGGCGCCGAGATAGACGACCGGCAGGCCGACGCCCTTGGCCTCGGACAGAAAGATTGCGTCCGTCTTCGCGAGGCCCGCGGCAAACGCATTGACCAGGATATTGCCGTTGTAGCGGGCGTCGAAATTGACCTCGCCGCCGACCGTCGGCACGCCGAAGGAATTGCCGTAGCCGCCGACGCCGGAAACGACGCCGGCAACCAGATGCCTGGTTTTGGGGTGGTCCGGCGCGCCGAAGCGCAGCGCGTTCATCGCCGCGATCGGTCGCGCGCCCATGGTGAAGACATCGCGCAGGATGCCGCCGACGCCGGTCGCGGCACCTTGATAGGGCTCGATGTAGGAGGGGTGGTTGTGGCTCTCCATCTTGAAGACGACGCAGTCGCCGTCGCCGATATCGACCACGCCGGCATTCTCGCCCGGGCCCTGGATGACTTGCGGCCCGGTGGTCGGCAGCGTGCGCAGCCACTTCTTCGAGGATTTGTAGGAACAATGCTCGTTCCACATCGCCGAAAAAATACCAAGTTCGGTAAAGCTCGGTTCGCGCCCGACCAGGTCGAGGATGCGCTGGTACTCGTCGGGCTTCAGCCCGTGCGCGGCAATGAGTTCAGGAGTGATCGGCACGGAATTGGAAATGGTCATGATCGGCAATTGTGTCCTTGGGATCGAGTCCCGTCTTATCGCAAGCGTTGCAGCCGATACACCCCGTTGGATGACTAAAACGATGGAAAGCAACAGCTGACCGCAAGTAGCGAAAGATCGCCACTCGACCCGCCGGTTTCAAGCCGGTTCAAGAAAAGCTGTCGTAGCCGGCGCGGCCTTCGTCCAGAAGCCGCCGGATTACCGCGACCCCGTGCGCGATATCGTCCCGCTGTCGCGGTTGCGAGATGCCAAACCGCACGCCGTGAAAGGCCTGTTCGGAACGCCCTGCCTTGAACTCGTCCTCGTCGTCGATGAGCACGCCATGTTCGAGGCAGGCCTGCTTGAAAGTGCCGGAAAGCCATGGGTCCGGCAAAGTGAGCCAGACGAACGGCACGTTATCCAGCGCCTTGAAATCGAAGCCGTCGAGTGTCTCGCGCACGATCGCGATGCGCGCACCGATCTCGGCAATGCTGCGCTTGCGCACCTCAGCGGCCTGACCGGACAGCACCAGCCGGCTGCCCACCTCCGCCAGCAGAAAGGGCAGGCCGCCCGTCATCATCTTGTGGGCAACCCGGATGCGGTGACGATAGGCCGGCGGGCAAGCGAGCCAGCCGCCGCGAACACCCGCCGCAACCGATTTCGACAGGCCGCCGGCAACGATGGTCCGTTCGGGAGCATATTCGGCCATTAAAGGCGTTGGGTCATCGGTCAGTCCGCCATAGAGATCGTCCTCGATCAGGACGACGTTATATTGACGGGCGACATGCGCGATTGCCTCGCGGCGCGATGCCGACAGCGTTGTCAGCGTCGGGTTCTTGGCCGTCGGCATCAAAAACATCATCTTCGGGTGCTTTTGTGCGCAGACGCGCTCGAAATCCTGGGGATCGATGCCCTCGTCGTCAGTCGCCACCAGTGCGGTCCGGCGACCGATCAGGCCGGCACTGCGCGAGATCTGCGAATAGGTGAGGTGCTCGAAGACGACATAGTCGCCGGGGGCGGTGAGCCCCGCAATGGTTGCCATCACTGCGGCGTGGGTGCCGAGCGTGGGAACGATTGCATCCGCCGCCGGGCGATAGGAATTTCGCGACAGCCAGCGCCTGCCCGCTTCGAACCAGCGGTCCGGGAAATCACGAGTATAGCTTGAAATCTCATGCGGATGGTCTTGCGCCGTGCGTGTCAACACGTCGGCGACGATGGCACCCTGGCCGACGTCCGGTGCGGCCGTGCTATCGAAGCGCAGCTTGTTGCCGGGCGCATCCATATAGCGCGTGCCTTGTTCGACCGGCACCAGGAAATCCGGCTTTGCGCTCTCCGACTGTTGAGCGATGACATAGGTTCCGCGGCCGACCTCGCCGCTGACCAATCCCCGCTCGCGCAGCAATTGATAGGCCCTGCCGACCGTGCCGACGGTCGTGCCGAGGTCGTATGCCAGATCGCGCTGCGGCGGCAGCTTTGCCCCTGCACCGATCAGGCCGCGGTCGATGTCCGTCTCGATGGAATCAGCAAGCCGCTGATAGAGCGGGCCGGTGCCGGCGGTAAGGTCTGGAAGCCAAGTTGTCATGGTGACAATTTTTTACATTGCACCGAAATGAGAGTCAATACATATGAAGCGGGCCGTACGAAAAGGCACAATTGCAATCTTGGTAGAAAGAAAATGGGTACAATAGAGACAATCCGCTACGCCGCAGTTGAATTGCAGGTGCAGGTGGCGCGCCCGCCGGGCAGGCCAACCTATGTCAGTCGGCTGGTGCGTACGCTCAGATCCTTCGCGAGGTGGATCGACGGGTTAATGGATCGCCGGCGCAGCCGGCTGGTCCTGCTCGAGATGACTGACGACCAGCTCAAGGACATCGGTATCTCGCGTTGCGATGCCCATCGTGAGGGGCTGAGGGCGTTTTGGGACTGAGAAGCAGCCGGATGCTCCGTCTCGAACGTCGCGTGGCATATCGGCGGTTAGACGAGAGCGTCAATATCGACATCGGAACCAACGCGATCTTCTTCATCACTGAGATACCATCCTCCTTCGTGCCCTCACAGCATTCGCTCGCGACGTCTCCAGTGAATAGGGGTATTGCTGAAAATAGCTAATTCCCTTATTTTCGGGATAACGAAGGAGATGACCGTGGCTAGTTTCACCCTCACAGATCTCGGCAACAAATCCGGCGAGGTTGTTGAGGCCGCGTTCCGCGGCCCTGTTGACATCACCAAGCGCGGCAAGCGCAAGTTCGTTCTCCTGACGGCAGAGCAGTTCGACCGCATCACCAGTCGCAGCGCGCAACGGGCACACCGCGTCGAGGATCTGTCGGCCGAGGAACGCGACAGGCTTCTAACCGGCCTCGACGCAGTCGCGCGAGATGATGTTCGGGATGACTGAACCCGGCCACGGACAGATCATTCTCTATTCCTATTTGTGGGCAAGGGAATATGACCGGGGCGAGGAAAGCGGACGCAAGGCGCGGCCGACTTGCGTTATGCTGATCGTTGCCGGCAAGAATGGCCGCAAGCAGGCCCTGCTCTTTCCAATCACGAGCCAGCCGCCACGACCTGGCGCGCACTATGTTGAGATTCCTGAGACCGAGGCCCGCCGCGCCACCCTCTTTACCCCAGCCTGGGTTATCGTCGACGAATTCAACACCGATGATCTCGCGACGAGCTGGGCGCTCGAAGATGCCAAGCCGCTCGGCCAATTCACGCGCAAGTTCATGTCACGGATCGCTGGCGAAGCTGCTGCGGCGATCCGTGCAGGCGCCGCGCGAACCGTGCCAAGACGCTAAAGGCTGCCGCGGCGGGAGAGCATCATCGCGGATGAACGCCCGCCGCCCTGATCCGCGTGACACCGTGGTCCACAAGCACCGCCACGATGCACAGCATCAGAAAGAGCCCGGTGATGGCCAGAGCCGAGACGGCGACGCTGGTCGCGCCGTTCTTGGCGAGATCGAGGAACGGGTAGGGCACTTCACCGGCAATCGGCGCCCGCAGCAGCGCGTAGGCCAGATAGGCGATCGGATAGATCATCCACCAGGAGATGTCGCGCCACCGCGTCGAGCCGTCGGCGCCTGCCACAAGCCACCACAGCACGAACAACACCGGCGTCACATAGTGCAGGAGCACATCGCAGAGCAGGAACAGCCCTTGCGGCTGCCAAAGCTGCGCCAGGACCGTTGCATAAACGATGAGGACCAGCGTTATGGCGACGGCTACGCCCGCCCGCATCCGTGGCGCGGAAAAGGCCGGAAACCAGGCATAACCCGTCGACGACAGCAACGAGGCATGGACGAGCACCGCGCCGATGTTGGTCAGGATGGTGAAGAAGCTGAAATAGAAGACCAGCGAGCCGACAAAGCCGCGGCCGGCGTCCATTGACGCCGGAACGGTGATGCAGAGCTGCAGGACGAGCCCGGCCAGGCCGACGACCAGACCGATGATCTGCAGCAGGCGACCCATTGGGCTAGGCAGCAGCGCCGCAGGCCGGATTGCCCGCCTGCCAGCGGGCAATGTCCGAGCCAATGCGCGCGCCGAGCGGTTCCGCCATCAATGGGCCGAACACGTCGACGCGGCTCGAATTGCCTTGCGCCTGCACGACCAGCAGCGGCTTTCCGCCATAATGCTTGGCCGGCACCAGCAGGAAGCGGGGCGTGCCGCTAAACGAATTCAGTTCGTTGGCCATCTGGTAAGATTTGAAGGCAGGGTCCTTGCTGGCGATCCAGCATTTGTGGGCACCGATTGCCACCTGTTCCATGGCAAGCAGTGACGCGCTCTTGCCCGCCGGCGCCGGCGTGCTCTTCGGGCCTGACTGGCATGAGGCGAGTACAAGCCCGGCGGCAGTAGCGACGGCGAGGCGCGTGGTCGTCGGTCTCATGTTCAAGCGGCGCCCATCTCGAGTTCGGACAGAAAGATCTTCAGACCGTCTGTCATCTCACCCCAGACGCGCGACAGCGCCGGATGCTGCAAGGCGATTTGCTCGTAGGCATCGAATTTCGGATAGGCGTCAAGCAAATCGGGGCGGCCCATCGTTGTCCTGAAATTGTTGAAGACGAAGCGGGTCGGCGTCAACCACGCATCGGCAAAGGAGATGTCGTCGCCGAGCGCGAACGGGCCATGCGCCATGCGGGCCTCGATTGCCGCAAGCCCGTGATGCAATCGGGCGAACTGTGCCTTGATCTCCGCCTCGTTGCGCTGCGGCACGAAATAGAGTTCGAACAGCTTCATGGTCGGGGCGAGCACGTCAAGGTCGGTGATGCGGGCGAACATGCGCACCAACGCCCGGTCTTTCGTATCCTTGGGCAGCAGCGCCGGCTCGGGGAAACGCTCCTCCAGATATTCGGCAATGACTACCGATTCGACGATCGTTTCGCCGGAACCGGTGATCAGCACCGGAATCCTGTTGAGCGGCGAGATGGCACGAAATGCCTCGGGGATGGGAAACCCCAGTGGCGGTGCCATGAGCTTGAGCGGCACGTTCTTGATGTAGGCCAACGCCCGCACGATCGACGAATAGGGCGACAACGGCCGCGAATAGAGTTTCATGACCGTCGCTCCAGGAGGAAAATTGAAGGTATCAAGCGGCGATGCCCAGCGCGCTTTCGAACAGCGCCCGGCCGTCGCTTCCGCCATGCGCCGCTTCGATCAGGTTCTCGGGATGCGGCATCAGGCCGAGCACATTGCCATGGCCGTTGACGATGCCGGCAATGTCGTTGATCGAGCCGTTGGGATTGGTGCCTACGGCATAGCGGAACACCACCTGGCCTTCGCCTTCGAGGCGGGCCAGCGTTTCGGCATCGGCAAAATAATTGCCGTCATGGTGCGCCACCGGCGCGCGGATGATCTGGCCCGGCTGATAGCGGCGGGTGAACATCGTGTTGGCGTTGGCGATCTGCAGCTTCACCTGACGGCAGACGAATTTCAGCGAGGTATTGCGCATCAATGCGCCCGGCAGCAAGCCGGCCTCGACCAGGATTTGGAAGCCGTTGCAGACGCCGATGACCGTGACGCCCTTGGCCGCCTTTTCGGCCACAGCCCGCATTACTGGCATGCGCGCGGCAATGGCGCCGCAGCGCAGATAATCGCCGAACGAAAAGCCGCCGGGAATGGCGATCAGGTCGACATCGGGAATTTCGGTGTCGGTCTGCCAGACGGTGACCGGCGGCGTGCCGGAAATCTTGGTCAGCGCCGCGATCATGTCGCGGTCGCGATTGAGGCCTGGGAGCAGGACGACGGCTGATTTCACCTCAGGCGATCTCCACCGCGTAATTCTCAATCACTGTATTCGCCAGAAGCTTGTCGCACATGGCTTTCAGATCGGCCTCGGCCTTGGCGCTGTCGCTCTCGGCCAATTCGACGTCGAAAACCTTGCCTTGCCGCACCTGGCCGACGCCGCCGAAACCCATTCCGGACAGCGCGTGCTCGATTGCCTTGCCTTGTGGGTCTAGCACGCCGTTCTTGAGGGTTACGGTAATGCGGGCCTTGATCACGCTGGACATGCTCCTGTTCACCTGTTGAGCGGGCAAGCCGTCAGTGCGGCTTACCTTTGACACCGTCGGTCGATGCGACGAGCACCGGCCCGGCCGGACGCGGTGGCTCGTTCTCGTTCATGATGCCGAGACGGCGGGCAACTTCCTGATAAGCCTCGACCAGCCCGCCCATGTCGCGGCGGAAGCGGTCCTTGTCGAGCTTGTCCTGCGTCGCCACGTCCCACAGCCGGCAGGAATCCGGCGAGATCTCATCGGCAACGACGATGCGCATCATATCGCCTTCGAACAGGCGGCCGCATTCGATTTTGAAATCGACCAGCTGGATGCCGACGCCCATGAACAGGCCGGAAAGGAAGTCGTTGACGCGAATGGCCAGCGCCATGACATCGTCGATCTCCTGTGGGCTCGCCCAGCCGAAGGCGGTGATGTGCTCTTCCGATACCATCGGATCGTCGAGCGCATCGGCCTTGTAATAGAATTCGATGATCGAGCGCGGCAGCACGGTGCCTTCCTCGATGCCCAGGCGCTTGGCCAGCGAGCCGGCGGCGACGTTGCGCACCACCACTTCGAGCGGGATGATCTCGACTTCCTTGATCAACTGCTCGCGCATGTTGAGCCGGCGGATGAAGTGGGTCGGAATGCCCATCCGGTTGAGATGGTTGAAGATGTGCTCGGAAATGCGGTTGTTGAGCACGCCTTTGCCATCGACGATTTCATGCTTCTTCTTGTTGAAAGCGGTAGCGTCGTCCTTGAAGAACTGGATCAGCGTGCCAGGCTCCGGTCCCTCATAAAGGATCTTGGCCTTGCCTTCATAAATGCGGCGGCGATTTTTCATCTGATTTTTCTCTGGATTTGCGGGCAGGCGGCAAGCGACCAGTTCCTGTCCGTCTGCCTAAAATAAGATGGCGACGGTGGGGTTCAATGCCGGTGTCTATCCCAATCGCACTGTTTGCTCAATCGGCAAATCCTTTCAATCAACCGCTTTCGGGCACCGAAATGCCGCAGCGCAGCAAGCAATGTAGCATATTGACCGGCCGGCGCCCTTTTGGTTTGTGCTCCGGCAACACATATTGGCACAACGAATCGGATTTCACGGAGGGATGCCATGAGCAGCATGAAAGACCGCGAAGAGGGCTTTGAGCGCAAATTCGCATTCGACGAGGAACTTCGGTTCAAGGCTGCGGCACGCCGCAACAGAGCGCTCGGCCTGTGGGCTGCCGAAAAGCTCGGCAAGTCCGGCGCCGATGCCGACGCTTATGCCAGGGAAGTGGTCGTCAGCGACATCGAGGAAGCCGGCGATCACGACGTTTTCCGCAAGATACGCAAGGATTTCGATGCGGCCGGCATCGACCAGTCGGACCATCAGATCCGCCGCACCATGGATGAATTGATGGCGCAGGCGATCGAGCAGATCAAGAACACCTGATCCCCATCGATACTCTTCGAATGCTGGACCAATCGACCGCCCGGCATCACCGGGCGGTTTTTCTTTGCCTTTGCGGTCATTTCCGGCTGAATTGCTGCAAGCAAAGAGGAAATCGCCAATGTCCCTGAAGTCACGCCTTGCGGCCGACGAGACGCTGTTCACCGCATGGTCCGGCGTGCCGGATGCCTTGACGGTCGAGATACTGGCCAGGCAAGGGTTCGACGCGGTTACGCTCGATATGCAGCATGGTGGGCATCACGAGGATAGCGTGCTGCGCGGGCTTGTGCCGGTGCTGGCCGCCAACAAGCCGGCTTTGGTACGCATCCCGGTCGGCCGCTTCGACATGGCCAGCCGTGCGCTTGACTTCGGCGCCGAGGCGGTGATCGCCCCGATGGTGAATTCGGTGGCGGACGCAAAGCTGTTTGCTGCCGCAATGAAATACCCGCCGCTCGGCGAGCGCTCATGGGGCCCGACCTATGCTTTTCCGCGCCATGGCAAGGGCGACTATGCCGACTGGCTGCGCGACAGCAACCAGCGCACCATGGCGTTCGCCATGGTCGAAACGCGGGCCGCGCTTGATGCACTCGACGGCATCCTCGACACGCCGGGCATCGACGGTATCTTCCTTGGCCCGTCGGATTTCTCGATCGCCTGGTCGCAGGGCACCACCGTCAGTTCGACGCTGGAGAGCATGATGGGGACCGTCGCCTCGATCGCCGAGCGCACCCGCAAAGCCGGCAAGCATGCGGCGATCTATGTGATGGAACCGGCCATCGCCGGTCGCGTGGTGTCGATGGGTTACCGGCTGCTGGCGATGGGTTCCGAGCATTCGCTGATTTCGCTTGGGGCAAAGACCCTGCTGAGCAGCGTCAGGGATTCGATCGCTTCCTAGAGCAATTCCAGAAAAGTGTGAAACGGTTTTCCGTCCGGAATTGCGTCAAAACAAAGAGATAGAGCGGTTCGCCGTTTCCGTGAAGCGGTGAACCGCTCTAGAGATCCGTCAGGAATTTCGCGAACGTCATCGAGCCTTCAGGCCAGGGGCCGAAGCCGGAATCCGCGTTGAGATGACCGGCATCCCCGGCGTCGATGAACAGCGAGCCCCACGCCCCGGCAATGTCCTCGGCGACGCCGAAGGCGCAGAACGGGTCGTTGCGGCTGGCGATCACCACCGACGGAAACGGCAGCGGGTCGCGCGGATAGGGGCCGAAGGTCATCAGGTGCCTCGGCTTTATCTCTGGATTGGCGACATCGGGCGGCGCCACGAAGAAAGCGCCGGCGACCGGCCTCTCGAACCGAGGCAATGCTTGAATGACCGCCGCGACGCCAAGCGAATGGGCGACGATGACGACCGGCCGCTCGGCCTCGTTAACCGCCTTGGCGACACCGGCCGTCCAATCCTCGCGCACCGGCTTCGACCATTCCGCCTGTTCGACGCGGCGCGCTGTCGATAGTTTCGACTGCCAGCGGCTCTGCCAATGATCGGGGCCGGAATTGGTGTAGCCCGGCACGATGAGAATATCTGCTTCCCTGACTTTCATGGCGCGCATGTAGCGAGAGGCGCTGTCGGGTGCAACCGGGTATGAACTCAACAGCGACACGCAAACGGCCGCTCACGAGCCCGGTTCTGCTCGCTATTGTGAACACCCTGTTCGCTTCTTGCGCTCTTGTGTGAACGATCGCGATCAACGATCTGTCGCCAGGAAAGAATGGCTGTTCCGAGATTTTGGCACGGACATGGCGTAGAATGATTGATGGCGCCGGATTGCTCTGTTGGAAGCTTGTCGAGCGCCGCCTGAACGGAGCACTTTGATGAGCGAACTGCCTTTTGCCGCGACGACCCCGGTCAGCGTTGCCCGCGTCGGCTTGCGGGCGCGCGATGCAGACAATCTCGCTGCCTACTATCGCAAAGTCGTCGGTTTGCAGGAACTGAGCCGCGCCGGCGGCACGATTACGCTCGGCGCAGTCAATCGCCCTTTGCTCGACATCGAAGCGGATCCGGCCGCGAAACCCGATGACCCGCGCAGCGCCGGTCTTTTCCACACCGCCTTCCTGCTACCCAGCCGGGCCGATCTCGGCCGCTGGATCAATCACGCCATCGCCGGCAAGATCGGCATCGAGGGCGCATCCGATCATCTGGTCAGCGAGGCTCTTTACCTAACCGATCCGGAAGGCAACGGCATCGAGATCTATGCCGACCGCCGTCCGCAGGACTGGAAATGGAACGGTGACAAGATAGCGATGGCGACGGAGCGGCTGAACATTCCGTCGGTCGTTGCCGAGGTGCCGGCCGGCGACACCGGCTGGCAGGGCGCGCCGGAAAACAGCATTATCGGCCACGTCCATTTGCGGGTCGGCAGGCCGGAAGAAGCCGAAGCATGGTGGCATCAGGAGTTCGGTTTCGACACAGTGGCAAAGTACGGTGGCGCGGCGGTGTTCCTGTCGTCCGGCGGCTATCATCACCACATTGGCGCAAATGCGTGGCAGAGCGCGGGCGCCGGTCGCCGCGATCCCGCCCGCTCCGGCTTGGCCTGGGTCGAGATGCGCTCGGACAATGCCGCAAGCGAGACCACCCGCGAGGATCCGTGGGGCACGGTAATAAGGACGGTTCCCGGTAAGGCGTAGGTTAGAGGTTCGCTTTTTCGAGCAAGCGGCCAAGCATGAGCAGGCCCGCTGGCCATACGCCCAGGCGGGCCTCGTTTCCCATATGGCCGAGATCGCCGGCATCGGCGATATCCGCGCCCCAGGCTGCGGCAAAAGCGGTCGCCTTGTCGAAGGTGACGCGTGGGTCGCTGCGGCTCGCCACCACCAATGCCGGGAAGGGCAGGCGCTTCAGCGGCATCGGCGCGAACGGGCGCACCGCGTCGAATGAGGGATCGGCATCCTCGACGTTGGTCGCGGCAACCAGGAATGCCGCCGCGACCTTGTCGAGTTGGCCTTGACTGGCCCCAGCAGCCCACTTCACCGCCGTCGCCACCGCCAGCGAATGCGCAAGCAGCACGACGCGGCGCGGAGCGGCGGCCACCGCGGCATCCACCTGACCGATCCAGTCTTCAGGCTTTGGCCGGTCCCACTCGGCCTGCAGCACGCGGCTCGAATTGGGGAACACCCGGCACCAATGCGACATCCAATGATCCGGCCCGGAATTGCCGCGCCCGGGCAGGGCAAGGAAATCGAAATCTCCGGCCGACGAAATCATCAGGCTTCTCCGAACACTCTGCTGAAGATCGTATCGACGTGCTTGGTATGATAGCCCAGATCGAATTTCTCGCGGATCTCGGCCTCGGGCAAGGCTGCGACAACGTCCTTGTCGGCCAGAAGTTCCTCAAGAAAATCAGCGCCTTGCTCCCACACCTTCATGGCATTGCGCTGCACCAGCCGGTAGGCGTCCTCGCGCGAAACGCCGGCTTGCGTCAGCGCTAGCAGCACGCGCTGCGAATGCACGAGGCCGCGGAATTTGTTCATGTTCTTCAGCATGTTGTCGGGGTAGACGAGCAGTTTGTCGACAACGCTGGTCAGCCGCGAGAGCGCGAAATCGAGCGTCACCGTCGCGTCGGGCCCGATCATGCGCTCGACCGAGGAATGCGAGATGTCGCGCTCGTGCCACAGCGCCACATTCTCCATTGCCGGCAATGCGAACGAGCGCACCATGCGGGCAAGGCCGGTGAGGTTCTCGGTCAGCACCGGGTTGCGCTTGTGCGGCATCGCCGACGAGCCCTTCTGGCCGGGCGAAAAATACTCTTCCGCCTCCAGCACCTCGGTGCGCTGCAGATGGCGCACCTCGATCGCCAGCCGCTCGATCGACGAAGCGATGACGCCGAGCGTGGCGAAGAACATCGCATGGCGGTCGCGCGGGATCACCTGCGTCGACACCGGCTCCGGCCTCAGCGCGAGTTTCCTGGCCACGTATTCTTCGACATAGGGATCGATATTGGCGAAGGTGCCGACCGCACCCGAGATGGCGCAAGTCGCTATATCCTCACGCGCGTGCACCAGCCGCTCGCGGCAGCGCGAGAATTCGGCATAGGCCTGCGCCAGCTTGACCCCGAAGGTGGTCGGCTCGGCATGAATACCGTGGCTGCGGCCGATGGTGATAGTATCCTTGTGCTCGAAGGCGCGGCGCTTGAGCGCCGCAAGCAGCCCGTCAATGTCGGCCAGGAGGATGTCGCTGGCCCGGGTGAGCTGCACGGCAAAGCAGGTGTCGAGAACGTCGGAGGATGTCATGCCCTGATGGATGAAACGGGCATCCGGTCCGACGAATTCGGCAAGATGGGTGAGGAAGGCGATGATGTCGTGCTTGGTGACGCGCTCGATCTCGTCGATCGCTTCGACGTCGAACTTCGCCGCCCCGCCTTTTTCCCAGATGGTCTTGGCGGCCTCCTTCGGAATGACGCCGAGTTCGGCCAGTGCGTCGCAAGCATAGGCCTCGATTTCGAACCAGATGCGGAACCGGGTTTCGGGCGACCAGATGGCCACCATTTCCGGCCGGGAGTAGCGAGGGATCATCAGTCGGTCCTGACTTGCGAGAGCGTTTGCCCGCGTCCTAACAGAGGCAGGCAAAATGCTCAACGCTGCTGCCGCGCAAACCAGACGCTGGCGACTGCGAGCGCAATGAAACCGAGCGGAAAATACAACCGGATGCCGAGGACGACGAACTGGTAGAGCGCCGTCAACATCGTGAACACGAACTGCAAAGCCCAGGTGATGGTGAGCGCGGGCGCATGCCATTGGACATAGTAGGAGCGGTATTGCAGCCCAAAAAGGCCGCCGGTGAAGGCGATAGTCGCGGCGAGAAGGCAGACGAAGGCGGCGGCGAGGGCGATCTCCCAGTGGCGTCCGAGCGAGACCAGCCGCGCCAGGAAAAGCCCAACCGGGAAGGCCAGCGCACCGCCGGCAGCATAAATCAATGAGACGCAGCGGATCTTTACCGGGGTCTCCCAATCGTACTGCATTAGATTGAGCAGTGCGCTGACGCCCATCGCCATGGCCCACAGCAAGGCACCGACAAATGCGGTGCACAGCGGCGGCAGAGCGCGGCGGAGACGATGCAGGGCGCGGTAGCGCATGGCGGGAGGCGTCACAGGCGGCCGGTCACAGCGATCCAGCGATAGTCCGGCCCTTCGAAGTCGTATTGGCGCACCGCGATCAGCACGGCATAGGTGCTGAGGCTATCCAGCGAAAATGTCTGAACCGCGCCGATCCGGTAGCCATTCGGACAACCGCGGCTTTGCGGTACGGATTTGTCCTCGTGGATAATCTTTGTCTGGCCGCCGTCCTTTGCCTCGATGCGCAGCAGGCGAAAGCCGTTGATCTCGCCCTGGCTCTGGCAACGTTCGGTGTCGTTCATGCCGATCTGGTCGAGCCGGAACTCGAGCGGATCGTCGACGGGCGAAAAGATCGGGCGCGGGTTGACTACCATGCGGAAGGGATCGGCAGAAAGCTCGGTCACCGGGTTGAAGCCGGCGGTGATGCCGCGATTTGCCGTGAGTTCCGCCTGGCTGACGATCGCTTCGCCCCTTTGCCGGGCCTGCAGCCGCGCTGCCTCCGGCGTGGCATTCTCGTCTTCGTGCCGAATCCGGATCGGCGAGCCCTTCAGAAAACTGTCGTCGGCGGTGTCGATGTAGTAGCGGTTGGCATACGGGAATCCCGATCCGTCCTGGACGCCATATTCTTCGAAGGCGAAGACCCCGCCGTCACGGCTGAAGCCGAGGATCTCAAGCTCGGCGACATCGCCTGCGTGGGCGGCGACCAAAGTTGCAAGCTGGGCAAGCAGGCAGACGGCAAACAGGGCAAGATTTCGCATGGGGCTTTCCGTTCAGGCAGTCGACGTCGTTAAATTCCCTATCACGATGCCGTCAAAAGATCGTGCTGCCTGAAACACAAAGTCGATGCATCCAATCCGGCCGCCGTTTGTTATTGTCGGCAGCTTCACCGCATCGGCCCGAAAATCGGAATCGATTTTCCGAAAGTACGATGCGCTGATTTAAAGTGTTTAGAGCGTCCTTTGCGCGTCCAAAGGGACGCGCGGCGCTCTAATGGAGACCCCCATGACAATGGAGACCCCCATGACCGATGCAGCCAAGATTCGCGAACATATGGAAGTGATCGGCGCCGACGGCGTCCATGTCGGCACCGTCGACAAGGTGGATGGACAAAGAATCAAGCTGACCAAGCGCGACAGCGGCGAGGGCGTTCACAAAGGCCATCACCACTTCATTCCTCTCAGCCTCGTTGCCGAGGTCGAGGGTCAGAAGGTGCGGCTGTCGGCAAACTCGGATGTTGCGGTCACGTTCGAGGAAGAAAAATCCGACCCCACCTGATCGCGGTCGCCCGACCATAGCGTCGGCGCGTTCAGCGCGACGACCAGACCGGGAACAGATCGCCCTCGGCAGGCGTCGCGGCAAAGACGCCGCGGCTGATGGCGCGCGCCATGGTGGCGCCGGCCGCGGCGTAGAGATCGATGGCATCGTTGGGCGCGAGCTCAATGCCGCTCTTGCCCGTTGCCAGCGCGAAGACCAGATCGCCGTCGGCGGGCGTGTGCGTCGGCCAAATGGCGCGCACGAAGCCGTCATGCGCTGATATCGCCAGGCGTTTGGCGGCGGCCTTGGTAAGGACGGCATCGGTGGCGATCACGGCGATAGTGGTGTTGGCGCCGGTTTCCACCTGCTCTGCCGCATGCTTGTCACGGAACTTCAGCAGGACCTTTCTGGCATCGTCAGGCATCGGATAGGGATAGCCTAACCCGCCGAACTCGTCGCCGATCTCGAACGGCGCCGCCCAGAAATGGCGGGTCCCGGCGACCGTCACCGAGCCGGTCGGGTTGACGGCGGCGAGCGCGCCGATGGTGACGCCGCTGTCCAGCACCGTCGAGGCCGAGCCGAGCCCGCCCTTCAGGCCGGAGCTCAGCGCGCCGGCACCCGCGCCGGCGGTGCCGAGCGCAAAGTCGATCGCGGCGGCTTGCGCGGCTTCGTAGCCGAGGTCGCGGTAAGGCGGATACCGGCCCCAATCCTTGTCGCCGCCATTGCGCAGATCGAACAGGATCGCCGCCGGCACGATCGGCACGCGAAAGCCGCCAACCTCGACGCCGATGCCCCTTTCACGCAACGCCGCCTGCACCCCCGACGCGGCGTCGAGGCCAAAGGCCGAACCGCCCGAAAGCACCACGGCATGGATGGCGTGGATCGAATTGTGCGGCTCGAGCAGGTCGGTTTCGCGGGTGCCCGGCGCACCGCCCAGGATTTGCACGCCGGCCACGGCCGGTTCGTCGCAGATGACGGTGGTCACACCGGATTTCAGCTTGGCATCCGCCGCATTGCCGACACGCAGGCCGGCGACGTCCGTGATGAGATTGCGCGGACCCGTATGGAACATCCCCGTGCTGGACATCATTGGCTCTCCGCCGGCACGAAACGGCCGCCGTCGAAACGGTAGGCTCGATAAGGATTTTGCGTCAGGTCACCTTTTTCGTCAAAGCGGATCGGTCCGATCGCCGTGGTGAAGTCATGCGCGGTCAGCACGTTGGCTAGCCTCTCGCCGGAGCTTTGCGGCAATGCTGAAGCCGCCTTGGCGATCTCGACCGCGGCATAGGCGGGAAGCGTGTAACCTTCCGGCACGATATTTTGTCCGGCAAAGCTCTGCAACACCTTGGGGTCGGCGACATCGGCCCATTCGGGCGGCGCGATCATCAGCGTGCCGACGGCATAAGGCACGTCGCCGAGCGGCGCGCGCAACGCTTCGCCGCCGGCAAACACCATGCCGGTATTTAGCTGGCCGGCATCCCGGCCCATAATGGCGACATCATCGCCGTCGCCGCCGGCAAAGACATGCGTTGCGCCGGCTTTCTTCAGCCGGCCGATCAGGCCGATCTGGTTGTCGAGCTGCGGCCGGAACGTGTCGACGAACACCGGCTTCAGAGCCGCTTGCTCGGCGGCTGCCCGAAACGTCTCGGCCATTTCGCGGCCATAGATCGTGCCGTCGTCGACTATGGCGAACAGCTCGGTCTGCCATAGGCGGGCGAGGATGGCGGCGACGGCATTGCGCTCGTCGTCGCCGCGCGGCCCGAGACGATAGATCGGCCATCCGGTCTTGGCGCGCCGGTCGGTCAGGCTTTCCGTGCGCACGCCGACGGTGATCACCGGTATGCCGGCATCCTTGAGGATCGGCAGAGCCGCCTCGATTGCGTCGGTGCACAAAAACCCGATGACGACGTTGACCTTGGCCGCGGTGAACTCCCGCGCGGCGGCGGCGCCACCGTCGGCCGTGCAGGCGTCATCGATCGTCTTGATTTCGGCATCGTTCGCTTCAGCCGCCATTGTCGCGCCGGCCTCGATCTGTTTGCCGAGGATCGCCGACGGCCCCGACAAAGGTGCCGCGACGCCGACCAGCAGCGTCTCGGCATTTGCACTGCAGGCGACCGAGAGCCAGGCCAGCACCGCTATCGTGGTTGTCCAAGGTCGCATGCGAGCGAAGAATTCCTCCACGCCGGTCGCGTGGTTGCCGGCGCCAATGCCGTCAAGACCTAAAGGCTGGCCAGCTTTGGCGCAACACGCGAATTCGGGATATAGGTCAAGCACTTCGCTTGTGGCCTGCAATATCCCCCCATATATAACGGTTGGTTCTGACTAGTGGAAAATCATCGGTGCTGAAGAAGAATGACATCGGGCCGCAGGCCTACCGCGACGCGATGGCCCATTTTGCTGGCCATGTGCATGTAGTCACCACCGATGGCCCTGCCGGCAGGCGCGGCGCGACGGTGATCGCGGCCTGCTCGGTGTCGGACACGCCGCCAACCATCCTGGTTTGCCTCAATCGTGAAAATCCCAAGAACGAGCCGTTCGTGGAAAACGGCAAATTTGCCCTGAACACGCTGGCTTCGGATCAGGAGCCGCTGTCGATCGCCTTTTCCGGCATTACCGGCCTGCCGGTCGAGGAGCGTTTCGCGTTGGCCGAATGGGATGTGATCTCGACCGGTGCGCCGACGCTGAAGGGCGCGCTCGCCGTCTTCGACTGCGAACTGATCGACTCCAAGGATCTGGCCACCCACCGTGTGCTTTTTGGCAAGGTTACAGGTTTGCGCATCGGCGATAATTTGCGGCCGCTGATCTATCACAACCGCGGCTACCACGCTCTGTAGAGGCTTTCAGATGGCCGCGTCCGCGAAGACAGGATGACCGAGTTGAAAACCGCGTCCGGCGCCGCGGACGATCGACGAGACGCTCGATCCGGTTGACCCGTGCGGATTGTGTGGCGGACCGGTCGCTGGCGACCGTGTTGTTTTTATGCGTTCGGTCAACCCGCGGCGGTGGATCGAGGCTGGCGTGAAGCGCGTCGCATAACCACATGTCTGCCAGGGAGAAATCATGGAACACAGTATCTATCTCGATGAGGCTCGCGACCCGCTGATCATCGCGGAGGGCTGGATGAAGGACGGCAAGGATGTCGCCATTGCCACCGTGGTCGAGACCTGGGGCTCGGCGCCGCGCCCGGTCGGCAGCCACCTGGTCATCGACGCCGAAGGCAATTTCCACGGCTCCGTCTCGGGCGGCTGCGTCGAAGGCGCCGTAGTCACCGAGGCGGTCGAGGTTATCGATAGCGGCAAGGCCAAAATGCTCGAATTCGGCGTCGCAGACGAGACCGCCTGGCAAGTCGGCCTGTCCTGCGGCGGCCGCATCAAGGTCTATGTTGAAAGATTGGGCTGATTCTCGATGGATCCTTACGCGCTGAAGACACTCAACGCCGAACGTCGTGCCCGCCGCGCGGCGATTTTGGTAACCGATCTTGGCGACGGCCGCGACCGTATCGTGCGCGAGAGCGACCAGGTTGCCGGCGAACTCGGGGCGGCCGTCGCCAAGGCATTTCGCACGGGCAATTCCGGTTCGGTCGAAGCTGAGGGACGGACCTTCTTCCTCAACGCACATCTGCCGCAGCCGCGCCTGGTAGTGATCGGCGCCGTCCACATCAGCCAGGCGCTGGCACCGATGGCCAGGATCGCCGGCTATCCCGTAGAGATCATCGACCCGCGCACGGCGTTTGCCACGTCCGACCGCTTTCCCGATATCGCGCTACATGCCGAATGGCCGGAGGATGTGCTGAATCGCCAGCCGCTCGACGGCTATACGGCGCTGGCTGCCCTCACTCATGATCCGAAGATCGACGATTTCGCGCTGAAGGCGGCGCTCGACGCCGGCTGCTTTTATGTCGGCGCGCTCGGCAGCCACAAGACCCACGCCAAACGTGTGCAACGCCTGCTGGCTTCGGGAGCGACCGCCGACCAGATCGCCCGCATTCATGCCCCGATCGGCCTCGACATTGGGGCTGCCAGCCCGGCCGAGATCGCCGTCGCGGTGTTGGCGCAAGCGATCCACGCCTTTCGCTCCCGTGGTCTCGAATCCAAAGGCGCGGTCGCGTGAAATTTGGTCCCGTTGCGATCGATACGGCCGAAGGGGCAGTGCTTGCGCACGCCACCACGGTCGGAGAGCGCCGCTTCCGCAAGGCGCACAGGCTAAGCGCCGGGGATGTGTCCCTGTTGAAGGCCGCTGGCGTTTCCGAGGTCGTAGCGGCGGTGTTGGCGCCCGATGATCTCAGCGAGGACGTCGCTGCCGAAAAGATCGCCGCATCCATGATCCATCGCAACATCGAGGCGAGGCCCGCCGCGACAGGTAGGGTCAACCTCCACGCGCAGGCTGCCGGCATGTTCACCGTCGACGCGGCGATGATCGACGCCATCAACGCCGTCGATCCGACGATCACCATCGCCACGCTGGCGCAGCATGCGCCGGTCGAAAAAGGTCAGATGGTAGCAACGGTGAAGATCATCCCATTTGCGGTCGCCTCCGCTTTGGTCGATGCCCTGGCAAGGATCTGCGCCGGCGGCGAGATATTTGCGGTCAACGCCTATCAGCCGGTGCGCGTCGGCGTCATCCAGACGGTGCTGCCCGGCATCAAACCCAGCGTGCTCGACAAGACGCTGCGCGTCACCGAAGCGCGCCTGGCGCGTTCGGGCGGCAGGCTGACGGCGGAGCGTCGAACCCCGCATGAAATTATCCCCGTCGCCGACGCTGTGGCCTCGCTGATCCGCGACAACGATATGGTGGTTATCTTCGGCGCCTCGGCGATGGCCGATTTCGGCGACGTCGTTCCTGCTGCGATCGAAAGGGCGGGCGGCACTGTCATCCGCGCCGGTATGCCGGTCGATCCCGGCAATCTATTGGTGCTCGGCACACTCGGCGGCAAGCGCATCATCGGTGCGCCGGGCTGCGCCCGCAGTCCCAAGGAGAACGGCTTCGACTGGGTGCTCGACCGGCTGATCGCCGGTCTCGACGTGACCGCCAGGGATATTGCCGGCATGGGTGTCGGCGGGCTGTTGATGGAAATTCCGACGCGGCCGCAACCGCGCGAGCCGTTGCCGGCCAAAGCCGAACCAAAGATCGAGATCGTGCTTCTGGCCGCCGGCCGCTCCAGCCGCATGGGCGGGCCGAACAAGCTCTTGGCACTGTTCGATGGCAAGCCCCTGGTCCGCCGCACCGCCGAACGCGCGGTCGGTTCGAAAGCCGCGGCCACCATCGTCGTCACCGGCCACCAGAGCGAGCGCGTGCGCAGTGCACTGTCTGGCCTCGATGTGACCTTCGCCGACAATCCGGATTTCGCCGAGGGTCTGTCTTCGTCGCTGAAGGCCGGCATCGCCAAGATTTCCGGCGACGCCGCCGGCGCCATGATTGTCCTCGGCGATATGCCCGGCGTCGCCTCGGCCGACCTCGACAGGCTGATCGAGGCGTTCCGCAGGTCCGAAGGCCGATCAGTGGTGCGGGCCTCGCACGATGGGCGGCGCGGCAATCCGGTGCTGCTGCCGCGTTCGCTGTTTGCCGCGATCGCTCACCTCGAAGGCGATACCGGCGCCCGCCATCTGGTCGAGGCCGAAGGGCTCGACGTCATCGATGTCGAGATCGGCGAAGGGGCAGCCGTCGACGTCGACACGCGCGAGGCGCTGGAAGGCGCCGGCGGCGTGCTGCAGGATTGACAAACCGAAGCCGAAAAACGCATGGCTGAGGGATGGCCTTTCGTTCCTGCTTCCGGTTCCGCTTGCCCCCCTCTGGCCTCCCGGCCCTGCTGATGGCGATTCTTTTGCAGCTCTTTTGTGTCGCCTACGCCAACGCTCTCGAACTCAAACCCTTCAAGGACGATCTGTTCGCCTATCCGGTCACACTCTCGTCCGAGAGCAACGGCGCCTATACGGTCGTCGATTATCGTGAGCTGCGCGACATCAACGCTCGTGACGAAGTGCCTGAGCGTCGTGTGCACGCGCAATACACCGACACCGGCGTGCGTAAGGTGCAGCAAGATCTATTGCTGCCGACCGATGCAGGCGATGTCCGCCACATTGCCGTCGGCAAGACCGGGGGCGCCAGCATCATCGTGCTTTATCTGCACGGGCAGGGCGGCAGCCGTAAGCAGGGTGCTGACGATTTCACTTTCGGCGGCAATTTCAACCGTATCAAGAACCTGATGGCCGGTAATGGCGGCCTCTATCTGTCGCCGGATTTTTCCGATTTCGGCGACACCGGTGCCGCCCAGATCGCCGCATTGATCGGCCACTATGCCGAACAGTCGCCGCGCGCAAAAATCTTCGTCGCCTGCGGCTCTATGGGCGGCGCGTTGTGCTGGAAGCTGGCAGGCCGAAAGGACTCCGGCGGGCGCATCGACGGGCTGCTGCTGCTCGGCTCGCTGTGGGACGAGAGTTTCTTCTCAAGCTCCGCATTCAAGCGCCGTGTGCCGGTCTTCTTCGGCCAGGGCAGCAAGGACCCGGTGTTTCCAATCGAGAAACAGGAAGCCTTCTTCCGATCGATTCTGGGCAAATCGAAAGCCTACCCGACCCGCTTTGTCCGCTTCGAGACCGGCACACATGGCACGCCGATCCGCATGACCGACTGGCGGGGCACACTCAACTGGATGTTATCGAAGGTCCCTTAGGGCGCGGTGTTGTAGTCGAGCACGGTCTGCGGGTTGATCTCGCCGTCATAAGAGGCATCGACCTCATACTGCACCAGCGAGAAATTGCCGTGGCGAAACAGGTAGGTGCCGGCCGACGAGGCGTCGCCGACGCCGCGCCACTTGTTCAAGGATGAAATCGTTTTGGTGGCCTCGTCATATTCGGAGTTGACCAACTGGTCGTCAGTCTGGAAGCCGATGATGTTGATGCCCTCGACCTTGCCTTCGCTATTGTTGTTCTCATAGCGAATATCGAGTTCCGGTGACGCGAATTGTAATTGCCGGACGCCCGATACGTCGTCGTAGATGTAATAGACTGCGCTCTCATTGTAGGCGGCCATCGAGCAGAAAAAGCGAAACAGCCGTGTCTCGCGTTCGGGCTCGTTTTCGGCCGCCCCCGCATCCTTGTAGCGGAGCGAGTAGGCGTCCGGCTCTCCTCGCGGATCGCCGCCGGGCATGTCCTTGTCGCACTGGTCGCCATAAGTCGCGGCAAACGCCTTGTTGGCCTGCTCAAGCGCTGCGTCCTTCTTCGGCGGCGGCGGTCCTTCGCCGCAGCTTGCCGGCCCGGCATCTTCGAAATCGGCCTTTGAGGGTTTCAGCGCACCCTTGTCGATGAAGATTGCGCGAAATGGCGGTTCCTGGATCGAGGCGTTGATCTGGCGCAGCGTATAGCAGCCGGCAAAGACATTCTCGCTGCCGTCCTTGGCCGTCGCCCGGATGGCGACCGGAACGCTGTAGTAGATGCTGCCGGCAGCCCCGTCTTCGGATACGCCACCGGTTTTGACTTCGACCGTGTCCGTGCCGTCATAGCCTTTGACGAAGGAATTGAAATCCTTTGCCGGCTTGGTGTCGCCGAAATAGTCCCAGGCGCGCGCGAATTCGTGCCGGCTGATGGCACTATAAAGCGACCGGATGACCGCTTCGGCATTCGACCTGTCGTCTATGTAAGGCGCGTCGGCGGCGAGCACCGGTTGGCTGGTAGCGGCAAGGGAGAAAAAAGCGGTCGCTGCGAACAAGGCGCGTCTCATCGGGAACCTCCACTCGATGAAAAATCCTATCATATCGATTGCGGCGGCGTGGTGACGCTTGAACAATCGCCTGCGAAAGCGCTACCTCTCGCCGTGGGCAGTCGGGCCGCGTGGAGATTTCTTGTGACCATATCAATGTATGAAGCATCCGTGCCGGTATTTTCGGCGAGGCTGAAGGCACTAGCCAATGTGCTGAACATTGCCGAGCAAAATGCGGCTGATCGCAAGATCGATCCGCAGGTGTATCTGACGGCGAGGCTGGCGCCGGACATGTTTGCGCTGACCAGGCAGGTACAGATTGCCACCGATCACGCCAAAGGCGCGCCGTCGCGGCTTGCCGGGCGCGAGGTGCCAAAATATGAGGACAATGAGGCGAGCTTCGCTGATCTGCAGGCCCGCCTTGCCAAGACATTGGCTCATCTCGCGACATTTTCGGCGGCCGAATTCGATGGTTCAGATGACAGGATGATCGAACTGCGGCTTGCGGGACGCGAGGTTTCGATGCCGGGAATGCAGTATCTGCTGCATGCCGCCATGCCCAATTTCTATTTCCACCTGACCACCGCCTATGACATCCTGCGTCACAACGGCGTGCCATTGGGCAAGTCGATTTTCCTCGGATTGCGTTGAGATTCGCTCGGGAGATATCCCGGCCGCGCCGGGATATCTCGCGGCGCGCTGTTTAGCGTAGGGACATTTCCCGGGCGGTGCGCGGGAAATCGGCCGGCTTGACGCCGATATCGGCGCGATCGGCATTGCTCATCGAATGGAGCAGCGCCAGCGCGGCTCGATAGCGCAGCTGTTCCCGCGGACGCGGACGGGCGAACATTTCAGTGAAGAATCCCATGATTCAAGCCCCTTATTGAACCTCCACGGCCGTCAATATAGGCAGATCATGACAATTGTGCAGTGCGGCATTCGCATGGCAGCCATGCTGCCCTGATCTTTTTTGACATAATTCGGCTGTTCCGGCGAAACTTCTGCGATGCTTCGACCGTAGGCCTCAGTGCCGGCACTTGGCCGGTTTTCCTCGCCATTCCTGGCGAACTTCCGGACTGCATTCACATGCAGTCCGGCTTTTTTGTTAGCCGCACGAAAAAAAGTCCGTTTGCCGGCATCCTGGGAAAGTCGCCGGGCCTGCCGTCGGTGGGCTTGGAAGCGGGCGGCGCTTTCCTGTATGCTATTGCTTCCTCCTCGCGCAGCCGCGCAAAATTCCCGCCGGAGAAACTCCATGCACAAACGCCGTCTCGGCCAGACCGATCTTTTCGTGTCGCAAATCTGCCTCGGATCGATGACCTGGGGCCAGCAGAACACCGAGGCGGACGGTCACGCCCAGATGGATCTGGCGTTTGCTCGCGGTGTCAATTTCATCGACACCGCCGAACTCTATCCGATCCCGCCCAAGGCGGAGACACAAGGCCGTACCGAGACATTCATCGGCAATTGGATGAAGGAGAAGCGCAATCGCGACCAGGTGATCATCGCCTCGAAGGTAGTTGGTCGCACCGCCAACAGTTGGTTTCGCGGCGACCGCCCGTCTAAGCTGGTGCGCGCCGACATCTTCGACGCTATCGATAAGTCACTTGCCAGGCTCAACACCGATTACATCGACCTCTATCAGATCCATTGGCCGGAACGCGACGTGCCGTGGGGCGCCAATCCGAACCGCATCGGCGCCGTACCGCGACGCTCCGATGCCGCCGGCGTGCCGGAAGGCGAGACGCCGATCGCCGAGACGCTTGCCGTATTTGATGAACTGGTGAAGGCCGGCAAGATCCGCCATTTCGGCCTGTCGAACGAGAATTCCTGGGGCGTCATGCGTTTCATCGCCGAAGCCGACAAGGGCCTCGGCCCGCGCGTCGCCTCGCTGCAGAACGCCTATAATTTCGTCAATCGCACCTTCGAGGTGAACCTTGCCGAAGTCTGCGAGCGCGAGCAGGTGTCGCTGCTTGCCTATTCGCCGCTGGCGCAAGGCTATTTGACCGGCAAATACGATCATGGCGCGCGGCCGCAGGGCTCGCGCTCGCAGTTGTTCAACCGCGGCCAGCGCTACGAGACGCCGAATGCTGCCGAGGTGCAGCTCGAATACAACCGGTTGGCGCGCACCTTCGGCATGGAGCCGGCGCTGTTTGCCAATGCCTATGTCTCGAACCGGCCCTTGGTCACCTCGAACATCATCGGCGCCACCACCATTTCGCAACTCGAAATGGCGCTCTCTTCCGCCGACGTGGTCTGGACCGAGGACATGCAGAAAGCCGTTGATGCGATCCACCAGCGCGTCGGCAATCCGTGCCCTTGATGCGTCGGGACGCGGTTGTCCGATCGTCATAAGGAGAGGGGAACAGCCATGGACTTCCGGATCGACGCGGTGCGCGCGAAATTTCCGGCCTTGTCGCTGACCGACAAGGGCCGCCGGCGCATCTATCTCGACAATCCTGCCGGCACGCAGGTGCCGCAGTCGGTGGGGGACGCAGTATCGCGTTGCTTGCTGACCACGAATGCCAACCTCGGCGGCTTCTTCGAGACCACCGTTGCAGCACAAGACATAGGGGACGAGGCCCATCTGGCGATGGCGGATTTTCTCGGCGCTGCGAGCCCGCAGGAAATTATCATCGGTGCCAACATGACGACATTGACCTACCACATGTCGCGAACGCTCGGCCGCACGGTGAAGCCCGGGGACGAGATCATCCTCACCCGCATGGACCATGAGGGCAACGTCTCACCCTGGCTGCAACTGGCCGAAGACCTTGGCCTTGTGGTGCGCTGGCTGCCTTTCGACCAGCAGAGCTGGCAGATCGAGGAGGCGGCGCTCGCCGCGCTGCTTTCCGAGAGGACGCGGCTCGTCGCGCTCAACTACGCCAGCAATCTCACCGGGTCGATCAACCGGGTGAAGGCGTTGACCGGCATCGCCAGGCGGGCTGGTGCGTTGGTCTACGTCGATGCCGTCCAGTTCGCGCCGCATGGCCTGATCGACGTCCAAAACCTCGGCTGCGATTTCCTGATCTGCTCGGCTTACAAGTTCTTCGGCCCTCATATGGGAATTTTGTGGGGCAGGCTGGACGTTATCGATGCGCTTAAGCCGTATAAATGCCGTTGCTCGTCCAATGCCTTGCCGGAGCGCTTCGAGCTCGGCACGCCGCAAATTGAATTGATGGCCGGCCTGTCGGCGGCTGTCGATTATTTTGCCGAGTTGGGCGCGGCAGCCGGCGCGCAAGGATCGCGTCGGCTGAAAATCGCCAAGGCCTTCGAAGTTTCAATCGCTTACGAGAACCCGCTGGCGCAACAGCTGATCGACGGTCTGTCGGATATTGCCGGCCTGACCATCCACGGCATCACCGATCCGAAGCGGATCAATGAGCGTGTGCCGACGGTGTCGTTCACTGTCGAAGGCATCGTGCCGGAGACGATCGTGCGGCAGATGAATGCCGAAAACATCTTCCTGTGGTCCGGCCACAACTACGCCTGGGAGATCGTCCACCAGCTCGGCATTCCGGCCGAGCAGGGGGTGGTGCGCATCGGAATCGCTCATTACAACACTTCAGCCGAAATCGACGAGACGCTGGAGAGCGTGCACCGCGTTGTCGCCATGCTGAGGCAGGAACGATCCTGAGCGGCCCTCGCGGGCGGATCATCGCTTGTGGGCGCCGCCAAAACCGGTGAGGAAGGCGGTGAGATTGTCGCCGAGCTCGTCGCAGAGATAGCCGCCTTCCTGGACGATGACCGTTGGCAGGCCGAGCCCGGCGATCACCTCGCCAATGCGCGAAAAACCAGGCGTGCTCACCGACAGCCCGCCGAACGGATCGCCTTCGAAGGCATCTAGCCCCAGAGCCACCACAAGCGCATCGGGCGAGAAGGCGTTGATGCGCTGGAACGATGCCTCCAGCGCTTCGAGGAACGCTGCATCGCCGGATTTGCGCGGCAGCGGCAGGTTGAGATTGTAGCCGAGGCCGGCGCCTTCGCCGCGCTCGTCGCCATAGCCCCAGAAAAACGGGTAGAAGCGCACCGGGTCGGCATGCAGCGACACGGTGAGCACGTCCGGCCGGGCATAGAAGATGCCTTGCGTGCCGTTGCCGTGGTGCAGGTCGACATCGAGGATCGCCACCCGCGCCGCCTGCTTGCGCAGAACCTGTGCAGCGACCGCCGAATTGTTGATGAAGCAGAAGCCGCCGGCGACATCGGCAAAGGCGTGATGGCCGGGCGGCCGGCACAGCGCATAGGCGGCCGGCGCTCCCGACATCACCGCCTCGGCGGTTTCAACCGCGCTCCAGGCGCTCCAAAGCGCGCTCTGCCACGTCTCGCTGGAGATCGGGCAGGCGGTGTCGGCCATGTGGTAGCCGGCCTGGCCGACCGCCGAGGCCGGATAGGAGCCGTTCCGCGCGATCGGATGGATATTGGGGATGACCTCGGCCGAGGCGCCCTCGATGCGCTGCCAGCGCGCGAAGATATGCTGGAGAAAATCGAGATATTCCGGCGTATGCACCGCCGCAATCGGGCCGAGCTCGTGATCCCGCGGCCGTTCGATCGTGCAGCCGGCAGCCTTGGTGCCGGCTAACAATCGCTCGACCCGTTCCGGCTTTTCCGGATTGGGCTGCGGCGCGCCGCTTGAGAGGAACGCCTTCGGGTCGTGGCGCTTCTGTTCTTCGGCATAGAAGGCTTTCATGTTGGCTCCTCCGGTGCATCGGCAAAGGCGAAAAAGGCGTCGCCGACGATCTTCTGCACCTGCTCGTAGCTCGACCAGCCAATGCCTAACCGTTCGTAAAAAGCCTTGGCGGTCTTGTTGTCGGTGTCGACGGACAGCCTGAGATAGACGCCGCCTGCCTTCCGGCACTGCGCCGCCACCCGGCGCAGCAGGCGCTCGCCGATCCTGCGGCCACGAAAACGGTCCTCGACATAGAGGTCCTGCACATAGACGCCGGGCCGTCCCATCCATGTCGAGAAGATCGGAAAATACAGGCAAAGCCCGGCAAATTCGCCACCGACTTCGGCGATCAAGGTCGAGAAGGCAGGCTTCTCGCCAAAGCCATAGGTGCGGAGATCCTGAGCTGTCGAGGTGATCTCCTGATGTGCGCCGACATGCGCGCCGAGCCGCAGGAGCGCGGCGTGGATGGTTTCGACGTCCTCGACGGTCCCGGGCCGGATGACAATGTCTCTTGACGGTGGGTTGGTCACGGCCTTCATCTCAGAACGCCACGCGGTCGCCGCCCTTGAGCGCCAGCATCTGCCGTGCCTCGGCCGGCGTTGCGACGTCCAGCGACAGCCCTTCCAGCACGCCGCGGATCCGGCGGACCTGGTCGGCATTGGACTTGGCAAGCTGGCGCCCGTCGTAGAGGCTGTCCTCCAGCCCGACGCGGACATTGCCGCCCATCGCCGCCGCAATCGAGATCATCGGCATCTGGTGGCGTCCGGCCGCCAGCACGGAAAACTGGTAGCTGTCGCCGAACAGTTTGTCGGCGATGCACTTCATGTGGACCAGGTTTTCTGGATCGGCGCCGATACCACCCAATATGCCGAGCACGAATTGGATGAACAATGGTCCCGAGACCAGCCCGCGGTCGCGGAAATGCGCAAGCGAATAGAGATGGCCGACATCGTAGCACTCGAATTCGAAACGCGTGCCACAGCCGCGCCCAAGCTTTTCCAGTACCGTCTCCATATCGGCAAAGGTGTTCTTGAAGATCGTGTCACGGGTAGCCTCGAGCAGCTTCGGCTCCCATTCGTGCTGCCATTCTCGCGGCCGCTCGAGCATCGGGAACAGCGCAAAGTTCATCGACCCCATATTGAGCGAACACATTTCCGGCTCGGCCCTGAGCGGCGCGGCCAGCCGCTGGTCGAGCGTCATCAGCGACGATCCGCCGGTGGTGATGTTGATCACCGCATCGGTCGCCTGCTTGATGCGCGGCAGAAACTGCATGAACACCTCGGGGTCGGCGGTCGGCCGCCCATCCTTGGGGTCGCGGGCATGAAGATGCAGGATCGAAGCGCCGGCCTCGGCGGCGGCGATCGCGTCTGCGGCGATCTGGTCCGGCGTCACGGGCAGATGCGGAGACATCGACGGGGTGTGTACCGACCCGGTGACGGCGCAAGTGATAATGACCTTTCGCGGCGCCATGTTCGCCTCTCAGCCTTCGACCGGCAGGTCGAGCTCGCCGGCCAGCACCTCGAGCGAGTCGCCGATGATGGATATGATCTCGCCGATCTGCGCGGCGGTGACGATCATCGGCGGCGCGACCATGAAATTGTCGCCGTCGACACCGCCCTTGACCTTGCGTCCGTAGATGATCAGGCCGCGCTCATAGGCGAGGTCGAGCAGCCGCTGGGTGGCCTTCTTTGCCGGCTCGATCGGCCTCAGAGTGTCGGGATCCGCAAGCATCTCGGCACCGGTGAGCAGGCCCTTGCCACGGACGTCGGCGATGAACGGAAACCGCTTCGCCAATCGCTTCAACTCGTCCATCAAAAGCTCGCCCATGTCAGCCGCATTGGCGATCAGGCCGAGACCGTCCATTTCGCCGAGTACGGCGAGCCCGGCGGCGCAGGCGAGCGGGTTGCCGGCGTAGGTATGGCCGTGCTGAAAGCCGCCCGATGCGAGCAAAGGCTGCACCAGCCGCATCGGTGCCGCCAGCGCGCCGAGCGGCGCGTAGCCAGAGCCCAGCCCCTTCGACAGCGCGACGATGTCGGGCTTGCAGTTCCAGTGGTCGCCGCCGAGGAATTTTCCGGTGCGGCCGGCACCGCTCATCACTTCGTCATGGATGAGCAAGATGCCGTAGCGATCGCAGATCTCGCGGATGCGCGGATAGTAGCTGTCCGGCGCCACCAGTGCTGCCGTGGCAGCGCCGCCGACTGGCTCCATGATGAAGGCGAGCACGCTCTGCGGTCCCTCGGCGAGGATCTTTTCCTCCAGCATGTCGGCGTAGCGGATGCCGCGCTGTTCCATCGAAAGATTGTCGCGGTCGCGCCAGGCGATGGGCGCCGGCACGGTCGGCATCATCTGCATCATCGGCACAAATGGTTCGGACAGCGCATCGTCGCCGGTAACGGCGAGCGCGCCGAGCGTGCCGCCATGATAGGACGGAAAGCGCGAGATCACCTTCCAACGGCTGGGCTGGCCGGTGGCGACCGCCCATTGCCGCGCCAGCTTGATGCAGGATTCGGTCGCTTCCGAGCCGCCGGAGACAAAGAAGATGCGGTCCATGCCTTCAGGGAGTTTGGCGGCCAGCTGCCGCGCGAGCTCCTCTGCCGGTTCGTTCTCGAAATGCAGACGGTAAGCGAAGGTGGCGCGGTCCATCTGCCTTTTCATCGCGTCGAGCACGTTGCGATTGGAGTGGCCGATATTGGCAACCATCGGACCGCTCGATCCGTCGATGAAGCGGCGGCCATCCTGCGTCCACATGTAGATGCCTTCGGCGCGGTCGATCAGCGGCCGGCGCAGGCTGGATAGATAAAACAGATGCGAGGCTTCGCGAGTTTCCGGGGCAGGAGACTTCAACATGTCATGGCTTTCCAAGATAGCGGTCGAGGACATTCTGGTGACGCGCTCGACCATCGCATCCTGCCTTAGCAAGCCGGCAACCCATTCGCAGCTTCCGGCGTGAAACACCTCGCCTTTGCCGCGCGGGAAATTGACGATCATGCCGTTGCCGCGTTTGACCTTGTCGAGGTTGGCATCGCTTGCCTCGCCGAACAGCGTCTCGGCGGTGAAGCGTCCGTCCTCGTCGCCGAGAAACTGGTCCTCGAACGCAATGTCGGCGCTTTCCTCGACCTGGCTCGCCATGCCGACGGCCAGCACTTGCAGCCCGTCCGGTGCACCGCTGTCGGGCTTGGGGTAGGGCAGGCCGCCGCGGATCTCGAAATCGAGCCCGTCGACCTCGTAGCCATAGACATGGCTGTCGGCGCCGAGCAGATCGCCATAGTAGATGCCGGTGCCGGCAAACGCCCAATGCTCCGGGCGGTAGACCGGAAAGCCGCGCACGCCGCGCGGCGCGCAGCCGCCCCAGCCGGCATAGACGCCTCTTGTCGCGTTGAGGCCGAAGGTCGCCGCACCCGGCCGGCCGGTTTCCGGCGCTTCCCAGGAATTGGTGGCGCGCCTTATATCGCCGCCGCGATAGGCCGGGTCCTCGGCGCGAGCGCGGTATTTGTAGCAGACCTGCCGGCGGCCTTCGTCCTCCAGCCTGGTCTGCCACATGAAATTGCCGGCAAAGCGCGCCGCATGACCGCCGCGCTCGACATAGGTGTCGACCGCATCGCGCATTTCCCAGGTCCAATATTCGTCGTGGCCGACGAAGACGACGCAGTCATAGCCGTCGAGAATGTCGGGCGAAAAATGCAAATCGTGCTGGCTGGCGAGATCGACGGCGTAGCCGGCACGCTCGGCGAAGCGGAAGAAATGGCTGTCGTAGCTTGCCCAGCCGGCTGAGGCGTATTTCTTCGAATGGCCGGTGGCAAAGGCCCATTCCATGTGCGGATAGCGCGGCACGGTTTTCGGCGGCACCGCGACTTCGAGCGGCACGCGCGGCGCGTCCCTGGGCAGCACGACGAAGCCGCGGCACCACGGCCGTTGGGTCGACACCATTCGTGCATATTGGTCCCGGCTTGGCCCGGTGATGCCTTCGTAATGGTTGGAACCGCCCCATGTATTGTAGGCGAGCCAGGTGCCGGTGGCAGCCACCTGCAGCACGCGGCCGGGTTTCTTGCCGGGCTGCGGCGAGACGATGAAAAGGTGATGACAGCGGATCGGCTTGCCGTCGCGACCGTCCGCTTCAAGCGTGACGCGATAGGCGCCGGATGGCCAGTCGTCGCCGATGCGAAACTCGAACGACGCTTGCCAGCCGCAGCCTTCGACCGAACATTGATCCGGCGTATCTTGCCAGCGCGCCGCAATCCCGGTCCTTTCGAACATTGTCGTTTCCGCGCCGCCGTCGCGGATGATTGCGATGCCGAAACCGGCGGCCGTCGAACTGACATGCAGCGCCACCATCTCGCCGGGGCGATAGGAAAAACGGTCGCTGTAGCACCAGATTTCGCCGCGCCTGCCATCCATACCGGGCCATTCCCAGTAATGGCTGCGCACCGCCTGGCGTCGCTGCTCCGGCGTCAGTCCGAAATCGGGAAACTCGGTCGGCGGATGGTTCATGGACACCGCTAAGGTCGAAGGCCGCCATTTCGGCCATCCGCCGGCCAAGCGTCAATTGGAAACGATCGGGCCAGCCATTGCCGGGTTGCTCACTTGGCCTTGCCTGACAAACAGACTATCTCACAAAGGGCGGCGTTGTCCGCCACGGGAGCCGATATGCTGAGAGTGCAAAAGGTCAGGGTCAACGATATCTACGTGCCGACGGCGCGCAAGAAGACGCTGCATCCCGAAACCGTCCGCCATCTGGCCGAGGACATTCTGGAAAACGGCATGAAGATGCCGATCCAGGTGCGCCATGACGGCAAGCGCCATATCCTGGTCGAAGGGTTGCATCGGCTGGAAGCGGCCAAGTGGCTCGGCGAGACCGAGATCGACGCCTACCTCGTCCAAGCCAAGCGCCACTGAAGCCACTTATTTCCGTCGTTCGAATCTCCTGTCCCGCGGATTTTTTCGCGGACCGTGTCGGCTTGCGTCTTGTCGGTTCGTCCTAGACACGGAAGCCAAAACCGACGTGTGAGGAAACATCATGACCACCAAGCTCGACATCGCCCCCAACTCCGATCGCGAGCTGGTTCTCGCCCGCATCATCGATGCGCCGCACGAGAACGTCTATCGCTGCTGGACCGAGCCAAAGCTGTTGACGCAATGGTTCTCGCCGAAGCCGTGGACGACGCCGCACGCCGAAATGGATGTGCGGACCGGTGGCTCCACCCTTGTCGTCATGGCCGATCCCGACGGCAAGGAGTTCCCGAATCCAGGCATCTTCCTCGAAGTCGTACCGGGCAAAAAGCTCGTCTTCACCGATGCCTATACGAAGGCGTGGGAGCCGTCCGAAAAGCCGTTCATGACGGTCGTGCTGACCTTCGAGGACGAGGGCGAGGGCAAGACCCGCTACATTGCCCGCGTCGCGCATTGGTCGGTCGCCGACCGCGAACAGCACGAGAAAATGGGTTTTCACGAGGGCTGGGGCCAGTGCGCCGAACAGCTTGAGGAGGTCGCCAAGCGACTTTGATGCAAACGGGAGAGGGAGACTGATGTCCAGATCGGTATTTTTCGCCATTTTCGCCTCGGCCGCCGCGCTGTTTGCCGCGCCGGGCACCATCAACGCAGAGGAGGCCAAGCCCGCCATGACGACCGCAACCGCAACACTGCCGACGCCGGAAAAATCCGGCCTGCTGCCGATTAACGGCCTGAACTATTATTACGCCGTCTATGGCAAGGGCGAGCCGCTGCTTCTGCTGCATGGCGGCCTCGGCACGACCGACATGTTCGCGCCGATCCTGCCAAAACTTGCCGAAAACCGCACCGTCATCGGCGTTGACCTGCAGGGCCATGGCCGCACCGCACTCGGCGACCGGCCGCTCAGCCTGGAGGCGATGGGCGACGACATGGCGGCGATCGTCAAGGCACTCGGCTACGACAAGGTCGACGTGATGGGCTATTCGCTGGGCGGCGGCGTCGCCTTCCGCATGGCCGTCCAGCATCCCCAAACGGTGCGCCGCCTGGTGCTGGTCTCGACCGGCTACGCCGCGGACGGCTTCTATGCCGAGATGCGTGGCCAGCAGGCACAGGTCGGCGCGGCGATGGCCGACATGATGAAGGACACACCGATATACAAATCCTACGTCGCGGTTGCGCCGCATCCGGAGGATTTTCCGAAACTGCTCGACCAGCTCGGCGCCTATATGCGCAAGGACTACGACTATTCGGCCGACGTGCCGAAGCTGAAAATGCCGGTGATGCTGGTGTTCGGCGACAGCGACATGTACCGGCCCGAGCACGAGATCAAGTTCTATCAGATGCTCGGCGGCGGGTTGAAGGACGCCGGCTGGATGCGCGAGAACCTGTCGCAGAACCGCCTGGCGATCGTGCCGAACCGCACCCACTACGATGTGTTCTTCGCGCCGGAACTGACAGCTGCCGCGCTGCCGTTCCTCAATGGCCAGACCAAGGTCAAGACCTGGGACGAGGTCGTCAACGAAACGAACTGACGCCCAGTCAATTGTCTGCCGGCCGTCTTCCGCGAGATGGCCGGCATGTCGCCCATGGGGCCTTGGCCCGGCGCATCGGCCAATCGTGTATTGGCCGCATCACAGCTATAGATGGCGCCATCAAAGCTTTTCAATTGACGCTGCCACGCCTATCGATAGGTATGCCGCCTATCCTCACAGGGCAGGGACGCGGGTGATGGCAAGATATCAGGGCGGGTGTTTGTGCGGTGCGGTGCGCTACCGCGCCGAGGCGGCACCGATCAATGAGCGCGTCTGCCATTGCCGGTTGTGCCAGAAGGCGCTGGGTGCCGCCTTCAATGCGCGCGTGCTGTTCCGCATCGATGATGTGACGGTCGACGGACCGCTGGCGACGGTGAATTCCTCGCCCGATCTCAAGCGCGGCTTTTGCCCGCGCTGCGGCACGACGATGTTTTCCCGGCGCGATTCCGCCGGCATTATCGGCATCACCACCGGCTCGCTCGATGATCCCTCGTTGTTCAGGCCTGAGATGCATATCTGGACCGCCTCGAAGCAGCCCTGGGTGCAGATCGACGACGGCCTGCCGCAGTTTGAAGGCGCGCCACCTCCGGCTTGAGGTGGAATCTGGACAAAATTTAATCCGAAGCGACACGAGATAGCCGGCAAAGCGTCATTGGCGGGCCATCATTGCTGCCTATCTATTGGCATGCGGGCAGGCAGTCGAGGAGGCGACGGATGAACGACAGCATCAACACCCTGGATGAACTCTTGAGCGATCCGATGATCAAGCTGGTAATGGAGCGCGACCGCGTGCAACCGGCACAACTTCGCACGTTGCTCGAAGAAAAGGTCCGCCGGGTAGACGATGATGCGCCGGTCAACGATCGCTTTGTACCGCCGGCCCACCTCATGGCCACGACCTGTCACAAGCTGTGGTTGTGCAGCTAGGGTCTTGAAGCGGTCAGCCGGAATTTGCCGGCAAATAGCTGTAATGGCTGCGGAAATAGGCAAGCTTGAAGCCGAGGCGTGCATAGTTGCGGTAGGCTGGCCCGTCACGTTCGGCTCGCGGCGCCTCGATATCGGCCACGAACAGTTTTGCACCGGCCGCAAGTCCGTCGCGCACCATCGCTTCGCCGAGCATTGCATCGAGGTCGAAGCTCGGCGCCATGATGCCGGGCACCGGCGCGTCGATGCCGCTCCAGGCCATGCCGTCGGCGCCGATGAACATCGAGCGCACCGCCGCCACCGCGTCTTCCCGCCGCAGCATGTAATGATGCCAGCCGCGTCGGCCGGCCAGCGCCAGCAACCACGGTGAGGTCGGCAACCGATATTGGCTGTCGATGAACCCAGCCCATTCCCTTGCCGTTGCCGGCGTCACCCGCTCGACCGAGACATCCTCCGTCGGGAAAACCGGCTCAGCGGGCAATGGCGTGGCGTCGCGAAAGATGCGTTCCCAGCCGCCCTGACGTTGCAGGCCGCGCGCCTCGAGCCAGCAGCTGAGCGTCGCGGGCTCGGTGTGTGGGTTGGTGTAGAACCAGGGCCGCAGAATGCCGGCGTCGCGATAATGCGCCAGAAGCGCGTCGAGCCGGCTCTCGGTGGCCGCGCTCTCGACGCCGAAATTTTTGACACAGTTGAAATGGATGAACGGGATCGTCGTGCAGGTGGTCCAGACGAGATCGCCATCTTCGGCGATGGCAAGGCCTTGCTTTGCGGCAAAGTCTGCCGGGGCGGCGCGATAGAGATCGAGCCACGCATTGACCTCGGCGCGTTCGATGGCGCGGCTGAGGTTGCGAGGTATCTCGTCGACCCCGATGGCGGGCGAGCATGGCTCCGGCGGGACTACGGGCTGCAATTCTGACAGGGCGGCGGGCTGCATGACGTCCTCCACGTGGTGCCTTACACCGTAAGATTAGTGGAGACTAATCTCATGCCGTGAGTTGTCAAGCCGAGGCAGCGACGTGGCCGAACATTGGAGGGACAGCGCACCTCCGCCCGGCCAACGTCCCGCCGCAAAGCCCTAACAATTCGATTCAAACTTTGTTGGTAGTTTCTTGTTAGGAATCCAGCTTGGTTTGTCCGGCGGCGTTGTCCTGCCTTCGGTCTGTTGTGTTTTGCGTACAGGTCCAGATGCGGTTATCAGGCGTCGTCATCTTTTCGATCGCAGCGCTGTGCCTTGCCGGCTGCACGTCAACCTCCGGCGTCGATGCGCTGCAAGTGCCGTCCAGCGAGACCACCAGCTCGGTTGTGCGGCCACTCGCGCCGGTGGCATCCGTGGCGAAAACTGATGCTGCGCCCGCTTTTGCCGACCAGGAGCAGGACGAACAGCCGGTCGCGATGGACGTACCCGATCAGGACGTCGAACCGCCGGCCGAGGTGATCGCGCTGATGTCGCCGCCGAAGCGGCTGACACGCGCGGCACCAGCAATGCTTGCCGAAGCGGTCACACGCTATGGTTTTCGCGATGCCAAGCCGATCAATTTCGGCAAGGCATCCTCGCCGAGGCGTCTCGCCGTCCACGGCGTCGACGTTTCGCGCTGGCAGGGCAATGTGAACTGGGGAAAGCTGCGTGCCCAGGGCGCCAACTTCGCCTACATCAAGGCCACCGACGGCGGCGATCATCTCGACCCGATGTTCACCAGGAACTGGCGCAGTGCCGATGCCGCCGGCCTCAAGCGCGGCGCCTATCACTTCTTCTATTGGTGCCGCACCGCCGGCGAGCAGGCCGACTGGTTCATCCGCAACGTGCCGCGGGTCGAGGGTGCGCTGCCGCCGGTGATCGACGTCGAGTGGAACGGCGACTCCAGCTGCAAGCGCCGCCCATCGCGGCAAAAGGTGCTGGAAAAGATGCAGGTGTTCATGGACAAGCTCGAGCGCCACTACGGCCAGCGGCCGATCATCTACACCGCGCCCGACTTCTACCGTGACAATCTCAGGGGCGCCTTCCTCGATTATCCGTTCTGGCTGCGCGCCGTGGCGGCGCACCCGTCAAAGGTCTATCCCGACCGCAAATGGCTGTTCTGGCAATATTCCGGCTCCGGCCTGTCGCACGGCGTAAGAGGCCGCATAGACCTCAACGTCTTCCACGGCGATGAGAGGGCCTGGCGCGACTGGGTGGGCGGCCGGCAGATGGTGGCCGAGGCGGAGTAGCGCGGCAGCTTCTTCCTTCTCCCCCTGTGGGAGAAGGTGGATTGGCGCGCAGCGCCGAGACTGTTGAGGGGTGTTGGACGGAGCGCCGCCGGTGCCAAGCTGGAGCACCCCTCATCCGACCTCGCTTCGCGAGGCCACCTTCTCCCACAAGGGGAGAAGGGGAGGCGCCGCGCCATCCCCTTTGGTTGGTCTCGAACGTCGGCCCTTATCTGAGGATTCCTTGGAGGTCGTCCCCAGGATTGGATAACGTCGCCCCATGCCG